>CAYZFU010000066.1:0-14559 GCA_964477725.1 uncultured Halopseudomonas sp.
GACAGGCCCGGGCAATGAACCAACGCGCCCTGCCTGGCGGCTCGCCCGCGGAGACGATCGCGTCAGAGCGCCGCACGACTGCCCTTTGGCCGCTGGCACTCGGTTTCGCTCTGCTCGCCGGCCTCTGGCTCGGCCCATTGCCAGCCATGAGTCGCACTGCGTTTTCCGCACACATGATCCTGCATCTGGGGCTGGTAGCACTGGTCGCCCCGCTATTGGCGGTCGGCTTATCGCGCGCGGGCCTGCGCGTCGACAGGCCCGGTCACATCGGCGCCTGGACAATCGCAGCGTTTCTGTTCGAAATGGTGGTCGTCTGGGGATGGCATGCCCCGTCTCTGCACGAAGCCGCTGCTCGCAATCTGTGGGTGTTCCTGCTCCAGCAGGTCAGCTTCCTCGCCGTTGGGCTGGCGGTCTGGATTCTGGCGTTTGCCACCCGCACGCCCGGTGCCATCGCGCTGGCAATCTTCGGCTTCTTCCTGACATTCGTCCATATGACCATGCTGGGCATGCTGCTTATCCTGGCGCCAACGCTGATTTACCCACCGGAGTTGTGCCTCGGCGCATTCGGCTTCGAAGCGCTGGATGACCAGGCCCTTGGCGGCATGCTCATGGTGGGATGGGGTGGCCTGGCTTACCTGCTGGGGGCCCTGATACTCGGAAGCAGGCTCCTTCGCGAGCTGGGTGAGCAATGAACGCACCAGAACGAGCGTCCCGCTTTCGTTGACGCAGCACGTTCCGTATCGGCTCCTGCTAAAAGCGCGCCCGCGGGCCATGGCCTGGGGCGGATCGGTCGTTCGAACGTGTATCAGATAAGAGCGCCATCACCTGCTGCATGGCACCGAGATGGCCACACCGGAAGTCTGACGAAGGCTATGCTACTAAGCGGGATCCGACGACGCACAGGTTGCGCCAGGTTTCGGTTCGAGCCCGGCGCAGCAAGCGATCGGCGCCAGCAGGGGGTGTTCGCTTGCTGCCACATTTCGCAAAGATTGTCGAGCTAGACGCCACGAGGCCAACGGCAGTATGCTCTTATTCCCTTTCAGCATGGACCCCTTCGTGGACCCTGACCCCGCACGACCCTGTCCTCACCCGCTCCTCTGCTTGAGCTGGAGGACGCCATGATCGAACCCGTCATTACCCTTTTACTCGGAATCCTCGTCATCCTGGCGATTATCGCTGCGAACGGGTACTTCGTCGCGCAGGAGTTCGCCTACATGGCGGTGGACCGCACCCGGCTTGCGGCGCTGGCAGCGGCGGGCGATGCGTCCGCGGCGCGTGCGCTGGACGTTACCAAGCGCACCAGCTTCATGCTGTCCGGCGCCCAACTCGGCATTACCATCACCGGACTGCTTGTTGGTTACGTGGCAGAGCCGCTGGTCGGCGAATCACTGGGGGCATTGCTGGCCGGAAGCGGTGTATCAGCCGAAGCCGGGATTGCCGTCGGCACAGGGCTGGCTCTGGTTGCGGCAACCATATTCCAGATGATCATAGGCGAGCTGTATCCGAAGAACCTGGCTATCGCCAATCCCGAACCGATGTCGCTCGCGCTGGCTCGGTCGACCTTGCTGTATATGACTGCGTTCGGTTGGCTGATCAATTTCTTCGACAAAGCCGCCAACCTGTTTTTGCGACTGCTGCGCATAGAGCCCGTTCATGATTTGGACGTCAGCGCCTCCGATGCGGACCTGCCGCATATCATCGCTGACTCGAGAGAAAGCGGAGATCTGCCCGTCGAGCTTTCGCTGATGATGGATCGCATCCTGGATTTTCCACAGCGCAACGTCGAACACGCCATGGTGCCTCGCTCGCAAGTCGACTGGGTCGACCCTGACACGACACTCGACGAACTTCGTTCGCTGATGGCCAGCGCGCACACCCGGTACCCGGTTATCGACGACGATGACGTGCCGGTGGGCGTCGTCCACCTTGCCGACGTGCTTGCTCGCCTGGCCACCGGCGACGTGAACGATACTGTCGCATCGCTGATGAGGCCGGCCAAGGTGCTACCTACCTTGATGCGTTTACCCGATGCCCTCGACCAGCTGGTGCAAACCACCAATCAGCTCGCCTGCGTTATCGACGAGTATGGTGGATTCGCCGGCGTGCTGACCATCGAGGACCTCGCGATGGAGATCGTCGGCGAGATCACTGACGAACATGACGCCCAGAGCGGCGAAGCGGTGATTCCCGAAGGCGAGGATACCTGGCTTATGGAGGGCGACGTGCACCTCGACGAAGTCAGGCGCACCATCGGCTACGACCTGCCGCCGGGGGACGCCGAGACGATCGCTGGCATGCTCATCGCCGAGCTGGGCGCGCTCCCTGGCGAAGGTGACACGGTAAGCATCGATCTGCCAGTCGATCCGGCCGAGCTGGTGGCCGACGAACCCATGAAACATCGACTCATGATCGACGTATTGCGCATCGAGCGACACGTTCCGACATCAGTCCGCGTCCGGCTGGTCGCTTCGCCGCTGCAAGAGGAAGAGCAATGAACGATCCGCTGCTGGTTACCGTCGCGACGGTCGTGCTGATCGCGCTCAGTGCCTTTTTTGTCATCATCGAATTTGCGTTGCTAGGTGCCCGTCGTCATCGTCTCGAAGACATGGCGGCTGACAGCGCATCGGCTCGTGCTGCGTTGCGCGGCATGAATGATCTGACCCTGATGCTGGCCGGCGCGCAGCTGGGCATTACGCTCTGTACCTTCGCCCTGGGCGCGGTCACCAAGCCTGCCGTCGATTACTGGCTTCACCCGGTCTTCACTGCTTGGGGCCTTCCCGACTGGGCAGCAGGCGGTATTGCATTCGGCCTGGCGCTGTTCGTGGTGACCTTTCTGCACCTGGTGGTTGGCGAGATGGCTCCAAAGTCCTGGGCCATTGCCCATCCGGAGCGTTCCGCGCTGTCCATCGGACTGATCTCGCGCGCCTATATCTGGCCGCTCCGTCCCTTGCTTGCCTGGGTCAACCGGATCGCCAACCGACTGGTGAAGGCATCGGGCGTCGAGCCGGTCGAAAGCGCAGCCGTGGGTGGTCGCGATATCAACACCATCCGCCAGCTTGTCGAGCACTCCGCCGAGGTTGGCACACTCAAGCCGCAGATGCAGCAACAGCTTTCAAGTCTGATCGATCTGGGTACGCTTCCAGTCGAAGCGCTGCTGGTCGAAGATGACGTGCCGGTGCATGTGATACGAGGCGCCAGCGTCGCGGATGTGCGCGCTGCGGCTATGCAGTCTGGCCATTTGCGAATCCTCATACTCGGCGAAGAGGGGGCGCTGCCGTCCGTGGTCCACGTGCGCGACACTTTGCTCGACTCACCGACCCGCCCCGCACACGAACTGGCCAGAAAGGCCTTCTTGCTGGAAGCTAACACGCCGGTCTACGAGGCGCTTGCGCGCATGCGCAAGGCGAGCGTGCAGCTGGCTATCGTCATGGACGTGAACGGGCTTCGCGGTGTGGTCACGCTGGCAGACATCCTCAAGCGTGTCTTACCGGCGGCCTCCGACCCGAGCGCTTCCCAGGTCCCTGCCTAGCGCGTGCCTGGACCACGCATTGCCGTGTCGTCTGGCGATCCGGCGACTCGCTCCAGCAATCCGACGCCACGGCTCGATTGGTTGCCTGGGGATAAATCCGTGCCGAGTGCAGTGGGGATCTGGGGTCTGAATCACGGAGATTATTACGGCTTCGATAGCTTGCAAGCGATATGGCTATGGGCCGTCATGCTGTCGACGGTTCTTTATTTCCCGACCCTGTGGTTTGCGCAGCTCAAGCAACGCGTCGCGATATCGCCTGGCTGAAATATTTTTTAGGGTCAGACGACGCTGCGCTGCGATCCGCCTTACCTTGTAAGGCCGCTGGGGAGCTCAACGGCAGCATCTCCCGACCCATGGGCCGGGGCATGCGGTGACTGTGCTTTCGATCATCTAGGCGTCGTCGCTGCGCTGCGCCGACAAAAGGTCTGCAGCTCGGTCCGCGGCGTCCTGGAAGGGTTCGAGCACAAGATCGGCTCCCGCGGTAAAGAGTCTTTCGGTATCGCTCGCCTGATGCGACGCTACAGCAACGCGCCCGCGAAACCCGGCGCCCCGGCTCAGTTGGATCAAGGTGCTGCGCGTATCCTCATGGCTCAGCCCGGTGGGATGGATCGGTACCGTGGAAACGATCCATTTGGCGCTGCCAAGCGGCAATTCGAATATGAATTCGGGGTCCGTTGCGTCACCAAAGCGCGTCTCAAGACCTAGCTCGCGCCACCGCTGCACCGCAGCGGGACTGAAATCCACCCCAAGGACGCGGATGCCCCGCTTGCGCAACCGTAGCCCGATCGCTGTGCCAAATCGACCCAGGCCGAAAATGACAATGTCATAGCCCTGTGCGCGCTGGGCTTGTACCTCACCGGGTTCGCGTGGGGTGCCGCGGCGTTCGAAAAAGCCGAGCATCGGTTCGCACAGCGCATAGAGTTGATGCGAGTAGGTAATCATGTAGGTCGATACGGCGATGGTGACCAGCCCGACCATTGTCACCAGGCCGAGCGCGTCCTCTCCGAGATGACCGAGCGAGACGCCCATCGCAATGAAGATCAACGAGAACTCGCTGATCTGCGCAACGGTCAAGCCGGCCAGAAAGCCGGTGCGCTTTCGATAACCCATTGCGCCCATGATCGACAGCACTATCAATGGATTGCCGATCAACACGAATAGCGAAAAGATCACCGCAGCGACGACATGCGTGCCCAGCAGCGACAGATCGAGGGTAGCCCCGAGCGCTATGAAGAAAAACAGCAGCAGAAAGTCTCGCAAGGGCGCGAGACGTGCGGCGATTGTTTCACGGTAGGGCGTGGAAGCAAGCGATACGCCAGCCAGCAAGCCGCCGACTTCCTTGCCCAGGCCGACCAGGTCGCCGATCGCTGCGAACATTGCGGCCTGCGCGATGGCGAAAATCACCAGTAACTCCGGCGCGCTGGCCAGACGCTCGGTCAGTGGGTTGGCGACGTAGCGCACAAAGAGCGCAACGAGCGCGATCAGGGCGATCCCTGACATGAATACGGTAGCGATGGGTCCGCCATGTCCGGCATCCTCACCGCTGGCACTACCGATGCCGACAGCCGACAGAACGATCATCGCGAGCACCACCACTAGATCCTGGACGATCAGGAAGCCCAGCGCGATCTGCCCGTGCAGGGAGTCGATTTCGCGCTTGTCGGACAGGAGCTTGACGATGATGATGGTAGAGGAAAACGTCAGCGCTACGGCCACATATATACTTGTCACGTGTCCCAGCCCGAGAGCCAGACCGATCAGATAACCGAAAATGGACGTGAAGGCGACCTGACCCAGACCGGTGAGTAGCGACACGGCGCCGAGCGAGCGCACGAGGCTCACATCCAGTTTGATCCCCACCAGAAACAACAGCACCGCGATGCCCAGTTCAGACAACAGATCGATCTGCTCAGTGGAGCGCACAAGGTCGAGTGCCGACGGGCCGGCGATCAGGCCGACGGCGATGAAACTGACGATCAAAGGTTGTCTGAGCAAGATCCCAAGAAACCCGATCACCGCTGCCAGCACCAGCAGCGCTGCGACTTCTCCGAATGCTGATTGAATGATCGCTTCCATCTGGTCTCCCGTGTTTTTTGCATC
This sequence comes from uncultured Halopseudomonas sp., assembly GCA_964477725.1. Lineage (GTDB taxonomy): Bacteria > Pseudomonadota > Gammaproteobacteria > Pseudomonadales > Pseudomonadaceae > Halopseudomonas. The sequence goes on from CAYZFU010000066.1 coordinate 5,630, forward strand.
CGGGCCAATGTAACCGAAAAGACCAAGCAGCCGCGGCCAAAACTGGCTTCCCTGGCAACGTAAAATAGCGTTACACGCCTGCTACGCTTGTGGGTCCAGCCGTTCTGAACGACCGCTTCCTCGCCAGCAGCGGATCGCCTCGCGGATGCAGGTGCGGTCCCGATGAGCCATCACACTGGCGGTGAGAGGCGCCGTGTTCGCTCAGTAGCGAGGCAGGTAGATGGTAATTGTGGTGCCTTTCGCTTCCTCAGATCGGATTCTGACGTCTCCCTCGCTCTGCCGAGCGAAGCCATACACCATCGACAGGCCAAGCCCGGTACCCTGGCCATGCGGCTTGGTTGTAAAAAATGGCTCGAATACCCGCTCGCGAACCTCAGCCGGCATACCTGTTCCGGTGTCGGTGACACTGATTGCTACGTAATCTCCGGCCGCAACGTCTGTCTGCGGTGCGCCGAGCAGCCGAGGGATGTGTACGCTTCTCGCCTCGATGAGCAATCTTCCGCTTTCCGGCATGGCGTCCCTGGCATTGATCGCCAGGTTGAGTACGGAAGCGGCCAGCTGACTGGGGTCACATCGAACGGGCCCTAGCCCTTCTTCGATAATCAGTTCAAAGGCGTGATGCGGTATCGTTCGACGGATCAGCTCCTCCATGCCAGCTAGCTCCACCGCCACATCAACAATCCGCGGATCGATAGGTTGCCGGCGGGAAAACGCGAGCAAACGGTTGACCAGGCTGGCGGCACGCTGAGCCGCCTGCATAGCGCCTGACGCGAAGACGTCCAACTTCTCCAGCTCTCCCTGGGCCAAGCGAGTCTGTATCAGATCGAGCGCGCCGATGATGCCTGCAAGGAGATTATTGAAGTCGTGGGAAATGCCGCTGGTAAGCTGCCCCACAGCTTCCATCTTCTGCGCCTGGTGGAGCCGCTCTTCTGACTGTCGAAGCGCCGCAGCTTGCTCTTTCTGGGTGGTGATATCGCGACCGTAACCATACACGCGATCCCCCTCGGTAGCGGTGTGCCAGGAAATCCAGCGGTAGCTGCCATCCTTGTGCTTATGGCGCTTTTCCAGATCAGTAAGCTGGCGACTGAGAATCGCCTGGTCATGTGCTTCTCTGGTTAACTGAGTGTCCTCAGGCCAGATGAACTCCAGAAAGCTGCGACCGACCACTTCTTCTGGCTCGAACCCGAGTATCTTGGCCCAGGCAGGATTGACCGCGCGGTAGATACCATCTACTCCGAGAACCATCAGCAGATCTCTCGAGTTACGCCAAACCCGATCATACTCAGCAGTGCGTTCCTCGACGCGCTGGCCCAACTCCTCGTTCAGCAGTGACAAATCCGCAGCGATACGCTTCTGGTCCTCGATATCGGTGCTTGTACCGATCCAAAGCAATATCCGGCCTTCTTCGTCCTTTACCGGGACGGCGCGAGCCAGATGCCAGCGGTATGCACCATCAGCGCGCCGAATTCTTTTTTCGGCTTCGTATTTTTCGCCTGACGTTAGGGCTGCCTTCCACTTCTCTAGCAGGATGGGACGATCGTCGGGATGAAAGTACTGGGAAACCTTGCCGTCGGACAGCTCCCCATGGCCGACCCCGTAATACTGGTAACAGCTTTCGTTGAACCAATAAATCTCGCCACTGGGCTTAGCCATCCAGACATGGCTCGGTATCGTCTGCGCCAACGTACTGAAGAGCTTTTCGCTGGTTCGCAATGCTTCCTGCGCTCGCTGCCTTTCGGTTACGTCGTAGCCCTCAACGAAAACCCCGATGACGCCTGTCTCATCGACCACCGGTTCATAGATGAAATCGAGCACCACATCAACCGGACCCATCTCGCCCGACTGCGCCAAGTGGACGGAAACGCCCTCAGCGCGAAAGCGTTGGCCAGTCTCGTATACGCAAGCCAGTTGCTCATAAACGCCCTGTCCTTCCAGCCCGGGAAACGCATCGCGCACACTTTTTCCGATGTAATTCCTTTCGCCAAAAAGGCGTTTGTATGCGCTATTGGTGAAAGCAAAAACATGTTCAGGCCCTGCCAGAAAGGCGCTGAAACCTGGCGCCTGTTCAAGCAACCTTTGCTGTTTCGCCAGCTGATCAGAGAGTTCGCGACGAGCCAAAACGTGAGCTGTGGTTTCAATGGCGGTGCAGAGGAGCCCGACCATAGCACCGGAGTCGTCAGGTATGGGTGTGTACGAAAAACAGTAATACGCCTGTTCTGAGCGACCGCAGCGCTGAACCAGCGAGGCGACATCATCGACCTGGACGGGCTCGCAGGCGTATAACCGTCTGATCAACGGGCCAAGCTCATCCTGATTTTCAGGCCAAACGTCCAGCAAGGACTTGCCCAGGGCGCCTGGATGTCTCTCGCTCAGGATTTGGGCATAGGCATCGTTGTAAAGCAGGACCAGGCTGGAGCCCCAGGCTACGTACATCGCCTGGTTGGCGCTCAACGCGACCCGGATCAGAGACTGCAACGCAGCCGGCCAGTTTTCGGCAGGGCCTAGCGGTGACCTGCTCCAATCATGGGCGCGAATCCGGCTTCCCATCTCCCCGCCGCCGGACAGAAACATCGGGTAAGCGGACTGATATACGTCGCGATCCATGACGAGACCTCAATATCATCGTTGATATGTAGGGAATCTTCGGCAGTCCCCGGCTAGTTCACCTATAGCAGAAATCTGCCGGCTCCGTGGCGTCGCGTGAGCCAGTAGCCCTGCGCTGCCGCGCAGCAAAGAGCTGTAGCAGTGTTCCGCTCGCTGACCGAAAAACGCCAGCGGTAGCTTCAAAGGGAACCTTCCGGCCCCCCAATTGCACCAACTAAGCTCGAGAGCAGGCTGTTGACCAGACAAATCCGCTGCGCTGAGGGAGTAACCAATTGGCTGCTCTAACGCCCCGCCCCCGGCTCCTGGCGCCGGGCCGTTCAGTCATCTCGAGCCGAACCATGCCGCCGATCCATTTCAAGCTCGCCGGAAAGACCGATCTCCTCTCGATACGCAGCGAAAAGGAGCCCCCATGAATGATGTCGTCGTATAGGCCGCTTTTGACCCGGCCACACCACGAGCGCATGCTCAGGAGCGATGTAAAATATCGTTTCGTTATCGGCATGGCGGCTCTAAAGGCCGCCTGAAAAACAATCAGGGCGCGCGTCGCCGAAGCGGTTGGCACCGGTGATGCGCGAGCCTGGTGTTGAATGAAATCGCATGTCGCCTCCGGCAGGCGACTCTGCATAAACGAATGGAAAACCGTCCCATGACCCCCCTTTCTGTCCTCGAACTTGGCCGGGTGCGCCAAGGCTCAGACGCACGCACCGCTCTTGATGAGGCGCGGGCGCTGGCTCAGCATGCCGAGCATCTGGGTTACCGTCGCATCTGGGTGGCCGAGCATCACAATATGCCCGGCGTTACCACCGCCGCTACCTCAATCGTCATTGGGCACATCGCTGGTGGGACCAGCAGTATCCGCGTGGGTGCAGGTGGCATCATGCTGCCCAACCATGCCCCGTACGTGATTGCCGAACAGTTTGGTACCTTGGAGACACTTTTTCCGGGACGTATCGATCTCGGACTGGGCCGTGCGCCGGGGACGGACCAAATGACGTTGCGCGCCCTGCGCCGCGATGCGGCCAGTGCAGAGCATTTTCCGCAGGACGTTCTGGAGTTACAGGCTTTTCTTGGGCCCAGGGAGGCCGGTCGACGTATCGAGGCTGTACCTGGCGCCGGCACCAACGTGCCTCTGTGGATACTCGGGTCGAGCCTGTTTGGAGCTCAGCTGGCGGCGAGGCTGGGGTTGCCTTATGGCTTCGCATCGCATTTCGCGCCCCAGGCGCTCTATCAGGCATTGGAGGTTTACCGCTCGACGTTCCGACCTTCCGCGCAGTTGGACAAGCCATACGCACTCATCGGGGTGAACGTGATCGCAGCGGAAACGGATCAGGAGGCCCGTTATCTCGCCACCTCTCAACAGATGTCCTTTGCTGACTTGTTTCGCGGAGCACGTGGACTGATGCAGCCCCCGATCGAAGATATCGAGACCTACTGGACCCCGCAGGAAAAGGCTCAGGCAGGGCAGATGCTCGGCTGCAGTGTCATCGGTAGCCGTGAAAGCGTTCGCAGGGGTTTGCAAAAGCTTATCGAAGACACCGCAGCGGATGAGCTGATGATTGTTTGTGACGTGTTTGATCCGCACAAGCGCCTGGAGTCATTGGAGATCATTGCGGACGCTTTGAAGGTGGCCTGACCGGCTAAACGCTGGTTGCCTAGCCCTTCCCCGGCGACGAGCCGCAGCGCGGAAAGGCCCATCCGATGCCTCTCGGCAAGGTCGGCCCGCACGTCACTCCCGGGGAGGGGCGCCGTGATGTCGCGGGTGAACCGTACAGACACTCGATTCTGCCGGTAAAGCCGGCAACTATAGCGGCCGCCACTTCGGAACAACGGCCGAGCAGGCACGTTGTATTCCGCTTAACGGCCTGCACCGCGAGATTTTTTAGCGCAGTACATAACCGCATCTGCCCGAGCGATGAATGCTGCAGGATCCGCCTCGCCGGGAAGAGAGGTAACGACGCCTATGCTGGGGCCCGCATAGTAGATGTCCTCATCATTCAGACGATACGTTCCGGTTGTAATGTCCTGCAATCGCTTGAGGACTGCCTCGCGACAATCATCGAGCTCAGCGCCAGAGCTTGGCCCGAAGACTACGAATTCGTCGCCACCATGACGAGCGACAAAGTCGCTCCCCCGTAGCCCCCCGGTAAGTTTTCGAGCGAATTGCATCAAGAAGCGATCGCCCGCATCGTGCCCGTAGCGGTCATTTATCTTCTTGAACCCGTCCAGGTCGATAAACGCGAGCTGTAACGGAGCTGCGGCTCGACGAGCCCCAGCGAGGGCTCTGGCGAGCTCCTGCATCAGCGCACGGCGGTTGGGGATGCCGGTCAAGGGATCTGTTAGCGCCTGTTGGCTGTATGCCAGGTTCTCCTTCTGCAGCCGCTCCAGGAGTCTGTCACGCTCGATCTGACGAGCTATGAGCTTGGCCAACATCGATAGCAATCGCCTGGCTTCGGCGCTGACTAGAACGCGCGAGCCGCTCGCACCGCATAGCGTGCCAAACAATTCGCCCTCGCCGACTCGGACTGGCTCGCTCAAATAGGTGCTGATCCCGAGCTCGCGTGCCGCTTGCGAATCACCCCAGCAACTGGCTACATCGTCGGAGAACGGAGTCTGCTCGTCCAGCGCCCGCTTACAGAGGGTATCCGCCCAATCAACCGACAGACCTTCGGGGATGTTCAGACGCTGAGTCTTGGTATTGTGGGAGAAAACGATGTGTTGCAGGCTATCGGCTTCGTCAATACGCGTCAGATACGTGGATTCGAGCCCTGTCACGTCTTCGAGGATTTCCAGGAACGGACGAACAAGCTCCTCGAGGCCAGTGCTGTCACTGATTGTCACAGCAAGCCTGTCGAGCACGCCACCCAGATCTGCTGTCATATGGCACCTTGGTTTGTGGAAAACAGAACGAAACGAGCTCAGCTGCCCTGCTCAGGAGTGGCTAGTGGTATCGGATGGTGCATGCCGGCGCCGTTCGCCGTATGTGAGATTGTCCCATGGGAACGCGCCGGGATGAAAGGAGCAGAAATCCAGTACTTCGACAGATCGGCGTGAGCCGGCCGACAATGGAATCCGGTTTTCTGCCCTGCTTCGCCGTCCTGAAATTGCACGCTTCGCTACAGCAAAGCATGGAGAAGCCGCTACCAACCGGCAGCTGTCATGGCGAGTCATGGAAATACAGGTGAACCACAGGCGCCACAAACGAACGGGAATCCATAACTTGTCCACTGCCAGAGTCTGCAGTGGCACGGAAAAGGCCTGGGTAAAATGCGAAACCGCCGTTCGTCTACGGAAAAAATAATGCCTCGGAAACACCGCTGCATTTCCGGTACTCGTTTGCTAGAGTTTCGCACCTCGTTCCGAGGCTTACCTACCTGTCAGGCCGCCAGTCCAGCTCTGTCCTGTGGCCGACCGAAAGCTGGCTTTTTGAATGGAAGCGTTTTTATGACCGAAGGACCTCCAGTGGCGCATAACGAAGCTCAGCGGCTTATCCGCATCGAGGAGCTATGCCTGCTGGAAAGCTCGTCTGACCCCGTCTTTGAGCGTCTCGTCAAAATGGCGGCGGAGACCTTCCAGGTACCTATCGCGCTGATCTCTATTGTGGATGAGCATCACCAGTTTTTCCGCGCTAGCGTCGGCCTTCCGGTGCGCCAGACGCCTCGCCGCGATTCGTTCTGCGCTTATGCGATACTCGGTGACGAGCCTTTTCAGGTCCCCGATGCCCTCTCGGATCCGCGGTTTGCCGACAACCCGCTCGTCACTGGCGAGCCAAATATACGTTTTTACGCCGGCGTTCCGCTTACCACCAGCGACGGCCTTGGCCTGGGCAGTGTGTGTATCATCGACACCAAGCCACGCCCTCCGCTTGAGAAGCGCGAGCTAGCATTGCTCGACCACTTTGCCGGTTTGACCATGCAGCGCATCATGAATTTGCGCCATGCGACCTTCGTGGATCAACCGACCGGGCTCTTCAATCGGGTGATGCTCGAGCAGAGGATCAGTTCAAGGCTCCGTAGCGGCAGCGGATGCACCGTGGCCGCCGTTGACGTTATCGCGCCGCTTTTTCTCAACGACATCGTCAAGGCGCTCGGGTACAGCTTTTCCGACGAGCTGATTCTGGCTATCAAGCGTCGACTGCAGGCGCTGCTGCCCGAGGGTTGCGCCCTGTACAAAATAAGCTCTACGCGCTTCGCCTTCCTCCTGGATGAGATACAGGCTAACGATGGCCCTTCGCTTTTTCAGCGCATCCTCGACGACATGACCACGCCGGTGAACAGCAACGGCATCCCCATCCAGATGCAGGCAGGGATTGGCGTCGTGTCGATTCATCCTGATCAAGCCGAGAATGAAGACTGGCTGCGGCTCGTCATAAGTTCGGCTGACGATGCGCGAGACCGTCAGGTAGGCTGGCAGTGGTACGACAGACGCCTGGATCATGCCCAGCAGCGGGCATTCATGCTGCTCTCGGCGATGACCGAGGCGCTGCAGTCTGATGATCAGCTACATCTGGTTTTCCAGCCGCGCATCGATCTGGATTCGGGACGCTGTACATCTGTCGAAGCGCTGTTACGTTGGATGCACCCAGTGCTTGGCCCGATCGGGCCCGGTGAATTTATCCCGCTTGCAGAAAAAACTGCGCTGATCGGTCCCATCACAATGAAGGTCCTTCACGCTGCCATAGGCCAGGCTGCCGTTTGGCAGTCGCAGGGGCTCAGCATCAAGGTAGGGATCAATATTTCCGCTACCGACCTGGAAAGCACTGCCTTCACCGATGAGCTTGCCGCGCTAATCAAGCAATACGGTATCAAGGCGACCGGCCTTGAGCTGGAATTTACTGAAACCGCGTTGATAAACAAACCCCAGGCCGTTCATGAGCAGATTCAACGGATTTACGAGCTGGGCGTGGAGATCGCGATTGACGATTTTGGCAGCGGCTACAGCAACTGGACCTATCTACGCGACCTCCCTGCCACGACGGTGAAGATTGACCAGTCTTTCTTGCAGAACCTGCATACTCACGAAAAAAACAGGCGGCTGGTACAGGCGGTTATCGAACTGGCGTCTCGCCTCGGCTACCGCGTCGTAGCTGAAGGAATCGAAGACGCACCTACGCTCGATTTGTTGCAAGGTTGGGGTTGCCATGAAGGACAGGGATACCATATTGCCCGTCCGATGCTGCCTGGCATGTTGGCCGACTGGCTTGCAGCGCAACCGCTTTGATTACCAATCCAGGCCGATATTTGCCGAGGCGCCCTCCTCTGAACTCGTGATTGAACCCATCGGCAAGCTGCTCAAGTGGGAAATAGCTATCGATCACGGGCCGGACTGGCCTCGACAGTAGCAACCCCGAGAAACGCCCTTGGAGCGATCTCCTTCCCCGATCGTACTTCGCTCCGATTTCAGAGCAAAAAAAAGGCCTACCCTTTCGGGTAAACCTTTGTTTTATATGGTGCCGGCACCAGGAGTCGAACCCGGGACCTACTGATTACAAGGCAATTTATTCACCATTCCATTCTGTTCCGCCAAGTAGCCTATTATCCGTTTTTCTGTTATATATCAGATAGTTGAAACGTGTTTTTTGTTTCTATTGGTTTCACCGAATTCCAGATTATCTCAAAACAAGTGGTACCTGTAGTGGTACCCTGAAACGGAGTATTCAGCGATCCATGGCTCAGAATTTTGCTCGAATGGTACGCCCGGAAGAGCTCAAAGCACTTCGAACCGGAGTCACCATCACGGACTCGGTTCCGGGCAGAGGTAAAGGCGCAGTTTTGTTCGAGCGCAACCCCAGTGGAACGATCACCGCAAGCTATCGGTATTCGCTGGACGGAAAGCGGAAGAAGATCAGCATAGGCAGCTACAAGGAACGACCAAAGGAGGCGGGACTCACGCTGACCGAGATCCGGGATCGTGCCATTGAGTTGGCGCGCCTCGCCGCCGAGCACGGAGATATCGTGCAGTACCAAGCCGAGCGGGAGCGTCTGGCTCGGCTTCAGCGGGTCGAGGCAGAGCGAATCGCTGCAATCGAAGCTGCCAAAGGCACCCTCGACGATCTGCTTCTGGATTACATACAGGACAGGACCGACAAGCTAGATGAACGCACCGTGCACGAAATGAAGCGCGTCGCTAGCCAGTTGAAAAGCCAGCATCCCGAAATACTCTCCCTCCACGCAGCGATAATCCGGCCTGCACATATCAAGGAGCTTCTGTCACCTACGCATGAGAGAGGTGCGAAGGTAATGGCAGAGCGCATGCGTCGTCAGATCGCCTCTGCTTTCAACTACGGCATGAAAGCTGAAAATGTCGTCGGGCGAACCAGCAATAAAACA
>CAYZFU010000067.1:0-14464 GCA_964477725.1 uncultured Halopseudomonas sp.
AACCAGCGATGGATGGTAGTGCAGCATCAGGGATGTCTCGATCACTGCGGCATGCTCAAGGGCGAAACCCGGAAAGCCGTCCGGGAAAACATCCGCCAGGGTCCGTTCGCTGCAATAGTCCCAATGCTCCAGACGCATGACTTCCAGCTCACAGGCCGTTCCCAGCTCGCGCAGGGCCAGCTGGATGCCTTCGGCAACGAACCATTGATTCTCATAGTGCCCGAGCACCAGCACCAGACGTTTCACGCCATGCCGGGCGAATTCACGCACAGCATCCTGCACCAGCGAAATCAGCGTCGCGCCGTCCAGACTGGTGGTGCCGCAGAAATGCTGACCGCCGCCGCACTTGGGTTGTGACTTGTACCCATAGGCCAGGGCCGGCGCGACGATGCCGTCGACCTGGCGCGCGGCGTCTGCGGCTATCGCTGTGGAAAGCAGCGCATCGGTACCCAGCGGAAGGTGCGGCCCGTGCTGCTCGGTAGCGCCGCAGGGCAAAAACACCACGGCACCATCGTTGACTCGCTGCTGATACTCGACCCAGCTGATCTGGTCCATGAATACGCTTGTCATCAGATTGCACTCCTCGGCAGGGCAGGTTGGGGCTGGTCTGGCCAGGCGGCCGACAGGACGGCCGCGATCAGTTCGAAAACGATGATGACCGCGGCGCGGCTGGCTTCCAGATAGGTGACGCCGTACTGCGCTGCGAGCGTGGCCAGCAGCAGCCAGCCACAAAGCACCGCCCACACCGGCGCCAGGCAGAACAGCAACATCAGCCACCCATCCACGAGCCGCCATTGGGCCCGAGTATCTGTCCAGTGAAGTAGCTCGCTTCCGATGACAGCAAAAAGCACACCGCAGCGGCGACTTCTTCCGGTTGACCGAGGCGTGCGGCGGGTATGGCGATTTCAAGGGCGATCCACGCATCACCCATGTTTGCCGGTGACACCATCGCGGTTTCGATCGGCCCGGGCGCCACGCCATTAACACGAATGTGCGGTGCGAATTCCCGGGCCAGGGCGCGGGTCAGCCCGATCACGCCGGCCTTGGCCGTCGAATAGGCAACGTAACGTTCACGTCCGAGAAAGCCCAGATCCGAAGCGACATTGACGATCGCCCCGCGGCCCTCGCCGGCCATGCCCTCCAGAGCCAGGCGGCAACAGCGGTAGACGCCATCGAGATCGACTGACATCACTCGCCTCCAGTCGCTCTCGTCGGTCTGCAGGAACGGCTTTTCCAGGATGATGCCGGCATTGTTGACCAGCCCATGCAGGGCGCCTTCGCTGGTTACCTGGTCGAACATCGCCTGCACCGCGACCGGGTCGGTCACATCTGCCTCGATGATCTGAACCCTGCCGACCGCCGTCTCGAGCGACTCGACCAGCTCGCCTGCGAGCTGCGCCTGGCCGGGTTGGTAGTTGGCCCAGACCTCGGCGCCGCGCGCGGCCAGCACGCCAACGCAGGCGCGACCGATGCCGGTCGCCGCCCCGGTGACCAGGATGCGTTGGCCGACGAAGCCGGGTTGGCTGCTCAATGCATCATCTCCCCGCGGCTGACCACCAGCGCCTGGCCGGTGATCGCCGCTGCCAGCGGGCTGCCCAGGAACAGGAAGGTGCCGGCCAGGTCGGCCGGGGTGAGCAGTTCCGGGATCGCCTGAGCCGACAGGATATGCGCCAGCTCGGCATCTTCAGTGCGGCCGCTGACCGTGGCCATGCTGCGTAGCGACGCCATTGCCGCATCGGTAGCGATCCAGCCCGGACATACCGCGTTGACGCGGATCCGTCGCTTGCCCAGTTCCCAGGCCAGCGACCGGGTCAGGCCAATGACAGCGTGCTTGCTTGCCACATAGGCGGAGAACCCGGCCACCGCACTCAGCCCCCAGATGGAAGACTGATTGATTACGCTGCTGCCATCGCCCAGCAGCGGCAACAAGGCTCGCGTTAGTCGCAGCATGCTGACCACGTTGTTATCCAGTTGCGCCTGCCAGCGCGTATTGGCGTCAGCCGCTGCATCGACCAGCGGAGTCGGTTTCTCCATGCCGGCGTTGTTGACCAGCACGTCGAGGCGCTCGCAGCGCTGGCCAAGCGCAGCGGCGAAGCACGCTACCGATGCATCGTCGGCGAGGTCGACACAGCTGCTGCGCACTTCGGTCAGCCCGGCGAGCTCGTCGAGCACAGCGGCAAGCCGCTCGCCGTCACGATCAAGCAGCTCCAGCCGGGCGCCCTGTTGCGCGAACGCCAGCGCCAGACCGCGCCCGATACCGCTGGCCGCTCCGGTTACCAGCACTGTGCGTCCGTTGTAGTTGATCGCGTTCATCTCACACCGCCGTCAGAAACGAGACGCCGACCGCGCCATAGAAATTCTCGGCACGCTTGGGGCCATCAGCGAACTGTCCGTAATCATCGTCGGTGACCCGGCGCAAGCGATGGCGGTGAAAGCTCGACAGCAGCTCGCGCATCGGTACCACTTGCCGATAACCCTCGCCATACAGCTCATTGTGCAGCTTGGGTAGCCGATACCAGGGGGCGACAGGTTTCTCGTGGTGCGCGTTATGGAAGGAAAAGTTCAGTAGAAGCAGGTTCAGTGCCGGCCAGCGCAGGGAGACCACGTTGCTGAACGTATTCGCCTGTTCATAGGCGCGATCGCGCAGCTTGTCCGCGGGTATGTTTCCTTCCTCGAGTACCGCGAAGGCATCGTAGGTGTGCTGGTAGGCGTCAGCAAAGCGCAAGACGGTGACCATGATCAGCCAGGCCAGCGAATACAACAGCAGAGCGCTGATGGACAGCCAGCCAAGCACGGCGAATGCCGCGGCGCGTATCAACAGAACGGTGGCGACCTTGCCGCGCCGGGCACGATGTTTCTCGCTGCGGCTGATAAACGGCAACGCAACCACGTAAAAGTGCATGATCAGTTCGACGGCAGGTATGTAAGCCCACTCCAGCGCGAGGATCAGCTTGCGCACCCAGCCCGGCAGTCCGTTGATGAATGCCTTGCTGTCAAAGGTGATCACGTCGGCGCGGTCCACGTGGTGCCGCATGTGTTTTTTGCGCAGATCCTGAAAATCGGCGTAGCAGCCGCCGGTCAGCCAGCTGAAGACTTCGCCGGCACGTGCGTTGTGCTGCGGTTTGCTGAAGATGGTGCCGTGGGCGAACTCGTGGATCAGATAGGCTGCGATGATCATCGCGTGGGCCAGCAGAACGACGCCTGCCGCCTTGGCCGCCCAGTGCGGCGCCAGTAGCAGGGCGATGCCACCGGCATAGCCAAACAGACTGTAGGCGATGGCCGCGCTATTCCATACCTGACCATCAGCGTAGCGAAAGAGGGGTTTGGTCTTGCTCATGGTATCTCCGCTCGGCAGCGGCGGACACCAAAGCGTCCGCCGCGATGGGCCGGCTTTACTGGTTCAGCTGATTGACGAAAGTCGCGTCGAAAGTATCGGCGAAGTCGGGCGCAGCCTGGATCTGCTGGTTCTTGACCAGGATGTCGGCAATGACCGCTCCGCTACCGTAGAACGAGGTGGTCTCGTCGGACTTCTCGAAGCTCTTCGGCATTTCGTCCAGTGGGAGGTTATAAGCACCTTCCATCTGCTCGACGGCTTCCTCAGGCGTTACGCCAAGCACCTTGGCGATGATCTTTGCCGATTCATCCGGATTGGCCTGCATGTACTCGAGCCCTGCCTGGTAGCCCTGGATCATCGCCTTGATCGCCTCCGGGCGTTTCTCGATCATGCTCTGGTCGAACACCAGCACGTCGGTGATCAGGCCAGGCGCGTCCTTGGAGGAATACACAACGTGGTATTTGTCACCGTTGCCCATGCCGAGAATCTGCGACACGTTCGGCTCGTAGGTGACACCAACTGGCAGACTGCCGGATGCCATGGCACCTGGGATGCCTTCGGGCGTCATGTTGACCGGGCGGATGTCTTTCTCAGTCATGCCGTTGGTCTGCAGCGCGTAGGCAAGCAAAAAGTCCGAAGGCGACAGCGGGTTGTAGCCAACCGGCTTGCCCTTGAAGTCGGCGATCGAGCTGATCGACTTTTCCGCCACGATGGCGTCGCCGCCGTTGGAGAAATCGATTGGCATCACCACGCGGTGCTCGAGACCTTTGGCCACTGAGCCCACCACCTGGTCATAGGTGAGCATGCCGCCGTCGACTGCCCGGCTGGCAATGGCCGAGGGAATCAACGCAGGGTCGTTGAAGAATTGCAGATCGACGTTGAGGCCGTGGTCCTTGTACAGATCAAGCTCGTCAGCAACATAGAACGGACCGTAGCCGGCCCAGACGACGGTTCCGATCTTCAGCGTCTCGGCTGCCTGGGCAGCCAGAGGTGCGATGGCGGATATGCTTGCCAGGCTGATGCCCAGCAGTGTCTTGCGAAAGCAACGCAGCATTGCGACGGTCATGTGTGCACTCCTACACAGTGAGATAAAAGCACGGGATCGCGTCGCCATGACGATCTCCCGGGCTTTTATCCCGCCGTGTAGCTTCCTGATCCGTGGAAGCCGGAAAACTCTCGGACCAGACATCTGCGTCCTGCAGACCGGAACCCTAGTTCGCCTAAGTACCACTCCAATGCTTGTGATGCGCCATGACTTGCAGATGACTCGTCCCGCTTCACAAGAGGTTTTGCATGGTTGATGCCAACTTCACTGCACCAGGCGCAAACGCCTCTGCGCCGCGCTGTAGAGTCCGGGCACGGTAGGTTCAAGTTAGTTTTGGAGCGATTGAAAAGGCGGGGGAGCGCCCGAAAAGAGGGCGGCGTGGGCTGGCGCGGTGCAACACGCCGGCCTGCCGAGGTGTGAAGTAAGCTTACATCTGTTGCACGCTGGTGATCTGATCGGCCAGGCGCAGCGCTTCGTTCTTTTCCAGGTCGTAAATTTTCTGCGCGAGCTCCTTGGCCTCGGGCACGGCGCCTTTGCCGATCATGCTTTCCCACACCTCGATAACCTGGTTGTGTACATCGAAGACTTCGGCACTTATCGCGTTGAAGTCCATGCTGCCAAAATCGATGTCGCGAGTGCGAGAATCAGGCGGAAGCGTCTCGGTAATCTGCTCGTACAACCAGGTTTTCAGCGCATTGGCATCCGCCTGATTCTTGAATCCCTCGACCTCCTTGGCCATCGTACGCTCGTGGTCGATCAGGTACTCCAATACCCACTTGGCACGCTCGTCGGTCTGCTGCGGCAGGCCCTTTTCCATGGAGTCGGCGAGATTGTTGTGGAACAGGGTGGTCCATTCGGTCAGATACTGGAACGTCTGCGCTTTCATGGCATCTCCTTCCTGGTTGAGTCTGTGCTAGACGGTAGGGTCTGTGCTAGATAGGACCCTGGCTGGCCACGCAAGGTTCGCCTGAGACAGATGCGGTAACCTTTGCGGGGACTCGATTCGATCAGTCGCCGCCCTGCAATGTGGCAACAATGCGTCGTGCGCCGCCGTGTTCGCGATGTTCGCCCAGGTAGATCCCCTGCCAGGTTCCCATGGCCAGCCTGCCTTCGGTTACAGGGATACTGAGCTGAACGCCGAGCAGGCTGCTCTTGACGTGGGCCGTCATGTCATCCGGGCCTTCGTAGGTATGTTTGAAATACGGAGTGTCGTCCGGAACCAGCCGGCGCAGGAAAGCTTCGAGGTCACCCATCACCAACGGATCGGCGTTTTCGTTGATGCTCAGCGATGCGGACGTGTGCTGTAACCAGATATGCAGCAGTCCGGCGCGGACTTCGGACAGCTCCGGGAGAGCATTGACGATCTCGTCGGTGACGATATGAAAACCTCGAGCTCGTGAACGCAGATGGATCGTGCGTTGCAACCACATGGCGATGCTCCTCGATACTACGAAAACAGACAGGGCGCCATGAGGCGCCCTGTCTGTTGGATGAGTATTCCAGCGTGAAGTTTACTGCTTGCTGCTGGTGAACTCCGGGTAGGCTTCCATACCGCACTCGGAAATATCTACTCCTTCGTACTCTTCCTCTTCGCTGACGCGAATGCCCATGACAGCCTTGAGGATGCCCCAGACGATCAGGCTGGCAACGAATACCCAGACGAAGATCACTGCGATGCCCATCAGCTGCGCACCGATGGTAGCGTCATCGTTGGTCAGACAAACCGCCAGCAGACCCCAGATACCAACCACGCCGTGTACCGAGATGGCACCGACCGGATCATCGATCTTCAGCTTGTCCAGACCCAGGATCGAGAACACCACGATCACGCCACCGACCGCGCCGATCAGCGTAGCCTGGAAGCCACCGGGGGTCAGCGGCTCGGCAGTGATGGCCACCAGGCCGGCCAGAGCACCGTTGAGCGCCATGGTCAGGTCAGCCTTGCCGAACAGGATGCGGGCAACAACCAGAGCAGCGATCAGGCCACCAGCTGCTGCGGCGTTGGTGTTGAGAAATATCTGCGCAACGGCGTTGGCATCCTCGATGTTGGACACGACCAGCTGCGACCCCCCGTTGAAGCCGAACCAGCCCAGCCACAGGATGAAGGTACCCAGTGTGGCCAGCGGCAGGTTGGCGCCGGGAATGGCGTTGATCTGGCCATTGGCACCGTACTTGCCCTTGCGAGCGCCAAGCAGCTGCACACCGGCCAGCGCGGCGGTAGCACCACACAGGTGAACGACGCCCGAACCTGCAAAGTCGAGGAAGCCAGCTTCGTTGAGGAAACCGCCGCCCCACTTCCAGAAGCCCTGGATCGGGTAGATAAAGCCGGTCATGATCACGGCGAAGACCAGGAACGCGAACAACTTCATGCGCTCGGCCACGGCACCTGACACGATGGACATCGCGGTAGCGACAAACACCACCTGGAAGAAGAAGTCGGAGCGGGCCGAGTAGTACGGGGCGTCATCGCCACCTGCCAGTACGTCCTCAGCGGTATTTTCAGCACCAATCAGCAATCCGAGGCTCGGGAAGATGCCGCCTTCCGGGCTGGAATACATGATGTGGTAGCCGACGAGCAGATACATGGTGCAGGCGATCGAATACAGCGCCACGTTCTTGGTAAGAATTTCAGTAGTGTTCTTGGCGCGGACCAGGCCGGATTCGAGCATGGCGAAACCGGCCGCCATCCACATGACCAGCGCACCGCAGATCAGAAAGTAGAATGTATCAAGCGCGTACTTGATCTGTACGATATCTTCCATAATAAGCCCCCCAATTAGGCTTAGTTACTTCATGTAATGAACTGAACGACTCAGATCGCGTCGGTATCGGTCTCGCCGGTACGGATGCGGATGGCCTGTTCCAGGTTGACTACGAAGATTTTGCCGTCGCCGATCTTGCCGGTGTTGGCAGCCTTGGTAATGGCTTCGATGACGCGGTCGAGCATGTCATCACCAATGGCAACATCGATCTTGACCTTGGGCAGGAAGTCGACCACGTATTCCGCGCCGCGATACAGCTCGGTATGGCCTTTCTGCCGACCGAAGCCTTTCACCTCGGTGACGGTAATACCCTGCACGCCGATCTCGGAAAGCGCTTCCCGAACATCGTCCAGCTTGAATGGCTTGATTACAGCCGTTACTAGTTTCATGTTGATACTCCCGTGTTATCGACTGCCCTGGGGGACAGGACAAGTCTATGCCGAGTTAGCGACTTTTAGAAACGGACAATGCACAGAGGCTTTCGCGGTCATCCGCTCCGTGGGCAGTAGCGGGTCTGTCAACGGCCGACGAGCCACAGCCAACTGCTTCATCTCCCATGCGCTCCTCGGGTGCGTACTGCAAAGTCATGCTGGCCCTGTGCCGTATACCCAAATTGGGTCATCGAACTCCAGGCAGCTGAACAGTGCATTGCAGAATTCCTGCCAGTTTCAGTTTTTCCTTTAAAATTCTGAACTTACGGTCTTTCCAAGCTAACCAACGACTGATCGACGCGAGAAATGGCGCACCATCTTGGTGCGGCGTGCATGCTCAAGGTGCGCTATTTGCGCCCACGGATGAGACGTTGTCGAAAAAAGGCTCTGGAGCGGCTGTGCTAGAATCACGTCCATTGTCGGTACATCCGCCCGCTTCCAGTCATTACGGGACTTACGCCATGCTGCCCAAAGATTTCATTGATGCCGTAACCAGCCAGGCCAGCCGCCTGTTCTCGGGCGAGCACAATCTCCCCGGCCCGGAGCTGGAAAAGCGCGTCAAAGCCGTGCTGCAGGGGGCGCTTTCGAAGCTCGACGTGGTCAGCCGCGACGAGTTCGAAACCCAGCAGGTTGTGCTGCTACGTACTCGTGAAAGGCTCGAGGCACTGGAGAAGCGTGTCGCCGAACTTGAGCGGACCGAGCATCCGGACGAAGACGTCCCGCAACCTCCCGCCTGATCCTTCGGCGGGCCTGATCAAGGAGCGATCATGACCCTTGCCATCGTGCACAGCCGCGCCAAGCTAGGCGTCCAGGCGCCAGCCGTGACGGTAGAAGTGCATCTCGCCAATGGCATGCCCAGCCTGACCCTGGTTGGTCTCCCGGAGACCGCGGTCCGAGAGAGCAAGGATCGGGTACGCAGCGCGCTGCAGAATGCCCGCCTGGATTTCCCCAGCCTCAAACGCATCACCATCAACCTGGCGCCAGCCGATCTGCCGAAGGAAGGCGGGCGCTTCGATCTGGCGATAGCTCTCGGACTTCTCGCAGCCAGCGGACAGATTCCTCCTGACAGCCTCGAGCACTGCGAATGCCTCGGCGAACTGGCGCTATCCGGCGAGCTGCGGGCAGTGCAGGGTGTTCTCCCAGCCGCAATAGCCTGCCGCGACGCCAGCCGAACGCTGCTGCTGCCGCGAGCCAACGCGGCGGAAGCCGCCATGGTGCGTGGCGTACGCATCGTCGCGGCGGATCACTTGCTGGAGCTGTGCGAACATCTACGCGGCGAGAGGGAATTGGCGGCGGTTCCGGCTCATGCCAGCGTACCTGTCAGCACGTATGCCGATCTGAGTGAAGTGCAGGGCCAGGCTCAGGCGAAACGAGCACTGATCGTGGCGGCCAGCGGCGCGCATAACCTGTTGCTTTTCGGTCCGCCGGGCACCGGCAAAACGCTGCTGGCCAGTCGATTGCCCGGTTTACTACCACCGCTCGGTGAAGACGAAGCGCTCGAAGTCGCGGCAGTACAGTCGGTGTGCGGCCGCGGCCCAATGATCCAATGGCCGACCCGGCCCTTTCGTGCGCCACATCATGGTGCATCAGCGGCAGCGCTTGTCGGCGGCGGCAGCCAGCCGCGTCCCGGCGAGATAAGCCAGGCACATCACGGCGTTTTGTTTCTGGATGAACTGCCCGAATTCGACCGCAAGGTGCTGGAGATGCTGCGTGAGCCCATGGAGTCGGGCGCGGTGCACATCGCTCGGGCGCGCGAACAGCTTACCTTCCCCGCGCGCTTTCAGTTGATCGCCGCCATGAACCCGTGCCCATGCGGGTATCAGGGCGACCCATCGGGGCGCTGCCGGTGCTCGGCCGAGCAGGTGGAGCGTTATCGCAACAAGCTTTCCGGGCCTTTGCTGGATCGTATCGACCTGCATCTGGCCATGCATAACGAGCCGGTCAGCCTGGAGCATAGCGGGGATAACCGCCCGAGCACCGCCGAAGCCGCAGCGGATGTGACCCGGGCGAGAACCATCCAAATGCGACGTCAGGGCTGTCTGAATGCCCATCTGCATCTCGCTTCGCTGCGTGATTTCTGCGCCGTGAACAGCGAGGACGCGCGCTGGATGGAAAAGGCGATCGAGCGGCTGGGCTTGTCACGCCGCGCCAGTCACAGGGCATTGAAGGTTGCCAGGACCCTGGCAGATCTCGAGGGAGCCGACGCGATTCAGCGTAACCATCTGGCCGAAGCGCTGCAGTATCGACAACTGGATCGCCAGCCTGATCGCTGAACGTCAGGGGTCGTTGGCACGTACGTCGTCGCGACCCATGCTGTAAGCATCAAGGAAATAACAGAGCTCTTCGAAGGCCAATGCCGGACTGATGAAAAAGCCCTGGACCTGGTCGCAGCCAAGCTGGCGCAGCAATTCGAGCTGCTCACGGTGTTCGACGCCTTCGGCGACTACCTCCAGCCCCAGGCTGTGACCCATGTCGATCATCGCGCTCACCAGCTGACGATCGCCGTCACGATGAGCGATACCCTTGACGAAGCTGCGGTCCAGCTTGAGCAGGTCGATCGGCAGGCGGTGCAGGTGGACGAACGAAGAAAATCCGGTACCGAAGTCGTCGAGGGAAAACCGCACACCCAGCCCGGTCATTCCAGTCATGGTCATCTGCACCTGCTCAGGGTGCTGCATGACCGCGGTTTCGGTGAGCTCGAACTCGAGCAGATGGGGGTCGATGCCGGTCTTTTCCAGCAGACGCTTGACCGTAGGCAGCAGCTGGCTGTCCTGAAATTGCCGGAACGACATGTTCACCGCGACGTGGATATTGTCCAGGCGGCGCCGTCGCAGCTGGGTCAGATCATGACAGGCGCGGGCGATGACCCAGTAGCCCATGGGGACGATCAGCCCGCTCTCTTCGGCCAGGGGAATGAACTCATCGGGTCCGAGCAGACCTCGCTCGGGATGTCGCCAGCGAATGAGGCCTTCGAGACCAACGATGTTGCCGCTGCGCAGATCGACCCGTGGCTGATAGTGCAGTTCGAACTGGTTGCGCCTCAGGGCCTGACGCAGCGCGCCCTCGAATTCGATCAGGCTGCTGGCCTGCAGATTGATGCGATCGTCGTAGAAGTGAAAGTTGCATCCGCGATGCGCCTTGGCCTGCTGCATCGCCATGTTGGCGTGCAATATCAGGCTGTCGACAGTCTGGCCGCCGTCGGGATAGGTGGCGATGCCGATGCTGCAGCCGAGCAGCAGGCTTTCACGATCCACCGAAAACGGCTCGGCCAGTTCGTTGGTGATCTTCTGCGCTACCTGCAGCAGATTCCCCGGGCTACTGAAGTCTTCGACGATCACGCCAAATTCGTCACTGCCCATGCGGCCAATGGTGTCGGTGTTGCGCAGTACACTCCGTAGCCGCGCGACCACTTCGCATATGATGCTGTCGCCAGCGCCGTGGCCCAGCGTGTCGTTCACGTGCCGGAAGTTATCGAGGTCGATGAACAGCACTGCCAGAGGTTGATTGGTGCGGAGTGCGCGACGCATCCCCTGCTTGAGCCGGTCGTGCAGCATCTGCCGGTTGCAGGTGCCGGTCAGCGGATCGTAGCTGGCGGCATGGTCGAGGGCAGTGCGCAGTGCATGCCGCTCGATCGCATAATTCAGGCAACGCATCAGTTCGCTGGCGCTGGCCTGATCCCAGATGCTGTCGGCGATACTGGACGGCAGGGGGTTGAAATCGGGTTCGGAAGAAAGACAGACCAGCGGAACGCTGCAATCGCGGAGGGGTTCGAGAAACGCCTTGCGCGCCATCACGGCGCTTACCGCGCCCTGGGCGATCATCGGCTGGACCTGTTCCCAGTCGTCAGAGAGGACCAGTTCGAAGGGCGCTGCCTTGATAGCCGACAGCCTGCGACACAGGAGCATATGAGCACCCGGGTCGCTATCGAGCAACACTATACGCTGCATCGGACGGTCGGCAGACAATCGATCCCCCACGGATCTCTAAAACATCGTCAAATTAGATATATAGACAAGCTTTATAAAGTAGCTTGTTCGTAAAATAAAGATACATCCCTAGACTATCGTCCGACCGCCGCGCTGTCGAGCATCCTTTGGACTGCTAGAATGCCCGGCCAACGCAGGAGACGAGCCGGTGTCCACTCTCAATTCCAGACAACAGGAAGCCGTCCGCTATATCAGCGGTCCGCTACTGGTACTTGCCGGTGCCGGCAGTGGCAAAACCAGCGTGATCACTCGCAAGATCGCCTATCTGGTACGCGAGTGCGGAATCAAGGCGCAGTACATCGTTGCGGTCACCTTCACCAACAAGGCCGCGCGGGAAATGAAAGAGCGCGTGGGCCAGTTGATCAAGGGCGGCGATGCGCGTGGGCTTACCGTTTCGACCTTTCACAACCTGGGTTTGAACATCATCCGCAAGGAACACAAGCGGCTCGGCTACAAGCCGGGATTCTCGATCTTCGACCAGCAGGATGCCACCGCGCTGATCGCCGATCTGATGCATCGGGACTATGGCGCTGACGATGGTATCGAAGGCATCCAGTCGCAGATATCGGCCTGGAAGAATGACCTGGTCACACCCGAGCAGGCGCTGGCCCAGGCGAAATCGCCTGCCGAGCAGACTGCCGCAAGTGTGTATACCCACTACAACCGTACGCTCAAGGCATACAACGCGGTCGATTTCGACGATTTGATCCTGATCCCGGTCGTGCTGTTTCGCGAGCATCCGGACGTACTGGAGAAATGGCAGTTTCGCATCCGCTACATGCTGGTCGACGAATATCAGGACACCAACGCCAGCCAATACCTGCTGGTGAAAATGCTGGTGGGCCATCAGGCAAGGTTCACCGTGGTCGGGGACGATGACCAGTCGATCTACGCCTGGCGCGGGGCGCGGCCGGAAAACCTGGCACAGCTCAAGGAAGACTTTCCGTCGCTGAAGGTGGTCATGCTTGAACAGAATTACCGTTCGACCAGCCGCATCCTGCGCGCGGCCAACACGCTGATCGCCAATAATCCGCATGTATTCGAAAAGCAACTGTGGAGCGAACTCGGCTACGGCGACCCGATTCGGGTGGTCCGCTGCCGCAACGAGGAAGCCGAGGCAGAGCGGGTCGCCACTGATATCCAGACGCTGCATCTCAAGCACAAGCTGGCCTGGCGCGATATCGCCATCCTCTATCGCGGCAACCACCAGTCACGGCTGATCGAGCTGAAACTGCAGCACCATCAGATTCCCTACCACCTCAGCGGTGGCACAAGTTTTTTCAGCCGCCAGGAAGTGAAGGATCTGATGGCCTATTTCCGCCTGCTGGTGAATCAGGACGATGACAATGCATTACTGCGTGTGATCAACGTGCCGCGTCGGGAAATCGGTCCGGCGACGCTGGAAAAGCTCGGCAATTATGCCAACGACCGGCAGGTCAGCCTGTTTCAGGCCTGCGCTGAAATGGGCCTGGCCGAGCACCTCGAGCCACGCTATCTGGAGCGTCTGCAGCGCTTTCAGCGCTGGCTGGACGGCATACGCACCCGTTGCGCGAAAGAAGAGCCAATCGGTGTGCTGCGCGACATGGTACTGGACCTGGACTACGAGAACTGGATTCGTCAGAACTGCTCAAGCGACGAGATTGCCGCCAAGCGCATGGGCAACGTCTGGTTTCTGCTGGATGCACTGAAGACCACCATCGAGCGCGACGAAACCGGTGAAACCGACATCGAGGATGCGATCTCCAAACTGGTACTGCGCGACATGCTCGAGCGTCACGAAGAGGAGGAAGATACCGACCGGGTGCAGCTGATGACGCTGCATGCTTCCAAGGGCCTGGAATATCCGCACGTTTATATCCTCGGCATGGAAGAGGAGATTCTGCCGCATCGCTCGAGTATCGAAGCAGACAGTGTCGAGGAGGAGCGCCGCCTGGCCTACGTGGGCATCACCCGGGCCAAGCGCAACCTGACCTTCACGTTCGCCGCACGCCGACGTCAGTTCGGCGAGGTAATCGACTGTCTGCCCAGCCGTTTTCTGGATGAACTGCCAAAGGAAGACCTGGAGTGGGAGGGCACCGACGACGCGCCCGTGGAACAGAAGCAGGCCCGCGGACGCAACGCCCTGGCCGACATCCGCAGCATGCTGAAGAGCTGAAGCCTAAAACGGAAAAGCCACCCGAAGGTGGCTTACCAAAATACTGCGAGATGCTTATTCCAGGCCGGACATGTGCTCGACAGCCGCCGCGATTTCCTCGTCTGAACAATCGGCACAGGTACCTTTCGGAGGCATGGCACCGATACCGGTGATGGCTGACTGAACCAGCTCGTCGAAGCTGCCATTGTGGTTGGCCAGGCGGCTCTCCCATTCAGCGCTATCGCCCATCTTGGGTGCGCCGAGAACGCCAGCGCCGTGACAGGCTGTGCAGAACTTGCCGTAGACTTCCTCGCCCGAACGCGCGCCGCCGCCGGAAGCGCCCGCAGTGCTTGGGCCGGCTTCTTCAGCGCATGGCTGACCTACATAGCAGACATTGCCGTAGGGCTTGATACGCTCGGCGATCGCGTCGTCGGTGGCCGCGAAAGCACTGCCGACAGCCAGAGCAAGCAAGGCCGCAGAGGCAGCCAGAAGTTTTTTCACAGTCGTCACCTTATACATCCTCATCATCGCTATAGGTAGCAGCCTGGGTACGATGCCCGGACAATGTGCGCGAGTATACCGGTAAACCCACAGGCGACAAAATAGCCCCGCCGCGCAAAGGCCCGCAGGGCGGCCAATCGCCGCAGGACAACTGCGTTTCCCGCCAGCGGGCATGGACGTTTCCACCGACAATGCGTATTATTGCGGCCCTGCAATGCACCCGTAGCTCAGCTGGATAGAGTACTGCCCTCCGAAGGCAGGGGTCACAGGT
>CAYZFU010000068.1:0-14274 GCA_964477725.1 uncultured Halopseudomonas sp.
GCCGAAGATGCACGGTCCGGAAGAAGTCGCCTTCACAACCCAACTGTTCGGCCGTGTCGAAGACATGCTCGGCATGCAGCGCAACACGCTGAAAGTCGGCATCATGGACGAAGAGCGCCGCACCACCATCAACCTCAAGGCCTGTATCAAGGAAGCCAGCGAGCGCGTGGTGTTCATCAACACCGGCTTCCTCGATCGTACCGGTGACGAAATCCACACCTCCATGGAAGCCGGCGCCATGGTGCGCAAAGGCGAAATGAAAGCGGCCAAATGGATCGGCGCATACGAAAACAACAACGTCGACATCGGCCTAGCCACCGGCCTGAAGGGCCGTGCCCAGATTGGCAAGGGCATGTGGGCGATGCCCGACCTGATGGCCGGCATGCTCGAACAGAAGATTGGCCACCCGCTGGCTGGTGCCAACACTGCCTGGGTACCTTCCCCGACGGCAGCGACCCTGCACGCCCTGCATTACCACAAAGTCAACGTGTTCGAGCGCCAGGAAGAACTGGCCAAGCGCACCCCGGCTTCGGTAGACGATATCCTCACCCTACCCTTGGCAGCGACCCCGAACTGGTCGCAGGAAGACGTGCAGCAGGAGCTCGACAACAATGCTCAGGGCATCCTCGGTTACGTGGTGCGCTGGATCGCTCAGGGTGTTGGCTGCTCCAAGGTACCGGACATCAACGACGTCGGCCTGATGGAAGACCGTGCGACCCTGCGGATTTCCAGCCAGCACATCGCCAACTGGCTGCGCCATGGGATCTGCACCGAAGAGCAGGTGATGGAGACCATGAAGCGCATGGCAGCCGTAGTGGATCGTCAGAACGAACACGATCCGGCCTATAAGCCGATGGCACCGAACTTCGACGACAGCGTTGCCTTCCAGGCAGCGGTCGAGCTGTGTGTCGAAGGCACCAGTCAGCCGAATGGCTACACTGAGCCGGTTCTGCATCGCCGCCGTCGCGAATTCAAGGCCAAGCACGGCTGCTAGGCCCCTGCTCGATGAGAAACCCGGCCAAGTGCCGGGTTTTTTACGGGTGTGCCGGCGAGCTCGTCCTGACCTGGCTTGAACGCTTCAAGCCGAGCCGGGTCTGAGCGTCCATGACAATGGAAAACTTCATCGATTTCTTGCAGTGGCCAGCCATGGTCGCCACGTTGATCGCTGCCTGGCTGGTTGGTTCGCGACAGGCTCGCAGACGCAACTGGGGCTTTCTCTGCTTCATTCTGAGCAACGCCTTGTGGATCGTATGGGGTGTCCAGGCTCAAGCCTGGGCGCTGATCACGCTGCAGGTCGGACTTTTTCTGATGAATCTGCGCGGCACCAGAAAAAATTCGGCTGACCCCGGCGAAGCAGATCCCCGTACCCTGCCCTGATACACTGGCCCGCTCCGATGCGCCACGGATATCGTCATGCAACGTTGTATTTGCGGCTTTCATCTCGACAATGAGCAGCACTGGGTCGCCGAACTGGAGTGCGGCCATTATCAGCATGTACGACACAACCCACCATGGCAGGAACGCTTCTGGGTAACCACCGAGGCCGGACGACGCTCGCGGCTTGGCCATCGGTTAGCTTGCAAGAAATGTGACGCAGGCGCACCACCAGACCGGCGCTAGCGAGCCGGTATCCAAAGGACTGACAACGCAGGGAGCATGGATATGTTACGCATCACCACGATCTTCGCCGTACTTTTTATGACAACCTCGGTGGCTGCCGCGCCCGGGTCTGCCCCGGGCGGCGCCATCGACTCCCCGGCAGAACTGAGCTACCTGCTCCATCACTACCATCTTCAGCCGGCACCCGATCAAGTGGCGAGCGCCATGCGCTTCATCAGTGACTCAGGCGCCACGCGCAAACAAAGCTCAATCGCACCGCTATTGGCAGGGTTCAGTTGCCTGTTCGCAGCGAGCGATGTGCAGCACAAGCGCGAATGGCTCGCAGTCATCGACGAACTCGATCAACCCACGCGGAGGCTGATGACGACGGCGATGCAGCAGGCACCTGCTGAACTGTTTTCCGCGACGCCGACAGGCCCCGGCAGGAACGATATGAACTGGGCGTGCTTGTTCATCACCGGGGAAAGGCAGTATTTCGATGCCCTCGTGGCGATGCTGGCGCATCTCGGCGAGCGCGAGGATTTCAACCTGTTCGCCGCGGCGAGCACCGCCAGATGGTCAATAGCGGCCAATGCGAGGCAACACCCGCATGTACGGGCCCTGGTCGAGGCCTTGCGCAACGGCTCCGACCCGCACATGGCGGAGCTGGCGCAGCAAATGCTCAGCGAGCCGCAGGACGCTGCGAAAAACCAGTTCGTAGAGGTTATTCGAGCTCAACAGGCCCGCGGCATCTGGACCGACGTCAGGCGATAGCAGGCGATAGCAGGCGATAGCAGGCGATAGCAGGCGGTTGACGGCACACCGACGCTCGCCGATTGTCCAAACGCATATCGGACGACAGAACGGAGGTAGCCATGGGATCGATCTGGGCGGAGGTCGTCAACCTGCTCGGACTCGACGCGGACCAGCTGAACGCCTGGCAGATGTCGCTGCGGGCCGCGCTCGTCTACGTTATCGGCGTAGCCATGGTCCGCCTCGGCGACCAGCGCTTCATCGGCAAGTTTTCGGCGTTCGACGTGATCATGGCGATCATGATCGGCTCGGTGCTCAGTCGCGCCATCACCAACCCGGAAGCCTTTTTTCCCAAGCTCGCCGCGGCGGTTGTGCTGGTCGTCATGCACTATGTATTCGCTGCGCTGGCGTTTCATACCACATGGTTCGGTTCGCTGGTCAAGGGCAACGCCAGCAAACTGGTGATCGATGGTGAAATCCAGTGGGACGCAATGCGGCGTGCCTACATCAGCGAAAAGGATCTCAAGGGCGCGCTGCGTGAAAATGCCGGTGTCAATGACGTGAGCAAGGTAAAGGAAGCCAGACTCGAGCGCAGCGGCAACATCATCGCCATCCTCAAGGATGACTGAGCCGCTTGCTCAGTCGTCCTCATTTTCTCCGACGATCTGTCGCAGCGCCTGCACCAGATAGCCCGGTTCCTGCGCGCCCGAGATCAGATACTGTTCATTGATGATGAATGCAGGTACCGCCGAAACCCCGGCCTCCTGATAACGCGCTTCGTCCTCACGGACATCCTCGGCATACTCCTCCGATGCGAGCACACGCCTCGCTTCGGCGCCGTCCAGGCCGATCGATTCGACACACCCGATCAGCACATCGGGATCAGCCACATTAGCCGCATGGCCAAAGTAGGCGTCGAATAACGCCTTCTTCATCTCGGTCTGCCTGTCCTGCTCGCCAGCCCATTTCACCAGGCGATGGGCATCGAAAGTATTGCACGTGTGGCGCTCCTGCATACGCGTGAAGTTCAGCCCCAGGCCATCGGCAATTTCCATCATGTTAGCCTGGGCCGCCTGCATCTCATCGCGTGAACGGCCGTACTTGCGACTCAGCGCGTCAAGAATGGGCTCACCATCCGCAGACGGGTCCGGATTCAACTCGAAGGCGTGCCAACGTATGCCGAAGCTCATCTCCCCCGCCAGGTCCCGCATTGCCTGCTCGAGCCGGGCATAGCCAATCGCGCACCAGGGACAGGCGATGTCCGATACGATATCGATGTGTACGGTTTGCATGACAGAACCTCGCAGTGTTGGCGTACGTTCAGAGCCTAGACGCTAATCCAGGGTTCATCATCTTCGCCTTGCAATCAGCCAGGCGGAGGAACTCCCCTTCGTTTCATTCGTCAGCTACATGACATGTGCCCAAGGAGCTTCGCTTGACCTCCGTTAGCCTAACCATTGCGATGATTGGTCTGGTGGCCTTCGGCTGCCAATGGCTCGCCTGGCGTGTACGTTTGCCGGCCATCCTGTTCCTGCTCGGCGCGGGAATCATCCTCGGCCCGTTGACGTCGGTGCTGTCGCCGGACGAGCTGTTCGGTGAGCTGCTATTCCCGCTGATCAGCCTGTCGGTCGCCATCATCCTGTTCGAGGGCAGCCTGACGCTGGATTTCGGCGAGATCCGCTCCCAGCGGGCGGTTGTCCAGCGGATGATCCTGTTGGGCAGCGCCGTCACCTGGGGTGTGGTCGCCGTTGCTGCGCACTTTTTGCTGAATATCGAATGGGAACTGAGCATCCTTTTCGGCGCGATAACCGTGGTGACCGGTCCCACCGTCATCGTGCCCATGCTGCGGACCGTGCGGCCCAACCGCAACATCGCCAACATACTGCGCTGGGAAGGCATTCTGATCGACCCGCTTGGCGCGCTCCTGGTGGTGGTCGTCTACGAATTCATCGTTGCCCAGAGTCAGGCCGCAGGTCTGTCGCATGGCTTCCTGGCGTTTCTCGAGATACTGGGCGTAGGCACTGCACTGGGCCTGCTCGGCGGCTGGTCGCTGGGCTTCATTCTGAAACGCGGATGGGTTCCGGCCTACCTGAAGAATCTCGCCACGCTCTCGGTAGTGTTCGCCATCTTCGCGCTTTCCGATTACCTGGCCCATGAATCGGGTCTGCTTGCCGTGACCTTGATGGGCATGTGGCTGGCCAACCAAAAGCAGGTGCGCATCGAGGAGATTCTCAACTTCAAGGAGAACCTCAGCGTCGTACTGATCTCCGGCCTGTTCGTGCTGCTGGCCGCACGGCTGACGCTGGACGACATTATCGCGCTGGGCTGGGCACCGCTTGCTTTGCTGGCTGTCATGCAACTGATCGCCCGACCTGCAGCAGTGTGGCTGTCGTCGATCGGCTCGAGCCTGAACTGGCGTGAGAAAGCCCTGCTATCGTGGATCGCTCCGCGCGGGATCGTCGCTGCAGCAGTTTCGGCGCTATTTGCCATCCGGTTGCAGGAAGCCGGTTATCAAACGGCTCACACGCTGGTTCCGCTCACCTTCTCGGTAATCATAGGTACCGTGGTCCTGCAAAGCGCAACTTCGCGAGGACTGGCGCGGATACTCAATGTGGCTGAGCCTTCGCCTAGCGGCTTTCTGATTGTGGGCGCCAATCCGGTAGCTCGCGCCATCGCCCAGGCTCTACGTACCCAGGACTATCGCGTGGTCCTGGCCGATTCGCATTGGGAACACATTCGCGACGCGCGCATGGAAGGTCTGGACACCTTCTTCGGTAATCCGGTGTCCAGTTACGCAGACCACCATCTGGATCTCATGGGTATCGGCAAACTCCTCGCGCTGTCGCCCCAGGCCGGGAACAACGTAGCCGCCGGTATGCGGTTTCGCTCCGAGTTCGGTGATGACAATATTTTTACGCTGCTCTCGCCGGCCGATACCGATACCGCTGAAAGGCACCAGTTGGGCTCGGGGCATCGCGGTCATGTGCTGTTCGGCCAGAACATGAGTTACAGCAAACTCGCCAGTCTGCTGGCGCAAGGTTGGGAAATCCGCGAAACCAAACTGACCGATGCGTTCGGCTTCGACGATTTCCTCCAGGTACATGAGCACAACGTGGTTCCATTGTTCGCCATCACTCCGAAAGGCCGCCATCAGGCATTTGTCGAGGATGGGCAAATGAAGCCTGAGGCTGGCTGGAAGATACTCAGTCTTACCGCGCCACGGCCAGACGAAATCGTCCCGGCGAAACGCAAGGAAGGCCGCGGCACGCTACCGCCTGACAACCCAACATGACAGTCCGAAACAGCGAACCAAGCCGGCACACGCTTTGGCCGGCTTCGCTCGCTGTGACAATTCGATGACGGTTCCAGCGAACCGGCAGGCCGATGACAGGTCGACTGATCGAGACCATGACTTCGGCGCCGACAACAATGATCGACACGCTTTTGCGAGACCTG
Source organism: uncultured Halopseudomonas sp. (assembly GCA_964477725.1). GTDB lineage: Bacteria > Pseudomonadota > Gammaproteobacteria > Pseudomonadales > Pseudomonadaceae > Halopseudomonas. The sequence continues at coordinate 5,809 of CAYZFU010000068.1, forward strand.
CTTCCTCTGCTACTGATCGTAGCGGCCGTCTACCTGACGATATTCACTGCACTGCGACGGATGCAGCCTGGCTGGTCCACCCGCCTGGAAGAGCGGCGCGTCGCGATTCTGTTGATCCTGGTGCTCATGGCCACGGCGCTGAAGGTCGGGCAGGACGTGCTGGGCGCTGAAACCAGCGATTTCGACACGGCGGTGCTGCTGTATCTGAACGAACACACGCCGCCCGAAGTGGCTCAGCTGTTCGCCTGGATAACGCTGACCGGCTCGTCCATGTTCCTTACGCCTCTGGTCGCTGCGGTGACTGCGCTGCTGCTTTTCCTGCGCCATCGTGCCGAGGCGCTACTGCTGGCTGTGTCCGGTATTTCCGGCGGGCTGATCGTTTACTTCATCAAGCTCGCAGTCGGTCGTGACCGGCCCGCATTGTGGGAAACCGAGGTCTACTGGGGGTCGAGCTTTCCCAGCGGGCATACGCTGGGCACCGCAGCCTGCGCCATGGCTCTGGCGCTATGCCTGCGCCGGGTGCGCCCCGGCACGCGCTCGCTGGGCTTGTGGCTGGCCTTGAGCTGGATCGCGCTGGTCGGCCTGTCTCGCCTCATACTCGGCGTGCACTGGCCGACGGATGTAATGGTCGCAGCCTGCATCGGCATCGCCCTGCCGTTGACGCTGAACCTCATGCTCGATACAGAGCGCGACCGCCAACGCAGGCAGCACCGCTCTGGAACTTGACCAGCTCGTGCATCTCCAAGTATGCACGCCGCTAGGCATCCCTCGGCTTCCAAAGGAGACCACCATGAGTGATCCAGTCCTGCTGATCACCGGCGCATCATCCGGTATAGGCGAGGCGACCGCCCGCGAAGCAGCCAGGGCTGGTTATCGGCTGGTCCTCGCTGCCCGTTCGGAAGAAAAACTTCGCGCAGTGCAGCAAGCGGTTGGTGGCCCTGAACGCGCGCTCATCGTCCGCTGCGACGTGCAGAGCGAGGACGACCAGAAACAGATGGTCGAGCGAGCGATGGATACCTTCGGGCAGATTGATGCCGTATTTGCCAACGCTGGTCGAGGCGGCAGTGCCGGCGGCTTCAGCGGAGCCGATCCGGACAGCTGGCGCGACATGATCCTGACCAACGTCTACGGCGTGGGCCTGACGGTCCAGGCCTGCTTGCCGGCGCTGCGCGAAACCCGCGGCCATATGCTGTTAACCGGCTCGGCGGCGGGACGCGTGACCATACCCGGTTCAATGTACAGCGCGACAAAATGGGCGGTATCGGCCATTGGTTACGGTTTGCGCGAGGAGATCCGGGGAAGCGGCATCCGTGTGACCCTGATCGAACCCGGCATGGTCGACACGCCTTTCTTCGACCAGCCCCCAGAGCAGGCGCTAGAGCCGGAAGACATCGGTCGGGCGGTGGTGTATGCCCTGTCACAGCCAAAGCACGTGGACGTCAATGAACTGCTCATACGTCCTACTCCCCCGGTTAGCTAGTTCTCCAGCCGCATCGCAGCCATGCAAGTGATTTCCATGCAGCGAGTTGCCATTTCGGCCCGAGATTGGAAGCTCGCGTCATAGCCGTCCCCGGCATCGCCCATTAGGATTTGCCCAGCGTCTCCGCATCAGCGGGACCTACTTGCGATTCGCCGCTCGGGCAGGCCAGTCCTTCAGTGATCGCCCGGCTCCGAGCCACGCTAATAAAAACAGGAACGATCCAACATGCCTTCATACGATCACATCGCCCCAGCCGGTAAATGGCTGGCCGGTGCAGTTCTCGCTGCATCTCTGTCTGGCTGTTTGTCAGGCGGCAGCAGTAACGACGACGCTCCCGATCCGCTTGTCAGCAAAACCACCTACGGTGAGGTTCGCGGCGAACAACGCGCCGACTTCACAGCCTATCTGGGTATTCCCTACGCCAAGCCGCCGGTGGGTGACCTGCGCTTCGCTGCCCCTGAAGCCCCGGCGAGCTGGAGCGGCGTCCGCTCGGCCACCACCTACGGCTCCGACTGCGTGCAATCCACCGGCGGCGGCAGCGAAGACTGTCTGTACCTAAACGTGTTCCGGCCCAAGACTGCCGGTACACACCCGGTCATGGTCTGGATCCATGGCGGCGCGTTCGTCTTTGGCTCCGGCGCGGGCAGCTATATCCCGACACGACTGGTCAGTCACGACACCGTGGTGGTCACCATCAACTACCGCCTCGGCCGCTTCGGCTTCCTCGCGCACCCGGGCCTGAGTGCGGAAAGCGAAGCGAATGCTTCCGGCAGCTACGGCATCATGGATCAGCAGCTTGCGCTGCAATGGGTGAAAGACAACATCGCCAACTTCGGTGGCGATGCGGAGAATGTCACCATTTTCGGCGAGTCAGCGGGCGGACTGAGCGTGCTGTCGCACATCGTCTCGCCAGCCTCGAAAGACCTTTTCGACAAGGCGATTGTGCAGAGCGGCTCCTACTCCATGGTGCAAAGCCCGTTGCCCCTGGCTCAAACCGCAGGCGAGACCTTCGCCACCGCAGCGGGCTGCGACGACACCGATCCGGCTCAAGAAGTGGCATGCCTGCGCGGCAAGAGCGTTGCCGAAATCACGGCGATCCCCGCCGGCAGCGTAACCCCGACGCTGCGTCCTGACATTCTTCCGAAGTCAGTCGGCCCAGCCCTGGCTGCCGGTGAATACGCTCAGGTGCCGATCATCGCTGGAACCAACCTGGATGAGTACGCCTACTTCCTGGCATCAGGCGAGCCCATCGATGCCGCAAACTACCAGACTCTGATCACTTCAGTGTTTGGTACAGAGGTGCTTCCGGCTTACAACGCATCTTTGTACGGAAACAGTCCGTCTCGCGCCGTGGCAGCGATTTATACCGACTACGCCTTCGCGTGTAACGCCTCGACGCAAGCCAATCTCATCCAGGCCACCAGCAGTGCACCTTTCTACGCTTACGAGTTCGCCGACCGCGACGCACCGCCGATCATCGATATCCCCGAATGGCTCGATGCCGGCGCAGCGCACGCATTCGAGATCCAGTATCTTTTCGGCTCGGATGCCGGTTTCGCTGCGCGCGCTACAGCCGAGCAGGTCGAACTGGCCAACGTGATGACCCATGCCTGGACCAACTTTGCTCGCTACGGCGACCCAAGTGCCACCGATGGCACCTTCGCCTGGCCTGAGTACAGCGCCGCCAATGGCCAGATGGTGTCGTTCGTCACGCCCGAACCGACTGCCCTGACCGGGACGCAGTTCCGCGCGACGCACCGCTGCAACATCTGGGCTCCAGCTCGATAAAGCCCGCCTGGTAACAAAATACTGCCTCGAAACGCAAAGGCCATAGCTTTCGGCCAGGCATTACAAAAACAAAGATCGATTGTGTTTTTCGAGGCGTTGTATGGATGCCAACACGCGGATCATTCCGCAGCATCTGAATCCCTTGGGATTCATCGAAGGCTTTACCCAGTTCGGCGCGCCGCTTGACGACCTGCTGCGCCACACCGGCATAGACCGTTCGATGCTCGACAGCTGCACCGCAAAGATTTCCTACAATCAGCAACTGCGCCTGATCTATAACGGCATAACCCTGTGCCGCACGCCCGGGCTGGGCTTGCTGATGGGGCTCGGCTGGGATTGGTCATTCCACGGCACCGTCGGCTACGTTGCGCATTGCAGCCCGAGCCTGCGCGAAGCGGGCGAAGCGTTTCACCGCTTCCAGATGATCGCGCAGCCGTACTATCGCGTATCGGTCGAAAAGCCGCTTGCCTACATCGACGAAAACGACACCTTCGTGCTGCCGATTCGCTGCTTCCAGGCGCCGGATGCCGACCCCGCGATGATCCAGTTCGAGCAGGAGTTTCGACTGGCCATGACGCTCCGCCTTTGGGATACCTGCGGCAACAAGAGCGTGACCAACCCGGATGTTCAGGTGCTGCTGGCGTATCCGAAGCCCCGTCACGGCGCGCTTTACCGCCAGTTGCCGTGCAGCTCGTTGACCTTCGATGCGCGTGAGTCACGCGTATCAGCGCACAAGAGCTTCTACTGCGAGCCCTTTCGTCCGTATCGGCGGGCCACGTTCGAAAAACTGATCGCGCAGTGCGAAGAAGAGCTCAGACTGGCCGGCATGCAGGTATCGACCACCGCTGCGGTGCGCATGCACGTTCGCGCCCAGCTCAACCGCCAGTTTCAGCTGGCCGGCTCGCACCTGGAGGTGTATCAGTCGGTTTCACTGGAAGATACCGTCCATGCGCTGCGTATGACGCCGCGCGCTCTATCTCGACGGTTGACCGCCGAAGGCACCACGTTCCGCCGCGTACTGCATGATTTCCGCATCGAAGTAACGCTGTATCACCTCAAGGCGTCACGCCTTCATGTGGATGATATCGCTGAGCTGATGGGCTTTTCTTGCGCATCGAGCATGCGCCGGGCCATCAGGAGCGCGGTAGGCAAACCCCTCGGTTCAGCTCTCCATGGGCGGGCCTCGCCCGCTTGACGCAATTTGCACAGAAGCGGACGAAGAAACCTTGGACGAACTTTCAGCCCTGCGGGACGACGGGAGCTTCCGCTTCCGCGGCCGGCAGGTGCCGCTGATTCCGCCCCAGCAGACGCTTGGCCAGCCAGCTGTCTCTGTGCGGGTTGCCGTAATGGTACAGGGCAGTGGCCCGCAGCATACTCGGGTCACAGGGATCGTTGGCATGCAGACTGCGGTAACCCCAGAACAGATAAACGTTTCCCGGCTGCAGCTTGATCCGAACGGGCTTGAGCCAACCCCGCCCAACCAGCCAGGAAGTCAATTTCTGGCTCACCGTGTTATGCAGCAGCGCCTTTTCGATCACATTGACCATCACGCTGCGACGCAGTGGCCGTATGTTGGGAAAAGTGATGAGGTCACCACAATGTCGCCCCTCGGTCGGGATCACAATGGGGACCAGCGCGGTCAGCCCGGTCGCATCGAAGTGAAAGAAATGAGACTCCTTGCGTCCGGTGCGGCCCTGGAGAAAACGGATTACCGGAAACGCCTTCTCATCTGGCGGCAGGGTCTGCTTAAGCCCCGACTGGTACACCTCGTTGAGTAACTGCCGAAAGGCGGGCGATGTCCCAAGCTCCTCGAACAGGCTGCCGTGCATGGCAGTGAGACCATGCAGCGCAAAATATTCGGAACCGTGCTCTTTCACCTGACAGGAGACGAAGTCGCGGGCGTGCTGCAACTGCTCGCCTGAAATGAAATTATCCAGCACGGCAAAGCCCTGGGTGTCGATGTCCCTTACGAGACGGGCCACGGTGGCTGCATCGACAGTCGATAACTCAAACATACAGAAACTCCTTTCCTGCATCTGCTGAGGGTCACGGCGAAAGCCAAAAGGCTTCAGCGCGTTGTGTTTACATGCTCAGGCAGAACCGAAAGCGGTCTGGTTCGGCATTTGAAGCGAAGCCGGGCGATGCTGCTGCTACCGCTAACGCCGGCGGGGCTGGCGGGGTCAGAGGGACGTACAGCGGCGACCCTAAAGGTCGCGCTCGCTTCATCCTTGGCTGATGCTCCAGCTGTGTGCTTACGACTCAACGCGTAACAGGAAGTTTCATTACGTTTCCGTGATCTTTTCGAAAACTCGGTCCAGTCCGGTAAAGGTCCCGATCAACCGGGAAATCCCATTAGCGAAGCAGTTTCGATAGCACGGTGTTTCAATACTTCGAGTAACTGGGCCACGGCTGCCGTTGAGGGCACTCGACAGGTCGCGGCGCTGGGTCTCGGCTCGTTGGCGACCAGCACACCGACCCCGCCAATCCCGGCCACTGCGCGGAAACCATCTTCATCGGTAACATCATCGCCTATGAACACGGGACGGTAGGACGCAGGTTCGCTGCGCCGTAACTGGGCGTACAGCCACTCGATCGCCCGTCCCTTGTCCCAGTCGATATCCGGCCGCAGCTCCCAGACCTTTTTGCCCTTGGCAAGCCTCAGCCCGCTCAGATTCTCGCAGGCTCGTTCGACCGCTTCCCAGGCCAACTGCACATCGCTCTGCGCAGCCAGCCTGTAATGCACGGCTATCGCATAGCGCTTACGCTCGATCAGAATTCCCGGTGCCGCACAGGTATCCGCTAGCAGCCGATCGAAAGCCTGATCCAGCGTCGGCAACAGATGCCCGGCTTCCGGCGAATCCCAGCGCACGCCAGGGCCAGCAATGTCCAGTCCGTGACTACCGGCATAAATCAAGCCGGGCAAACCAACCAGATCTTCCACATCGGTGCGCTCGCGCCCGCTGACGATGGCGACCGGATACCGCTGAGCCAGCTGCTGCAGGGTCCCTCGTACGTCGTCATCGAGGATGGCCTGCTCAGGCCGCGCCCGAATGGGCGCCAGGGTGCCGTCATAATCGAGAAACAGCGCCGGATTCGACCCGAATCGCTCGGCAAGCGAGTCGAGCGATTCACAGTCTGGTGCTACTGTTACCGCACTGGAGCTCATGCCCACACATCACCCGCCTCACGGAGGAAGATCTCCACCGTCTTGGGTCCGATGCCCTTGAATTCTTCAAGACGCTTCTCAAGCGCTTTGCGATCATCGCTTGCTTCGAATATCGCCCCCACCTTGCCTCCATACTCCTCGTTGAGCTTCTTGCACATTTCAAGCAAACGCTCGGCAGTCGACTCGTCGTAACGCGTGTAATTGCCCTCGCCAAGCATGTCGACGAGCTCCTGCCAGGTGCAGTTGCACAACTTGCGCGGCGTATCACGCCCGTGCTTTTCGACGATGACCTGGTACGTCGCCTTGGCGATATCCTGTTGAATGCGCTTGCCGAACAGAAAGCTGGCGAGGAACCACTTGAACAGCGAAGACTCATCCCCCTTGCGCAGCTTCAGTCCAAGATCTTTGGCGTCAATTTGTTCACTCACGGCTGCTTCCTTTATCGGACCCGTTATCAGCGGACCATGACACCGGGCTGGGGTTCGATAATTGCGACGGACCATGAGGAACCCCCTCGACGGCGGTTACTCAATTGTTCAGACAGGAATCGAATCGGAGGAGCGAATCATGGCGACAGGCTGGGCAAAAGAAGGCGCTGTGCAGGACCAGATAGACGATACCGTCGGCGACGCCGTGCGCCGCGCGCGAAGCGAGTTACCCAAGGGCGATAGCCTCACCCACTGCGAGGAGTGCGATGACCCGATTCCCGAGGCTCGCCGTCAGGCTGTGCCGGGCGTTTGTTACTGCATTGCTTGTCAGACCAAGCTGGACAAGGCCCGGCACAATACAGGTTTCAATCGCCGCGGAAGCAAGGACAGTCAATTGCGGTAAGCGCGGCGAAAGGTGTTCTCATACGCGGGCCCAGCCGCAGCCTTCGACTGACCAGCCAGCCTGGATTCACCTCTGGTCGGATGAACAGAACGCGCAGACGGCGATAGGCTCAATCGTAATGTCGCGGATCAAACATCCGACTCCTTTATAACAATCAGAATCGAGACCACCCCATGCTGCGCGAAAACATTCCAGCACCTCCAACGGGGGTTGGCAAGCTCCGCTGGTTCGGGCCAGGTTTGCTGTGGATGCTGTCAGCCGTCGGCACAGGCTCGGTGTTGTTCACGCCTCGCGTGGCGTCCGCCTACCGCTACGAACTCCTCTGGTTGCTATTGCTGGTGGTGTTTTTCATGTGGGTCATGATCCGCGAGATGGCGCGTTTTTCGATCGCCACCGGGCAGACCATGATGCAGGGAATGGATACGCTTCCCGGGCCGCGTGGATGGGCGGTCTGGGTAGTCTTCGTACCGCAGCTGCTCGCCGCTGCGGTGGGTGTCGCCGGCGTTGCTGCGGTCGCGGGCAGTGCGCTGCAGGACGCGCTTCCGGGCAACACGACCTTCTGGGGCATCGCACTGGTGCTGGCCTGCAATCTCTTTCTGTTCACCGGGCACTACCACTTGCTGGAGCGGGTAAGCCAGCTCATGGCCATCGTCCTCTTGGGGACCGCGATTGTCTCGGCCGTGGCAGTCTGGCCCGGCTTTTCCAGAGTCAGTCCCGGCCTGGTGCCCGGCTGGCCGGAGGATCCGGAGATCTACATCATCATGCCCTGGGTCGGTACCATCCTGGCCGGTTCCATGGGTATCGTCTGGTTCGGCTACTGGACCGCCACCCGCGGTTTCGGCGGCGGCTTGATCGGCCAGGGCGACGAAGCTGAGTCGGTAGACGGTGGCCGCGGCCAGGAGCACGACCAGCTTTCGGATGGCCAGCATCAACGCAACCTGGAGCATGCCAACGGATGGATGAAAATAGCCACCGATACCGCCACCACCGGGGTGCTCGGCGGGCTCGTAGTCCTGCTCGCCTTCATGGTTCTGGGTGCAGAACTTCTCGCCCCGGAAGGGATTCTCCCGGAAGGAGCCGGCGTGGCCTCCGATCTGGCCCGGCTGTTTTCGGAGGTGTGGGGAGAGACCGGCCGATATATTCTGCTGGTGACGGTGGTCATCGCCCTGGGTGGCAGCGTCATGGCCGACCAGGACGGCTG
>CAYZFU010000069.1:0-13726 GCA_964477725.1 uncultured Halopseudomonas sp.
CAAGGCCGAGCAGCAGCGCTTGATGGAACAAACCCACGCCGGCGGCATGTGCATCAACGATACGGTATTTCATGTGGCGCAGGACGACATGCCCTTTGGTGGTGTCGGCCCGTCCGGCATGGGGCATTACCATGGCCATGAAGGTTTTCTAACCTTCAGCAAGGCCAAGGGTGTATATATCAAGCAACGCTACAACGGCGCCCGCCCGATCTACCCACCCTATGGCGGCAGGCTGCTGAAGATGATTTACAAGCTGTTCATAAAATAAGCATAAGAAAGGCATCACCATGGCCACCCGTTCGTTCGACCTGTCCCGGCGCGAGCTGCTGAAGCTAGGCGCTGGCGCCAGCCTGGCGCTGACCACGGCCGGCATGACCGCTACGCTGACCGGCTGCTCATCGAACCAGGCGGCCGCTGACTACGCCGTACTGCGTGAATCCGACCTGCCCGTGCTCAAAGCGTTGTTTCCCGCTGTGGTGGGTGACCATCCGGCCTTGCGTACCGATAGCGCAGCGCTGGAACGGGCCATCCGGCAGCTCGATACCACACTCGACAGTAGCTCGGCGGCGGTGCAGAGCGACGTCCTCGATCTGCTGGGCATGCTCAGCTTGCCGCTTACTCGCGGGCCGTTGACCGGCATCTGGGGCAGCTGGGAAAAGGCCTCGCCCGAGGCGCTGGAAAGCTTTCTGGAGCGATGGAAAAACAGCCGCCTGGACATGCTGCGCCAGGGCTACAAGGCGCTCGGCCAACTACTGCTGATGAGCTGGTACGCGCTACCGCAATCCTGGGCGGATGCCGGATATCCCGGCCCGCCGACCGTCTGATCGCTTCGAGAGAGTTCGATATGCCCGTACCCGATCTATTCATGGAAGGCGTCGCACGCGGCTGGCAGGTACTCGACGCCGGCGCATTCGACAGTGAGCGAACCATCGAAGCCGATGTCGCCATCATTGGCACTGGCGCTGGTGGCGGTACGACAGCCGAGATCCTTTCCAACGCCGGGCTGCGCGTGGTGCTGGTCGAAGAAGGCTCGCTCAAGACCTCCAGCGATTTCAAGAATGACGAGGCCAAGGCCTACGCCGAGATGTATCAGGAAGGCGCCGCTCGCGCCACACGGGACGGCGGCATAGGCATCCTTCAGGGTCGAACCGTTGGCGGTACGACGACGGTGAACTGGACCAGCAGCTTCCGAACCCCGACCCCCACACTGGAGCATTGGGCGGCCGAACACGGCGTCAAGGGGCTGGACGAGACGAGCATGGCTCCGTGGTTTGCACGTATGGAAGAGCGGCTGGGCGTGTCGCCCTGGGCTGTGGCGCCGAACGCCAACAACGACGTGCTGCGCGCTGGATGCGAATCGCTTGGCTGGCACTGGGCAGTCATTCCGCGCAACGTGCGCGGCTGCTGGAACCTCGGGTATTGCGGGACCGGCTGCCCGACCAACGCCAAGCAGTCGATGCTGGTGACCACCTTGCCCGCTGCGCTGGAAAAGGGAGCCCTGCTGATTCACCGCGCACGAGCCGAGGCGCTGGTATTCGAAGGCGACCGTGTCACCGAGGTGCGTTGTCGGGCGATGAATGCACAGTTGACACGCGCCGACGGCCAACTGGTCCGCCTGCGGGCGCGCCACGTGGTGCTGGCCGGCGGCGGAATCAACAGCCCCGCGTTGTTGCTACGCTCGCAGGCACCGGACCCGCATGGCCGTGCCGGGAAGCGTACCTTCCTGCATCCGGTCAATTTCACCGTGGCGCAATTCGACGAGCCGATCAACGGCTTCTATGGTGCACCCCAGTCGATCTACTCCGATCATTTCCAATGGCAGCACGGCACAAGCGGACCCATGAGCTTCAAACTGGAAGTGCCGCCCATGCAGCCAAGCATTACCTCGGCGCTGCTCGGTGGCCATGGCAGTGAAAATCTCGAGCGGGTGCGTAAGCTGTCGCATAGCAATGTGATGATCGCACTGATGCGCGATGGCTTCGACGAACAGAGCCAGGGCGGCTCGGTGATGCTGCGCGACGATGGCACACCGGTGCTGGATTATCCGCTTAACGACTATCTGATGGATGGTGCGCGCCGGGCCTTTTTGTCGATGGGCGAAATCCAGTTCGCCGCTGGTGCGCGTGCCGTATCGCCCACCCACAGCCACGGCCAGTTCAGCCATAGCTGGACGGATTTCCGCAGCCAGGTCGAGTCGCTCAGCTATCGCATTCACGACGTCCGCCTGGCCAGCGCTCACGTCATGGGCGGCTGCGCCATGGGTGAGGATCCGAGACAGTCGGTGGTCGACAGCCGCGGCCGGCATCATCAACTTGCAAACCTGTCGGTGCTTGACGGATCGCTGTTTCCCACCAGCATCGGAGCCAACCCGCAGCTGTCCATTTACGGCATCGTCGCGCGCCTGGCCACCGACCTGGCCAGCGAACTCGCCTGACCCCGCAGGAGCGGTCACGCCGCTCCTGGCTTGGTCCCACCGGCGCATTGCGCTACCATTCGCTTCCCCACCTCCAGCGCAGGATCATCCGATCGATGAATACGGTTCTCTACCCTGGCACCTTCGACCCCATCACCAAAGGCCATACCGATCTGGTTGAGCGGGCTTCGAAGCTCTTTGACCGGGTGGTTGTGGCGGTGGCCGCCAGCCCGAAGAAGAATCCTGCGTTCGACCTGGAACAGCGGGTCGAAATGGCCCGGGCGGTCCTGTCGCACCTGCCGAATGTCGAGGTGGTCGGGTTTTCCTCGTTGCTCGCGCATTTCGTCAAGGAAGTGAATGCCAACGTGCTGCTGCGCGGGCTTCGAGCAGTATCGGATTTCGAATACGAGTTCCAGCTGGCGAACATGAACCGCGTGCTGGCACCCGATGTCGAAAGTCTGTTCCTGACGCCATCGGAAAAGTATTCGTATATCTCGTCAACGCTGGTGCGGGAGATCGCCGCGTTGAACGGTGATGTCACCAAGTTCGTTCATCCCACGGTCAACGACGCCCTGATCAAGCGCTTTCGGCCCGATCAGGCGTAAGCGGAGTAACCAGCACCATGTCACTGATCATTACCGATGACTGCATCAACTGCGATGTATGCGAGCCGGAATGCCCGAATGGAGCCATCTCGCAGGGCGAAGAAATCTACGTGATCGATCCCAACCTGTGCACCGAGTGCGTCGGCCATTTCGACGAACCGCAGTGCCAGCAGGTGTGCCCGGTGGATTGCATCCCTCTGGACGTGAACAACGTCGAGAGCAAGGACGAACTGATGGAGAAGTACAAGATCCTGACCGGCGCCGCATGACTCGCCTGCGCTGTACCCTCTTCTCTCTAGGCCTGCTGCTCAGCGGTGCGCTCCAGGCCGCCGCGCCCGATCAGCAGGCGGTCGCCACCGCACACCCTTTCGCTACCGACGCTGCGCATGACATCCTCGACCGAGGCGGGAATGCCTTTGACGCGGCCATTGCGGCCGCCGCTACGCTCGCTGTGGTCGAACCCCAGGGTTCCGGCCTCGGCGGGGGCGGCTTTTTTCTGCTGCGGCTGCAGAACGATGATGGCGCCGACTACCGCTTCCTTGATGCCCGCGAGACCGCGCCACTGGCGGCGCACCGGGATATGTATCGAGACGCCGACGGACAGGTATCTCGCAGCGCCGCGCTGAACGGACCCCTGGCGGCCGGCATACCGGGCCTGCCGGCGGCGCTGGTGCATCTGGCTGAACGCTACGGCGAGCTACCGCTTGCGGTCAGCCTGGCGCCTGCCATCCAGGCAGCCGAGAAAGGCTTCGAGGTCAGTGACCGTTACCGCACCCTCGGCGGCTTCCGCCTGGATGCGATGCGGGCCGATACCGAGACCGCAAGGATCTACCTGCGCGATGGCGAACTACCATCCAAAGGCACCCTGATCAAGCAACCCGAGCTTGCAGCCACTCTGCGCGCCCTGGCTCGGCATGGTCACGATGGCTTCTATGCCGGCCAGACCGCTCAACGCTTGGTCGAAGCGGTACGGGGAGCCGGAGGCATCTGGCAACAGGCCGACCTCGACGCGTATCAGGTGGTAGAGCGCGAGCCCATCCGCTGGCGCAGCCAGGGCCATGAGGTCATCAGCGCCCCGCTGCCGTCGGCAGGTGGAATTGCCCTGGCGGGCATTCTGCAGGGGCTCGAACACCTTCCAGCCAGCGAACCCGGCTCGGTCGAGCGGAGCCATTACCTCGTCGAACTGATGCGCCGGGTCTACCGGGACCGTGCGCTGCTGCTGGGCGACTTAGACCAGGTTGCTGTCCCCGTGACTCGTCTGGTATCGGCCGACCATGCACGCGCGCTAGCCAGCGGAATCGAGCCGGACCGCGCAACGCCGAGTAGCCAGCTGGGTCCGCCCCTGGCGTTTGTCGAAGGAACCCATACCACACACTTTTCGCTGATCGATCGCCATGGCAATGCCGTAGCCGCCACACTGAGCATTAATCTGCCATTCGGCGCCGCTTTCACCGCGCCCGGCACCGGCGTGCTGTTGAATAATGAAATGGACGATTTCGCTGCAGACCCCTCCGGCAGCAATGCCTACGGCCTGGCGGGCAGCGAAGCGAATGCGATTGCGCCAGGCAAACGGCCGCTGTCGAGCATGACCCCGACCATGCTGGAAAACGACCAGCGGCTGGCCGTACTGGGCACACCCGGCGGCAGCCGAATCATCAGCATGGTGCTGCTGGGCAGCATCGAAGCGATCGAGGGCCAACCGGTCGAACAATGGGTGTCGCGCCCACGCTTTCACCACCAGTACCTGCCGGATCACATTCAGGTCGAGGACGACGCCTTCTCGCCCGGCGAACGCGCAGCGCTGGAGCGACTGGGGCACCGCGTCGAGCCGGTTGGTCGCGATTACGGTGATATGCAGGCGGTGAACTGGGACAAGCGATCCCGAGAGCTGTCCGCTGCCAGCGATCCTCGCGGCGAAGGCAAGGCGCTGGCCAGGCAGGCGCTCAAGGCAGACTGAGCGAGGGCTCGATTCGCTCGCGAGGCAAGTCGCTTTGCATGGCAGGTGGCACCAGATCCCGATTCTCGGCAAGGACCCTGTGCGCGCTGTGCAGCCGACGCCGTACGCGGAGAAAATAGTACAGGTCGTTCAGTAGCGAGGTCGCCTGCCAGCCATCCACTTCCCGGTTGCGAACATGGGCCTGCACGTTGCGCTGGTATTGTTCGGCGAACAGCTTTTCCTGGTCCAGGTACGCGCCCAGCAACCGCTGCTGTTCTTCCCGATCGCCCTGCAGATCGTCAAGCCGCGCCAGATCGATCAGCGCCAACCCGCATTGTTCACGAAGCACCCGGTAGGCTGCTCGCACCGCCGGGTTCTGGCTGTCGACACCGCGCCGCAGGTTGGCCTGCAGGTGTTTGGCTGCCTTGACGGCCTCCACCAGGTCACGCGCCGCAAGGTTCTGGTTCATGACGCTGTGCTGCTGTTCAGGCAGCAGCGAGGCATCGATGCGACTGATGAATTCGATGATCTGGCCGTAAACCGGCTTGATATGACGGTCGTACAGCGCGTCGGCATCCTCGCGTACATCCAGCGGAACCGGACGTGCCACATATTTGTGTAGCTGTTCGGCGTTCATGCCACTGCCCACCGAAGCCGGCAGATACGCAGCAGCGGCGATAACCTCGCGGCTCAGGCGGCCCAGATTGGCCAGCTCCTCCTGCAGCACCTTCAACGCTGCATCGGCGTGACGCAGCGACGCTTCATTCAGATACCGCGCCTGAGACGCCGGCTGTTCCCCCAGGGGCACTGGCCGGCCTCGACTGATGCGGGTGTCGGGCAACCAGCGCAGCAGCCCCTTCGCCAGCAACGACACCCACGGCAACATCAACAGCAAGCCGAGAAGGTTGAACAAGGTATGAAACAGCGCCAGTTTCAGAGTGAAGCTGTCCGGCGCGATACCGAGCGCCTCGCTGATCAGGTCCACCACCCTAGCCAGTAGCGGAAGCGCGGCCAGCGCGACTGCGGCAGTGACCAGATTGAACAGAATGTGCGCAGCCGCCAGTCTGCGACCTGCCTGATTGCTTCCGATTGCAGCAATGACCGCTGTGACCGTCGTGCCCAGGTTGGCGCCGATGGCCATCGCCAGCGCATTCTCGTAGGTCAGTTGGCCCGCAGCGAGCGCTGCCAGCGTTATCATCAGCGTGGCGTGACTGGACTGCATGAGCACGGTTGCCGCCAACCCCACGCCGACATAAAGCAGCACGCCGAGCCAACCGGTGAAGGCCAGTTGTTCCAGTGCCAGTGCGCCGTCGAATCCGCCGAGCCCGGCCTTCATCAGATCGATGCCGAGGAACAGCAGACCAATCCCCAACAGTACCTGCCCGAGCCCTTTCCAGTGGGGCTCGCCACGCCTGCCCAGCACGACGCCGAACACCAGCAACGGCATGGCGACGGTAGCCAGGTCGATCTTCAGGCCAACCAGAGCGATCAGCCAGGCGCCCGTGGTGGTGCCCAGGTTGGCTCCGAAGACGATGCCGATACCGGCAGCCAGATTGATCAGGCCGGCGCTGAGAAACGCGATGCTGAGCAGGGTGACCAGCGAACTGGACTGGACGAGCGCGGTGGAGATGACGCCGAAGCCGAGGCTTTTCCACAAACGATTGGTGCTGCGCGCCAACCAGCGCTCCAGCGCGCCACCGGTGAACGCCTTGAAGCCGTCTTCCAGGTGGTGCATGCCGAGGATGAACAGGGCGATACCGGCGGCAAGCGGGGCCAGCTCCGGCTTCCAGGCAAACAGGCCAACGAGGGCAAGCAGGGCCGCGCTGAGCCAGCCCGGCTTGAGAAATGCACGCATAGCTACCTACGAAACGGTGTTGCGACGGCCCGCCGCATCCGCTTCGGCGGCCGTGCTAGATCAGAGACTTTCCTGCTGCTGCTTGCGACCATATCCGGTCTTGGTGCAGCCGAGGCAGCGCATGAAAGCTTCGCGACCCGGGCGCACCACCAATTCCTGACCGGCTTCGGCAGTATTGCCGGCAAGCGCAGTGAAAGGCAGGCTGACGATGAACGCGGCGGCGCCGACAGCGGTTACGGCAGCACCAATCGGGCGCGCGATGATCAGGTCGCCAACCATGGCGAAGATGCCGGGGTTTTCGACGTGTTCTTCGTAACCAAAGGCAGCGGAGTCAGCGGCATGAACACTGCAGGCGAGCAGCAGACCGGCCAGAACGGCGGTGGTGTGACGTAACAGGCGCATAATAGGATCCCTGGTGGTGGCCCGGTAGGCAATTATTCTCACTCGGCGCCCGTCCCGGGTACCGTTTGGCCATTGTAGGCCCAATCGGGACATTACGGAATCTGACCGCAAAAAATTGCCAACCCGTCCCGTTTGGCTCAAGGTCAGCGCTGGCAGCGCCGACAGAAAACCGAGCTGCGCTGGCCCAGACGGACCTCGCTCAAGGTGGTTCCGCATACCTTGCACAGCTGCCCGCCACGACCATAGGCAAACAGCTCCTGCTGAAAGTAGCCAGGCTGACCGTCACCGCCGATGAAGTCGCGAAGTGTGGTGCCGCCGCGTTCGATGGCGTAGGCCAGTACCCGACAAATCTCCACCGCGAGCCGGTCGTAGCGAGCCCGGCTGATGCGACCGGCCTCGCGGCGCGGATCGATGCCCGCAGCGAACAACGCTTCGGTCGCGTAGATGTTCCCGACCCCCACCACCACGGCGTTGTCCATGATGAAGGGCTTGACCGCCATGCTGCGATCGCGCGACAGGCGAAACAGCCGCCCGCCGTCGAAATCCTCCGACAGCGGCTCGGGACCGAGATTGGCGAGCAGCGGATGCTTGAGCGGATCGGTACTCCAGAGCATGGCCCCGAACCGGCGCGGGTCGGTGTAGCGCAGCGTCATACCCGAATCGAGCTCGATATCGACGTGCTCGTGCTTGAGCACTGGCGTACCCGCCGGCACCAGGCGCAGATTGCCTGACATGCCAAGATGGCTGATCAGCGTACCCCCGCCGATATCCATCAGCAGATACTTGGCGCGACGCTTCACCGATGCGAACGTCTGATCCTCGATCTGGATCGCCAGATCCTCCGGGATCGGCCAGCGCAGACGCCGATCGCGAACGATAAGGCGCGTTACACGACGGCCTTCCACGTGGGGAGCGATGCCGCGGCGGGTAGTCTCGACCTCGGGCAATTCAGGCATGAACGCGGGACCTCAGCTATGCAACCAGTAGGTGGCGAACAATAACAGCAGCAACAGAGGCATGACACTGAGGACGAAGCGTCCGTTCCAGCCGAAGGCTACGCGCCAGGGCTTCTCGCCACTGTATCGCGCCAGGATCAGCGTCGATGGGCCAAACGGCGAAAAGATCATCGCCAGGGAGAAACCGCACATCAGCCCCACCGCCGGCGTCATGATCGGCACGCCAAGATAGCCCAGCTGGGCGAGCAGGCCCGCTATCAAGGACAGCGAAACGATTGGTGCGACGCCAATCACCGCCAGCGTGATAGTACTGAACAGGCTGGCGATGGCCAGCAGCAGGTTGTATTTCGGCTCCTGCGCCAACCAGGCGGCGATCTCTTCGAGCGGTGCAACGGCCCCGAGCACCGCACCCAGTACCGCGGCGCAACCGAAGATGAACATCTCGTTGTGCATACTGCTCATGTTGTCGGTGACCTCGCTCAGCGCGGCGCGCGGCGAGCGATCTCGCCAGAGCAGGAACGACACCACCCCGAAGGGAACCAGCACCATGGCCGATTGCGACGCCGACAACCCGGAAACCCACGCCAGCAGTCCGATCGCCCCCAACCCCAGCAGGCTGCCAACCAACAGGCTGATCATGCCTTCGGCCTTGCTGCTGTCGCCGATGCTGTCTCGCAGCGCGAGCAGGCCCCCGGTCTCGCGGCGCCAGCCCACCAGGATCATCATGACCGCCGCGATCACCCCATAGGGCACCATGCTGGCCCAGGACAGCTCCGGCATTTCGCGCGATATGATCGCAATGGTCACGCTGGTCGGCGCCAGCAGAGGCACCAGGGCGAAGCCGCGCAACGTGGTAACCATCACGCTGCGCAACCCTGTGCGGCGCTGCTCATCGGTCAACGGATAGCGCTTGAGGTGTTCGGTGAGCGTGCCGCAGAGCAGATTCATCATGCCGAAATTGAGAATCGAGCCGATGCTGCCTGCCGCCAGCACATAACGCGGGTACAGCACGACTTTCGATCCGGACAGCAGCGCCTTGTGCATCTCGCGAAGCTGTGGCAAACGCTTGGCGAGCAGCTGCATCAACCCCAGGGCACCCAGAAAGCTGGTGTAATACGCCGCCGAGGAAGCCAGCCGGGGCCACAGGGCAGCATCGGCGCGAGGGCTGAACAGCGAGGCGATGACAATCGCCAGCGTGACTATCCCCAGCCAGCGTGGGTATGGATTGAGTCGGTTGAAGTGCAGCGTGAAATACGCGAGAAAAACCAGCGCCGCCAACCAGCTCAGCGGCTTGAATGAACTCAGCAGGGCGAGCAGCTCTAGACCTACACCCAGCGGCAGCAGCGCTGCCTTCATGCCTGGCGGCTCACGGCAGGTCCTTGCGGAACGCGCCCTTCTTGAATACACCTTCACCGAAGCCGATCAGCTTGTCGTTCTCGTCGAGCAGATCACAGCTGGCCATGAACACCTTGTGTCCGGCACTGCGGCAGGTAGCGACTGCCCGTACTCGAGTGCCTACCGGCGCGGTCGCGGAGAAATTCACATTGAGCGACAGCGTAATGGCGACGCGGCGCTCCTCGGCAGTCGGTGCCCAGGTGCCGCACAGCCCCATGGCGATATCCAGCAGGCTGGCGGTCACCCCGCCATGCAGGTTGCTGGCATTGTTCATGTGCTTCTGGGTCAGCGTGAGGGCGATTACCGCCCGATCCTTGCCGTACTCCACCAACTCCACACCGAGATCCTGAAAGAAGCCGGTGACCGAGCGCTCGACAGCCTGACGTTGATCCTGATCCACTACACACCACCTTAATCTACACTTGCGAGACACTACAGCCACCAGCCGGCGTAAGCCAGCCTCGACTGTCCAGATGTGAGACAAGTATGCCACGCCGCCCAGGCTAACGGCGCGAGGCCTGCCGGCCGGACGAACTTGCAACCGTGCAGCCCAGGATTTAATCTCGCATACCTGCAACGAAACCTCATTCCGCTAGGCGGAACGACAAGAGTAACGAGGAGTGTACGCATGTTCAACCGGATTGGCGTGATCGGCGCCGGTGCCATGGGCCGCGGCATCGCCCAGTTGTTCGCTTCCAGCGGCCAGCAGGTACTGATGTATGACACCCGTGCTGAAGCGATTGCCGATGCCATCGAGTTCAACCGCAACCTGCTGCAGCGCTCGGTAGCCAAGGGCAAGCTCAGCCAGGACGACTTCGACGCCACCGTCGCCCGCATGCAGCCCGCTTCGAGTCTGGAGGAGCTGAAGGATTGCGACCTGGTCATCGAGGCGATCGTCGAGCTGCTCGAGGTCAAGCAGAACCTGTTCCGCGATCTGGAGGCCATCGTTCGCGAAGACTGCGTACTCGCCACCAACACCTCTTCGCTATCGGTCACCCGCATCGCCGCCGGGTGCCAGCGTCCCGAGCGTGTCGCAGGGTTCCACTTCTTCAATCCCGTACCCTTGATGAAGATCGTCGAGGTGGTACGTGGTTCGCGCACCGATGAGCGGTACATCCAGGGCCTCGTTGAACTGGCGGA
The DNA here is from genome assembly GCA_964477725.1 of uncultured Halopseudomonas sp. Lineage (GTDB taxonomy): Bacteria > Pseudomonadota > Gammaproteobacteria > Pseudomonadales > Pseudomonadaceae > Halopseudomonas. The sequence continues at coordinate 10,703 of CAYZFU010000069.1, forward strand.
GAAAGCCGGTCATTTTCCGGCCATCACGCCTGACACCCCCGGCTTTCTGGTCAACCATGCCGGTCGCGCCTTCGGTACCGAAGCGCTGCGCATGCTCAGCGAGGGCGTTGCCACACCGCAGCAGATCGACCGCATCCTGCGCGACGGCCCGGGCTTTCGCATGGGTCCGTTCGAGCTGTTCGACCTGACCGGCCTGGACGTCTCGCACGCAGTGATGGAATCGGTATACGAGCAGTTCTACCACGACCCGCGCTACACTCCATCGTTCATCGCCGCGCAGCGTGTGGCAGCCGGCCTACTGGGTCGCAAGACCGGCCAGGGTTTCTATCGCTACGAGGACGGCCAGAAGATTGAAGAGCCGGAGCAGGCCCCGGAGACCGTCATGGTCGATCGTCCTTTCTGGCTGCACTGCGATGACGACGCCGTGCGCAGCGACGTGCATGCTGTGCTGTCCGCTGCAGGCGCGACACTGGAAACCGGCAACCAGCCAAGCGAAGAAGCCATCTGTCTGGTGACACCGCTTGGCGAAGATTGCACCACCGCCCTGCTGCACCTCGGCCTGCCCGCCGCGCGTACCGTGGCGATCGATGTTTTCGCCAACTGGGACAAGCGCCGGACGCTGATGCGCAACCCTGCAACGGCCGCCGAGGTGGTTGCCCAGGCTCGCCAGGCGCTCGGTGCTGATGGGGTCCCGGTTGAAGTGATCAACGACTCCCCCGGCTTCGTCATACAGCGTTTGATCGCCAGCGTGACCAACCTCGGTTGTGATATTGCGCAGAAAGGCATCGCCACGCCGGAGACGCTGGATCGCGCCATCCAGCTCGCACTCGGCTATCCCAAGGGCCCGCTGGCCTTCGGTGAACATTACGGCAAGCAGCGCATGCTGACTGTGCTGTGCAATCTGCAGACGGTGTATGGCGAGCCGCGTTACCGGCCCAGCCCCTGGCTGCGCCGTCGCGCCCAGCTTGATCTGCCGCTGACCACCCCGGACAACCAGGAGTAATTCATGAGCACTGCCTACATTTACGATGGTTTGCGTTCCCCCTTCGGTCGCCACGCCGGTGCTCTGGCCAGCGTGCGTCCGGATGATCTGCTCGCCGAAGTCATGCGTGCGCTGATCGAGCGCAACGGCTTTGACAAGATGGCCTATGAAGACGTCGTCATGGGCTGTACCAACCAGGCCGGCGAAGACGCCCGCAACCTGGCGCGCCATGCAGCGCTGCTGTCCGGGCTGCCGCACAACGTACCGGGCATCACAGTCAACCGCCTGTGCGGTTCCGGCCTGGCCGCGGTCCTCGACGGCCACCGGATGATCCGCGCCGGCGAAGGCGACCTGATCATCACCGGCGGCGCTGAAAGCATGAGCCGTGCGCCCTTCGTCATCGCCAAGAGCGAGTCGCCCTATTCGCGCGAATTCCGCGCCTTCGACAGCACCATCGGTGCACGCTTCCCCAATCCCAAGGTGGAGCAGGCACATGGCGCCGACACCATGCCGCAGACGGCGGATAACGTCGCGGAAGAGCTGGACATCAGCCGTGAGCAGGCCGACACCTATGCCGCGCGCAGTCAGGAACTCTATGAAAAAGCCCGCGCAGACGGTTTCTTCAAGGACGAAATCCACGGTATCGAAGTGCCGCAGGGCCGCAAAAAGCCGCCGAAGCTGGTCGACCAGGACGAGCATCCACGTCCGGAGAGCAACCTTGAAGCACTGTCGAAACTGCGGCCACTGTCGGAAGGCGGCGTGGTCACTGCCGGCAACGCTTCGGGCGTGAACGACGGTGCTGCTGCGCTGATCCTTGGTTCAGAAGCCATCGGCGAGAAGTTCGGCATCAAGCCACGCGCGCGCATCCTGGCAGGCGCGGTTGCTGGCGTTCCGCCGCGCATCATGGGGGTTGGTCCGGTCGAGGCATGCAAGAAAGCGCTGGCTCGTGCCGGCCTGACTCTGGCCGACATGGACGTGATCGAAATCAACGAGGCCTTCGCCTCGCAGGTGCTGGGCTGCGCCAAGCTGCTGGAGCTGGACTTCAACGATCCGCGCCTGAACCCGAACGGCGGCGCCATCGCTGTCGGCCACCCGCTGGGCGCCTCCGGTGGTCGTCTGGCACTCACTGCGATGCGTCAGCTCGAGCGTACCAGCGGCCGCTATGCACTGGTCAGCCTGTGCATAGGTCTGGGCCAGGGCGTTGCGGCGGTGATCGAGCGGGTCTAGTAAAGCAGCGGCGAGTTACAAGCTACAAAGCTGCAAGCGGTTCGGCGTGCCCGAGACGTCGAACCGAGATCGCTGACGCCTGGGCCTCGGAAGGGTTAACATAGGCGCGCCAGCCGGCACGGACTGGTCTGGCTTGCAGCTGGAAGCTTGTGGCTTGAAGCTCTTGGGGAAGAACGCAAATGAATCCGTTCGAATGGCTCGGAGAAGTGCTCGGTTCGATTGTCCGGGTGATCATCGACAGCCTCGCATGGCTGTTCGATATGCTCAGTGGCGCCAGCGCGGCCTTTGTCAATGGCTTCGCGCGTACTCTCGGGGTCAACAGTAGCTGGCTGAGTATCGCCGCGGTCATCGTCGGCCTACTGCTACTCTATGCTGGTGTGCGCGCCTTCATGCGCAAGCATTTCATTGCCGGGGTCATCTGGCTGCTGCTGGGGCTGTGGCTCCTCAGCGCTCTGGTTCGCTGACGGGAACCACCGCTGCCCGGCAGGGTCGGCAGTAGATCGCTCTGTCTTCGACGCAACGCATCCATCCGAGGAGGTTATATGGGTTTCGCACTGTCCACCGAACTGCAACTGACCAGCAGCGCTTTCGAGCAGCACGGGGCAATCCCCACCAAGCACACTGGCGAAGGCGTCGACGCATCGCCCGCGCTGAGTTGGTCGAATCCGCCAGCGGGGACCAAGTCGTTCGCGATCATCTGCCATGACCCCGATGCGCCGTTGATTTCCCCGAATGGTACCTATGGCTTCGTACACTGGGTGCTGTATAATATTCCATCCGAAGTCGAATCGCTCCCTGAAGGCACCAGCGACTTC
>CAYZFU010000069.1:13736-14228 GCA_964477725.1 uncultured Halopseudomonas sp.
CGGCCCGATGCCACCCGAAGGCCACGGCCGCCACCATTACTATTATTGGATTCTGGCGCTGGATGCGGACCTGCATCTGCCGGAAGGTATGAATATGTGGGAGCTGCTGGCCAAGGTAGAGCGCCACACACTGGCCATGAACCGTCTGATCGGTACTTATCAGCGCAGCTGATCTGGAACACAGCGTGGGGGGGCGGACGGCGTCGCCGAGACTCGGCCGTGAGTAGGCGACTCGAACTCCCCTTCGCGCCCAGGTGCGCTCCTACAGAGATTCCGGGACAGCCTCGCCTCATAGCAACGGACACGACCACGAAGAGCGCAGCAGAGGGTCCCCTGGCACCCAGTGTTCCTACACGCTCACCCCGTGGGAGCGGGCATGACCGCGAAGGGGGATGCACCAACCTCCCCCTGCCCTCGCTCCGATCAATACCCCAACGACTGACCGATCGCCTCGCGAAGCGGTGCATTCAGCGACCGCCGCGTTTCCCGATA
>CAYZFU010000070.1:0-14207 GCA_964477725.1 uncultured Halopseudomonas sp.
TTCATGCCTCATTCTCTCAAGAGTTGAGGCCTCCACGAAACCCGGTGCGATTCACCCGCATTCGCCGCCTTGCCCGGAGCGAAGAGAATGCGCTTGGCGAGGAACAGGTTAACCGCTGCCAGAGTGGAAGGCATGTTGGCGCCTTCCGCAACGCAGATGCAGCCATTGCGCAGGAGCTCCGTTGCGTCGGATTCGTCGAGTTCGTTCTGCGTTGCGCAGGGCAGGGCGATATCGCATGGCAGATGCCAGGGTTTGCGCTTCGGTAGGAATTGCGCGGCACCGTTGGGAAACTCTTCCAATCGACCCCGGAGCTCGTTTTTGAGCCTCATCAGCTCGCTCCAATCCGCATCGCTCATACCTTCGGGGAAATATAGCGTTCCGCCTGAATCAGAGACCGAAACGACTTTACCGCCGAGTTCGATCACTTTCCGCACGGCGTACTGCGCAACATTGCCGGAGCCGGATATGGCGACACGCTTGCCCGCGAAGCTTTCGTGCCGGCTTTTGAGCATCTCTTCGGCAAAGTAGACGCAGCCGTAACCGGTCGCCTCCGGTCTGATCAGGCTCCCACCGTATGAGACACCCTTACCGGTCAATACCGACGTAAACTCGTTGCGTACACGCTTGTACTGGCCGTACATGTAGCCGATTTCGCGAGCACCAACGCCAATGTCACCCGCAGGAACATCCAGGTCTGCTCCGATATGCCGGGATAGCTCTGTCATGAAGGACTGACAGAAGCGCATGACTTCCGCGTCGCTACGACCCTTCGGGTCGAAATCCGACCCACCCTTGCCGCCACCCATCGGTAAGGTTGTCAGCGAGTTTTTGAAAACCTGCTCGAACGCGAGGAACTTGAGTACGCTCAGGTTCACCGATGGATGAAACCGTATCCCGCCCTTGTAAGGACCGATGCTGCTGTTCATCTGAACCCGGAAGCCTCGATTCACCTGAACTCGATTGCGATCGTCCACCCACGGCACTCTGAACATGATCACGCGCTCGGGCTCGATCAGACGCTCGACGATGCCGCTGTTCAGGTATATCGGGTTCTGTTCCAGGAAAGGCCAGACAGATGCGAAGAACTCCTCTGCGGCTTGATGGAGCTCCGGTTGGTAGGGGTCACGATGTCTAATATTTTCGAGACAGGATTCTAAGGTGTAGGGCATTAGTATTCTCGTGAAAAGCATGTACGTGGGCTAGTGCGGAAGCGATTCGGTTACCCATCGTGCCAGACGGGGATAAGAGGAGGGTATACCTATCAGCGGTTAAACCAAAGGCTTACGAAGCCAACGCCATTGTTGAATCAGCAGTTTCTGAACCCAGACACAACCAATATTACTTGGAGCGAAAGCTTGACCTGCATCAGACTTGAGCCCGTCCGGAGTTGGGAGCTTTTTTGCGAAAGGCAATCCGGTCGACTGTACGGACTGCCTTGCAAATTCTGTTCGGAGCAGGCGCGCCCGGCAACGTCGTTCATGCAGGTAAGCGTATGAACCTGTTGGAGTTCCGGTTGGCCACACCGCCTGACCACGTCCATCAATTGTCGAGTCGCTGGAGAACCATGTTTCATCAGCTTTTTCTGTTATCTGCGAGGCTCATTGAACTGGCACCACGTCTCCAGCTGACCAAGCTTGGGGATTGGACGCGTATCGCGCTCGGCTCCATGCTTGCCTTCGGTACGAGTAGCGCAGCGATCGGTCTCCTTGGCGAGGCTTGCTTGGGCTTGAAAGCTCGAAATGGCTACCTCGCGCCTTGATCGAGCCTGGAGTTTCATAGAGCGTGCACTGTTTTGATGCGAACCACACCGATTTGTTACGCTGTGCCCCAGAGGACGACCTCGCCAGGATATGGGTAACGTACCGGGACGGCCCGGGATTTCGCGGAGGCTCCTATGGCCTGGGTGTATCTTTTCGCGGCTGGGCTTTTGGAAATCGTCTGGGCTTTTTCCATGAAGCAATCCGACGGCTTTACAAGGCTGACCCCGACAGTTGTCACTATCGTTACGATGATTGCCAGCTTTTCGCTGTTAGCTTTGGCGATGCGGTCACTCCCGCTTGGGACGGCCTATGCGATCTGGACAGGTATCGGCGTTGCAGGTGCGTTCGTGCTCGGCGTGGCTTTCTTGGGTGAGCCGGCCAACGCGATGCGTCTCGTCGCCTTTATGCTGATCGTAAGCGGCCTGATGCTCATGCAGATTTCTTCACAATAGCGACCTGCGAGTCGCCGACGCGGTTGAAAGGTACAGTCGCGGCAAGGCTGAGCATCCAAACTCCCGAGCCGGCTGAGCTGCGACCAGGCAATCCCACCAAGCCCGACCCGTAACTGGTTTTCCTTCCAGTCGAATCGTCTCGATAGAAAAGATTAACCATGTTCTTTGTGCGGCTGAATTATAATCCGGCCTCGATCCCTCTTTTCCCGCTTGCGCAGCTTCGCCTGCTGGTACTTCGTACTGATGTCCTTTAATGCTCCCCCTTTCCGTAGTGCTGCAGATGAACTGCAACAGCTCCGATCCCTCGTCTCCTACAACTCGGACTGGCTATGGGAAGTCGACGCTTCAGGCCGTTACACATTCAGTTCGGAACACAGCCGTCAGATACTGGGTGTGTCGCCAGAAGAGGTTATTGGACGCACACCTTTCGATTTCATGCCGCCAGAAGAGGCGCAGCGTGTAGGCCGTCTGTTCGCGGATATCCTCGAAGAGCGCAAATCGTTTTCCGGACTGATCAATCGTAACGTTCATGCGAGCGGAGCGGTGGTTGTGCTGGAAACCAGCGGTGTTCCGCTATTTTCTGCGGATGGTCGGTTCACCGGTTATCGTGGGATCGATCGCGACGTCACCGATTCGGTTGGTCCGCTGGATTCGAGGGTCACGCAGCTCGAGGCGCTTTATGAAGCAGCACCGGTAGCGCTCGCGCTGCTCGATCGCAACGGGTGCATAGTAAACGCCAATCAAGCCGCGGTTCGCATGCTCGCGCCAGCCGACGACGCTGTGTGCATAAAGCAGATATTGCCGCCGGAAGCGCTCGATCTTTGCAGTTACTGGCAGCGGTTACAGCTGGGGCTTGAGGTGCCGGACGTCGAACTGCACTGGCGCGATCGCGTCTATCAGGTACGGATTCGTCCTGTTCGCGACACCGCGAACGGTCTGACTGGTTTGATTGTCGCCTTTTCTGATATCACCGAATTGCACCTGGCACGAGTTGAGCTCGCCGCAGGCAACGCGCGGTTGACCTCACTCGCTGCAAGCGACCACCTCACAGGGCTGCCCAACAGACGTCGATTTGACGAATACCTGGCCGATTCGATCCGAAGCGCTTCGCGCGATGGAACGACAGTTTCGCTGATTCTTTTGGACGTTGATCATTTCAAATACTACAACGACTGGTATGGCCATCAACGCGGCGACGAATGCCTGAGAATAGTCGCCACACTCCTGTCGTCCCATCTGCATCGCGCGGGAGATCTGGCCTGCAGGTACGGAGGAGAGGAGTTCGCGGTAGTGTTGCCGAATACTGAGGCGAAGGCAGCCTGGATCGTTGCGGAACGCTTGCGTTCGGTCGTCCTCAAGCAAGGGATTGTTCATGCCGGCGCTCCACTCGGCTGTGTAACGATCAGTCTTGGCATCGCCTCGGTGGCGCCTTCCGCGGAAACACTCCTGGTCCCCAATTACGCCGCGACGCAGCTTCTCGATCAGGCCGATGCGAACCTCTATCTCGCAAAGAAGGCAGGCCGCAACAACAGCGTCGCTAGTCTGGAGGCTCCAGAAAGCGTCGGGTAATCGTCCTGCGCCATCTTGTCGAGGCGTGCAACATGAATGCCAAGCTAATCGCCTTCATCAGCGAACCGATATCGCTCCCATGCGGTGTCGCGGTGGCCGCAGGACCCGTGAGCGAAGTCGGTTATTCGTCGGGTGCGTCTACAGCTTGTAAGTTTTGGCTTACAAAGCGTGGCGGCGATTGACCATTTCCAACCTGCCTGGCGGCTCCTAATATTGATTCTGCAGAAGCAAGGCAGGATTGCCTGGGGAAATGGAACAGGGCAGGCGCTGGGAGGCGAGCCCCTCACGGACGAGCAAGGCGAGCAAGGAAGATGCCGCAGGGATGACCTCAAGGACATGAGACCGTTGGCTGGAAGCCAAGCATCAGGGATGAGCAGAAATAATCGAGAAACCTCGCTTCGGCGAGGTTTTTTCGTTTCTGGTCGCTAATTTTATGCAGAGGAGCGGACGCGAACCAAACCGATCGTTTGCATTGGCTGGGTCATGGCGTGTTCATCCCCGACCGCCTGACGCTGGGCTTCGGTTCCGCCTGGGTAACGTCTTCACCGCGTGTCGCCGCACGAAAGTCGCTGTACGGCGGCAGTCGACGTCCGGTGCCGAACTAGCTGCAGGCAAACCAGTCACAGCGTGGATTGTTAAACAAACGGGGAATTCGTGGATAACGTCGATCTTGCCGTTTTACGCAATGCTCGTGACTGGGTGCATCAAGGGCATTCGGCAGTGCTGTATACCGTCGTTGAAACCTGGGGTAGTGCGCCGCGACCGGTCGGCTCGCTGCTCGCGCTACGTGGCGACGGTCGGGTCGAGGGCTCGGTATCCGGCGGTTGTATCGAAGACGACCTGCTGCGCTGCACCGAGCATTTTCAAAGCGGCTGCCGAATCATCAGTTACGGTGTGACTCAGGAGGAATCGGCGCGGTTCGGTCTTCCGTGTGGCGGCACCGTGCGCCTGCTGTGCGAATCGCTGAGCGACAACGGCTGGATCGACGAACTCATCGCCCGCTGCGAGCGCCATGAGCGGTGGGTCCGCCAGGTCGATATCGCTACAGGCAAGGTTTCTCTGATGCCCGCACGCGGCGGGGAAAAACTCAGGTTCGACGGGACGACCCTATATGCGCCTTATGGCCCGGCCTGGCGGATGTTGCTGGTTGGAGCCGGACAGCTGTCGCGATATGTGGCTGATCTGGCTGGTGCACTCGGATTCGAAGTACTCGTCTGCGATCCGCGACCTGGATACGAACATGACTGGGCCGCAGACGGTGTGCGTTTCCTTGAAGGCATGCCGGACGACGCGGTTGCGCAGCTCGGTCTGGACGCCCATACGGCAGTAGTCGCATTGACCCATGACCCGGTCCTGGATGATCTGGCCTTGCTCCAGGCCTTGCGCTCGGACGCGCTGTATGTTGGCGCCCTTGGCTCCCGGCACAACAACGAGCGACGCCGCAAAAGACTCATGGAGTTGGGGCTGACCGAGACCGAAGTACAGCGATTGCACGGCCCTATCGGCTTGCCTATCGGCAGCCGCACCCCACCAGAAATCGCGCTTTCGCTAATGGCCGAGGTCGTAGCCATCCGTAACGGGGCGCAGCAGCAGGCTCCCGGAGCGCTGCGCTGTGCCTGATTTCAGTGAAGGCATTTGCGCCCTGGTGATGTCGGCCGGGCAGGGGAGCCGTTATCGTGCCCATCACGACCAGGACAAGCTGCTCGCAGCCAGTCTCAGCGACGCTGACTCCCCACCTGTGCTCGAGGCGACACTGAACGCTCTGCGCGGCGTTGCGGAACGCACCGTTGTCGTCGTACGGGAAGATAACCATCCGCTTCGCGCATGGCTCGCCTCAAACGCCGGCGCGCTTCAGGCTGACGTGTTTCCGATCCAGACCAATGGGTTGGGCCACAGCCTGGCGCAGGCCGTGGCGCGTTTTCCCGCCCGCCGCGGTTGGCTGGTCGCCCTCGGGGATATGCCCTACGTGAAGGAAGACTCGCTTTGCAAGGTTGCTGCACAGATTGATGAATCCAACGTCGTGGTGCCCACGTTCAACGGCCTGCGCGGGCATCCGCGAGGCATAGGCGCAGCGCACTGGGCGGCGCTGCTCGAACTGGACGGTGACACCGGTGCGCAATCGCTGTTCGGCGCAAGGCAGCCGGTGATTGAGCTGGCCCTCAACGATCCGGGCGTGCTCCAGGACATCGACCGTCCGGGAGACAGACGGTCATCGTCCAAATAGGCAGACACAGCAAGCGGATAGCTACAGATAGGGTTGAACGTACCCGCGATCCAGAGAGTCGTAGTCCTTAGTTTCTCCAGGGAAGGCACATAACCATGAAGCCAACCGTGAGGCCGACATGACTGATGAGCAACAACCGTCGACAGGCAGCTCTGCCTGCGCAATTACCCTTGAGCTGAACGGCCAACGCCGCGAGCTTGAGGTGTATCCCTGGACCACGCTGCTCGACTTGCTCCGTGAACAATTGAGCCTGACCGGCACCAAGAAGGGCTGTGACCACGGCCAGTGTGGCGCCTGTACCGTGTTGCGAGACGGCGTCCGCATCAATTCCTGCCTGACCCTGGCCGTCATGGTCGATGGCGCTTCGATCACGACCATCGAAGGGCTCGCCGACGGAGACAATCTGCACCCGATGCAGGCCGCATTCGTCGAACACGATGCTTTCCAGTGCGGCTACTGCACGCCAGGGCAGATCTGCTCAGCTGTGGGTATGGTCACCGAGGGCCGAGCGCACACCGCGGAGGAAATTCGCGAGCAGATGAGCGGAAACATATGCCGCTGCGGGGCGTACCCGAACATCCTCAGCGCCATCGAGACGGCAATGTCAAGGACGCAGGCCCAGCTGGGCGAAGACGCGACCGCAGCGCCATCAGCCAACGAGGTGCGTTCATGAATCCGTTCAGCTACGCACGGCCGCAGCAGGTCGAGGAAGCCATCCGTCTGTTCCAGCCCGACAGCCGCTACATCGCCGGCGGTACCAATCTGCTGGACCTGATGAAAGAGAACGTAGAGCGACCCACGCAGCTGATCGATATCACCCGCCTGCCATTGCGCGGTATCGAGGAAACGCCACAGGGCGGGCTACTTATCGGAGCCTTGGTGAGCAACTCGGATCTCGCCTGGTGCCCGGCGGTAGAAGAACGTTACCCGCTGCTTTCACAAGCGATACTTGCCGGTGCCTCGGCTCAGTTGCGCAATATGGCCAGCACCGGGGGCAACCTGCTTCAACGTACACGTTGCTACTACTTCTACGACAGCACCACGCCATGCAACAAGCGCGAGCCGGGCAGCGGCTGCGGCGCGCGCGAGGGCCTGAACCGCATGCACGCGATACTCGGCCACAGCGAACACTGCATCGCCGTGCACCCCTCTGATATGTGTGTTGCGCTCGCCGCATTGAATGCCACGGTGCATGTGCAGGGCCCACAGGGCGAGCGACGCCTGCCCATGAGCGGGTTCCATCGGTTGCCGGGTGATCATCCCGAACGTGACAACAATCTGCTCGATGGCGAACTGATCACGGCAGTGGAATTGCCGGCGGAGGACTATGCGAGCCATAGCGCGTACCTGAAGGTGCGCGATCGTGCCTCGTACGCGTTTGCAATTGTTTCCGTGGCCGCCGCGCTGGATTTCGATGGCGACACCATCCGCAGCGCACGTATCGCTCTGGGCGGCGTTGCACACAAACCATGGCGCGATCCGCAAGCCGAAGCGACTCTGGTTGGAAAGAAAGCCGACGAAGCCGCTTTCAATGACGCGGCCGACATCCTGTTGCACGGAGCGGTCGGGTTCGATCATAACGCGTTCAAGATCGAACTTGCGCGCCGGGCGATCGTCCGCGCCTTGAGCGACGCAGCCAAAGGAGCCGCCTGATGAACACTGTTACATCTCCCTTAGGCCAGCCCGTCAACCGAGTCGACGGCCCGCTCAAGGTTACCGGTCAGGCGCACTACGCCGGCGAGTTTCAGGTGCCTGGGCTGCTGTACGGCAGCGTGGTGAACAGCACTATCGCGCGCGGCCGGATTCTGTCGGTCGATGCCAGCGCAGCGCAGGCGGTGCCGGGCGTGCAACTGGTGTTGACGCATGAAAACCGCCCCCCCGTTGCCAGTTACGATGAACCCTACGAGGACGATGACGCAGCCGACGGTTCGCCTTTTCGCCCGCTATTCAACGATCGCATCCTCTACAGCGGACAACCGGTGGCGCTGGTTGTGGCGGACAACCTCGAGTTGGCTCGCTATGCGGGGAGCCTGGTACGCGTGCAATACGAGGTCGATGAGCATCAGACCGATCTCATGGCGGCTCTCGATCAGGACCATGCTGCACCGGGCGAGCTTCCCGACCCGCGTGGAGACGCCAAAGCGGCATTGAGCTCTGCCGACGTCCGGATCGACGTTCAGTACAGCACACCGGTGGAACACCACAACCCCATGGAGCCACATGCGTCGACCGTGCACTACCTCGACGACGGTGCGCTGGAGGTTTACGACAAGACCCAGGGCGTGCAGAACTGCATGCACTACCTGGAAGGCATCTTCGCAATGGAGGGGCGCATACGCGTCATCTCGCCATTCGTTGGCGGCGCGTTCGGTTCGGGGTTGCGACCGCAATATCAGTTGCCGCTCGCCGTGATGGCTGCGTTGAAGCTCAAGCGCTCGGTGCGGGTCACCCTGAAGCGACAGCAGATGTTCACCTTTGGCTATCGTCCGCGTACCGTGCAGCGGCTATCGCTCGGCGCGTCCGCCGACGGCACCTTGCAGGCGCTTACCCACCAGGCGATCGGACAAACGTCACGCTTCGAGGATTTTACCGAACACGAGGTCGAGTGGTCCGGCATGCTCTACCAGTGCCCCAACGTCAGCCTGGACTATCGGCTGGTACCGCTGGATGTATATACGCCGCTGGACATGCGTGCGCCCGGCGCAGCGATCGGCGTTTACGCGCTGGAATCGGCGATTGACGAGATGTCCTACGCGGTAGGCATGGATCCGCTCGCTTTTCGCTTGAAGAACTATGCCGAGCGCAATCAGAACGAAGACAAGCCATTTTCCAGCAAGGCCCTGCGCGAATGTTACGAGCAAGGCGCAGAGCGCTTCGGCTGGTATCGCCGCTCTCAGGCGCCACGCAGCATGCGCGATGGTGACAAACTGATTGGCTGGGGTATGTGTACCGGAGTGTGGGAGGCCATGCAGATGCCGGCCAGCGCCAAGGCGCGTCTAGAGCCCGACGGCAAGCTGGTCGTCAGTAGCGCTACCGCCGACATCGGCACCGGAACCTATACGGTCATGACGCAGATTGCCGCCACTGCAATGGGGCTGCCGATGGAACGAGTCGAATTCAGGCTCGGCGATTCGAGTCTGTCTAAGGCTCCGCTGGAAGGCGGATCGGCCACTGTGTCCTCGGTCGGTAGTGCAGTGCAGAAGGCTTGTCAGGCACTGCACCAGAAGTTGCTCGACGCAGCCCAGCAATCTCCGGCCTCGTCCTTTAGCGGGGTGCGATTGGAAGATCTGGAGTTCACTGACGGCATGATGCGCGCCAAGGGCAGACCGGATGCGGTGGTCGCGCTGGATCAGGTCCTGGCTGTCAGCGGGCCCCTCGAGGCGGAAGTCGACTCCGGTCCGGGTGAGGAGCGGGATGAATACTCGATGGCCACCCACTCGGCGGTGTTCGTCGAGGTGCGGGTGGACGAAGCGCTTGGCACGGTCAAGGTGAGCCGTGCCGTGAGCGCGGTGGCGGCGGGGCGGGTGGTCAACCCGAAAACCGCTGGCAACCAGATCGCGGGCGGCCTTGTCTGGGGCATTGGCATGGCGCTGCACGAGGAAACCCAGATCGACCATCAGCTCGGCCGTTACATGAACCACAATCTTGCCGAATATCACGTGCCGGTGAACGCCGACATTGGCGAGCTCGATGTTTTCTTCGTCGAAGAGCATGACGAAGTGGTCAATGCGCTCGGCTCGAAAGGGGTCGGCGAGATTGGCATTGTCGGAGTCGCTGCGGCGGTCGCCAACGCTGTCTACCACGCAACCGGCAAGCGTGTGCGCGACCTGCCCATTACCATGGACAAGTCGCTCTGATCTTTCAACGCAACAGCGCGCGCCAGGGAGGGTGCCTTGCGCCTGTCGCTTCGACTACACGGCGCCGAGCAAGATAGCTGATGTCTGGCTGGCCAGACACTGGACCTGGGGGAAATCTCTGGGGCGGCTTGGTTTCTGGTTAGTGCTGCGGCTGATCCTCGCCGTGGCGGGGATCTTCGCAAAAAACCAAGCCTGCTTACGACTATCCACGAATCGGCTCGCTCGTGCTCAGAGCATTTCCTTGATTTTCCTGTAAAGAAATCCAGCCACCTTGCGCGGGAAGGGCTTGTAATTGAGCTTCTTGATGAGCGGATTCATTTCGTTTCGGAAGTGTTCGAAGTCGCCGAGTCGTTTTGCCTCGGAAAAGGCGATATGAGACTTGTCACGCAGCTCCACACGGGTCCGATAGATCGACTTCCGCGCATCGTTCAGCTCGTTTGACGGCTCGACGCGCTTTTCCGGATACCATTCGCCCACGGCTTGGCTATCGTAGAGTCGCACCGCCAACCCTTCGTTCCGATGTCGTATCCCACCCAGCTGAGACTCGACAACGTCTTCTGGTGCCGCCGGGGTCAGATCGAGCCGGCCATCGGCACGAGCCGCTTCGATGATCCGGTGCAACACCTCGTTGCGAACAACTACGACACTGTTGCCCTTGTGGTCCTTCATGTAAGCAGGCAGCCATGCATCGCCTATGGCGATATCGGCCGTCTCGGCGATTACGTCGTCGCAGTAGTCACAGGCTTTGTATTTGAAGAAGTTATAGCCCCAATTCCCGCCAAAGAGCTCCTTGGACGAACGCATCTGCGACAACGTACCGTTCTTGTCGGTCGCAATGACTCCCTTGTCGTTGGCCTGCCGGTTAGGGATCTTGCCGCGAAAGTTGATACCGGCCAGGTCATCGGGTTCGACGCCCAGCTGCCATCCAAGCGCTTCGGCAAATGCCGTTGATTTCAAATGGCCGCAGATGATTCCGGCCACGTACTTGATGCGGCTTTTTAACACCTCGTCCGTATCGGTCAGGTTTCTGAGCATCTTCGCAAAGCAAGGAACGGCGGTAACCGCGAAGGTGCCCGGCTGCGCTTTGATTCTTTGTAGCGCTTCGTACAGCGTGACTGGGTAGTAGGCTGATTTGGAACCGTTGATGATTTCTTCTGCACGATCGAATATACGGTATTCGTAAAGGTCAGCCTTATCGCCGGCAGCGACCTGGACTACGTAGTCAACATGCCCTTCGGCAAGCAATTCCGTGAGCAGCCATTTACCCATCCCGCCGGAACTGCCGAACTCTCTGAACGGACCCGCGGACACGTTGCCGATGTAGCACTGCAGATACTTACCCACATATTCGTGGCCCGGCATCGTTTCGCCGAAAAGCTCGCGGGCAAGACTGGTTTCGTCCTTGCCGACCGACGTGAACGGACACGCTGTATCGACCGCGTCGTTATCCTGCGCCTGCTTGTCATCAAATGCTTGCAACATGCCGAAAGCGTTGTAGTCGATAGTGTACTTGTCCGGCGCGAGGTAGGCGCAGGCCCCGCACCCGATGCATAGCCCGCCGGGAATCACTTTTTCTGCAACGATACTCATCTGTGGATCTCTTGTGTACGGATAGTCGAAAGCCCTATCACGGTATTTCGGTTCATAAGGATCAGGCTGTTTCGAAGCGTTCCTCGCCGTGTTGAGCGCGCCCATTACAAGCAGGACATCGGCGGTACGCAAGACAGCTTCGGTCGCCAATGGCAAGCCACTTTCGGCTTGGCGAGGGTGGCGCAAAGTATCTGTCAGGACAAGCTGAAGCGGTGATCGTTCAACTTCTTGCAAGCGAATGCATACGCGGTCGCAAAGCGTGCACACACCGGGCCTGGTCGCTGAGCACTGGGGTTTCGAAGGTGAACTTTTGACCTTCCGGGCGGGTCTCCAAGTGCGCATGGCGGTCCACGGCTTCGGGCGCCAGGTTCAACTTGATTCGGGATGAGGCATGGGTAGCGGAAAAACCAGCGAAATACGGAAATACCTGTTCAACTCTGGTTGGCTGTTACTCGACAAAATTCTGATGCTCGGCGCCGGTTTAGCCGCCAGCCTCATAGTCGCACGCTTCCTTGGCCCCGAAGATTTCGGCTATCTGAACTACGCGTTGTCGCTTGTCGCTCTCTTACAGATCGTCTGTCATCTCGGCATGACCGGACTGCTGGTCAAGGAGTTGCGAGTTCGGCCTGACGAGGAAGATCGCATCCTGTCGTCGGTGTTCGTGTTGAAGGTGGGCGCTGCAGTGCTGGCTTACGGTCTGATGCTGCTGATCTGGCTCGCCGATGATGATCGCCGTATGGCCGTCCTGCCCCTGGTCGGGATAATGCTGATTTTCACACCTTTCGAGATGCTCAACGACTGGTTTCAGTCGAGAGTCAAAGCCAAATATGCCGCAGTGGCGGGCATGGTGGGGCAGGTCGGCGGAAGCTCTCTCAAGATCATCGCTGCGGTGGCCGGGTTCGGTCTGGTAGCCGTCGCCGCTGCACATGTGTCGATCATCGTAATGACCGTCGCACTGTTGTCGTTCTTTGCGTTTCGTCTCAAGCGCGGCTTTCGATTCGACTTCTCATGGCCTTTGAGCAAAGAGCTGCTAGGCAAAAGCTTCCTGATTTTTCTCGGTTCGCTCTCAGCGGTGATTTATCTGAAAGTCGATCAGATCATGCTGCAACATCTGATCGGCGACAACGCCGTGGGCCAGTACGCGGCTGCAGCGAAGCTGTCCGAAGCCTGGTATATCCTGCCCCAGGTCCTCATGGCTTCAATCTTCCCGAAGATCATCGATATCAGCCACGGAGACAAAACCAGGTTCAACGAGTTTCTGCAGGTCACATTCGACGTGCTTTTTCTTGCAGCCCTGGGCTTGTCGCTTTTCGTGTTCTTCTTTTCCGACCTGATCATTGCCTTGCTGTATGGTGCGGCATATTCGGAAGCAGCGGTGGTGTTGTCCATTCATATTTTCGCTTCGGTGTTCGTATTCATGCGAGCCCTGTTCAGCAAATGGATCATCCTTGAAGAAGTATTCATTTTTTCGCTCATCACTCAGGGCCTGGGTGCGTTGAGCAATATCCTGCTGAACTACTGGTTGATCAGCTCTCACGGGACGATGGGGGCGGCTATTGCAACGCTCGTCTCCTATTCCATCGCAAGCTATTTCAGTTTGTTACTTTCCAGCAAAACTCGCGGAATATTCTGGATGATGACTCGAAGTATCTTTTTGCATGCGTTTGTAAGCGTGCCCGCCCAGATTCGTAATTTCAGGAGGACATGACATGTATGTAGAGGTCCGCAAGGCCGGTTTCGTCAATAAAGGCGCAGAGCTGATGCTGCACGCGGTTCTGCAGCAACTGGCGAAACGGTACCCTGATGCAAAACGGGTCATGGAACCGGGCCGCCCGGCCAGTCCGTATCCATACGCCAAGCGTTCCGAACTGGGTCTTTACCAGAAAGCCTGGCTTTGGCGCAAAGGGATCCCCTTCGGTGATCTGGCCCGCCTGGTCCCGACCGGGCTGCGTGAACAGTATGGGGTAGTGCTCGACAGCCAGATCGACGTTGTGCTCGATGCGGCAGGCTTCGCCTATAGCGACCAATGGGGCCCTGAGCTGTCTGAAGAGCTGGCACGGTCGGCGCGGCGCTGGCACTCGCGCGATACCAAAGTCATCCTGCTGCCCCAAGCCTTCGGGCCGTTCAAGGATCAGCGCAGCAAGGACGCGGTCAAGGCGTTCGTCGAACACTGCGATCTGATCTACGCCCGCGAACACGTCTCGTATGAACATCTAACCGGCGTAGTAGGGGAGATGGACAAGATTCGCGTCAGCCCCGATTTCACCAACCTGGTCGAAGGCGTGGTGCCGGAGGAGTTCGATGCCGAGCGCAACCGCGTGTGCCTGGTACCGAACTACCGGATGCTAGACAAGACTAGCGATAATGTCGCAGGTGGGTATGTGCCGTTCATGCAGCGCGTGGCCAGGATGCTGGCCGAGCGTGGCGCGCAGCCGTTTCTGTTGGTACACGAAGGCGCGGACGATTACCGCCTGGCTCAGGAGATTGCGGAAGCCGGCGGCGGGCTACCGATTATTCGAGAATTGGACCCGCTCAAGATCAAAGGCATCCTCGGTCGATGCCAGGGCACGGTTGGCAGCCGCTTCCACGGTCTGGTCAGTGCGTTGTCACAGGGGGTGCCGTCCCTGGCGACCGGATGGAGCCACAAATACCGCATGTTGTTTGCCGACTACGGTTTCGAGGAAGGTGTGCTGAACATCGACATATCGGATGCCGATCTCGCCCGC
Organism: uncultured Halopseudomonas sp.; assembly: GCA_964477725.1. GTDB lineage: Bacteria > Pseudomonadota > Gammaproteobacteria > Pseudomonadales > Pseudomonadaceae > Halopseudomonas. Next base: position 14,179 of record CAYZFU010000070.1, read on the forward strand.
GCGCTGGACCACCTGACAGATCCGCAACG
>CAYZFU010000071.1:0-14182 GCA_964477725.1 uncultured Halopseudomonas sp.
TGGCTTTTTGATAACCAACTTCACCGCATGGACGTCAAATGTCAGGCTGATGACCAGCATCAGCAGAGCTAACAGCGGGCCAATGACGCTTGCAAGAACGATTCCGATGGAAGGCTCGAGCAGGCCAAGTGCGGCGGTAGCGACAGCCAGCAGCAAAAGGTTGTTTTCTACGAAAGCGAGAATCTTTTGCATCGGATAGCCTATTCGCAGCGGATGGGGCCGGTAGGGCGGCCCTCGCATTTCGCGAACAAAGCGATTGCTCTATCGCAGTATTCGCAATGTCCCTGGCAGCAGTCGTGCATTAGGAATGCGACAAGGTCGGAGAGCACCGGCCAGTTGGCGCTATAGATAATCGATTTCCCATCCCGCCGTCCCTGCACAAGTCCAGCGTGCTCCAGCTCCTTGAGGTGAAAGGAGACCCGAGACGGCGGTGCATCACCTAGCGCGCCGGCGATAGCTCCAGCAGCCATACCTTCAGCGCCGGCCACAACCAGCATGCGAACTATCCGTAAGCGATCCTGGTGAGAGAGGGCGGAGAACCCGGAGAGCGCGTCTTTTTCTTCCATTATTTAAACACTTCACGTTTTGTTGAAATGAAATTTTATGGGCGGCGCTGCTTCGCCGTCAACGTCGCTAAAGTTCCAGTTATGCGACGCGCTACGCCTACTCGACTTTGCTGGGCTGCGGCTGTAGCACGTATGTGTCGCAGGTACAAAGCTGGGGCGCGCCCCAACCAGCGAAAGCGAATATGTGAACCAAGGCGAGATACCTCCACAACGAAGGGCGGCTATTGGGCCGAGAGCGGTCAGCGGCTAACTCAAACGAAATCTCCGCAGAACCTCCGCTTGTTTGGTATTAGCGCATGAGCCTAGGGGCTAGCCTGCTCGGCCAGGGCCCGATTCGGCCCTTTCCAAGCGGCCCCGGCATAAGTCAGCGCCGCAGCGCAAGAGCCAGCTAACGCTAGAACAAGCGGGAGCAAAGCGGGACCCTGGGGTGAAAGGCTGACGAAATACCCAACCAGTGCAGCGAGCAGATATTGGACCAGCCCCATCAGCGCCGAGGCCGTCCCTGCCTGTTCCCCGGCCTCGTTCATCGTCAACGCGGTCAGGTTTCCAAACACCAGGCCCAGCGCGCCTATAGCGGTCGCTATCAGCACGGCGTAGCTGGCCAGGCCGGCCTCGCCCACCGCCACTAGCGCGGCAAGCGAGAGTCCGGCCAGCACGTGCAGCGCCATACCTCCCAGAGCTATACCGCGAGGGGTGCCCCCGTGCTTGATCAGCCTGTTGCTCAACATTCCGCCGACTACGAGGCCTATGGAATTCGCGGCAAAGAGATAGCTGAACTGCGAAGGGCTCAAACCGAAGTGCTGCGTGAATATGAAAGACGATGCGCTGATGTAGGTAAACAACGATCCCAGGATGAAGCCGCCGGCCAGGGTGTAGGCCATGAATGCGGGGCGGCGAACCTGGCGAAAGTAGCCGGCCACAATGTTGCTCCAGCTTAGCGGCACACGTCTGGCGCGTGGCAAGGAGTCGGGGATGGCGCGCAGGCTCCACAACAGACCCGCTGCACCCAGGGCCGCAAGGGTCCAGAAAATCAGACGCCAGGACCAGCGCTCAAGCAAGAACCCGCCCAGCAAATGTGCCACGATCGGTCCAATCATCATGACCTGCATCAGCAGCGAATAGATACGAGCAGATTCCTCCAGGTTGCAACGGTCCGCCACGATGGCGCGAGGCGCGACCAGGCCCGCCGCAGCGCCCAACGCTTGCAGAAAACGAGCGGTAAACAGCCATTCGACGGAGGTTGCAATGGCGGCCAATACCGATCCGGCGACGAACACACCGATCCCCAGCAGCAGTGGCGTGCGTCTGCCGAATCGATCCAGCACCGGTCCATAGAGCCCCTGACCGATAGCGAGACCTATGAGGAATACCGCCAACGTCTGCTGGATGCGACCGTCCGGAACGCCGAAATCCACAGCCATGGAGGGCATGCCCGGCAGATACATATCGATTGCCAGGGCATCCAGAGCGGTCAGCAGAGCGAGCAGCACGATGAGACCAAGGGACACCGATCCTGCGCTATGGTTGGTAGAGATAACGTGCATTCGGTTCTCCTGGCCGTTGAAGGGGGCTGGCTGTGGGGCGACAGGATGCGCTAGTTTCCTCCGATGGATAAGACGGCGGGAACGGAACATATGGTTGATGAACTGGAAACCTTTGGTGGTGCGCTGGAAGACGTCCGGGCGTTTTGTACGGTGGCGGAGCTCGGCACCATTTCTGCCGCGGCGCGCCAGCTTGGGGAAACCAAGGGCGGGATCAGCCGTCGGGTGACCCGACTCGAACGCCGTCTGGGCGTCGCCTTGTTGGCTCGCACCCCCCGTGCAGTGACACCGACCGAGGAGGGCGCGGTCTTCTTCGCCAGAGCCCGAGAGGCGCTGACCTGGCTGGAGGATGCGGTAGAGGGCGCGCGCCAGTCACGCCACGTCCCCCAAGGTCATCTTCGCGTAACCGCGCCAATGGATTTCGGGGTGGAAGTCCTCCCGCAGATCGTCGTGAAGTTTCGCGCCTCGCATCCGCAGATCACGGTCGAGTTGCTGATTACCGATACCCAGCTGGATCTCGCAGCCAACCGCGTCGACCTTGCATTGCGTGCACGGGAAGGCAATCTGCCGGACATGGGCTACCGGGCATCTGCCGTAGCCAGATTCAAGGTAGGGTTGTATGCATCACCGCGGTACCTGACAGGCAGAGACGGCGCCATTACCACCCCGTCTGACCTGGCCGGCCATGACCTGCTGCTGCCGCAGGAAATGTGCAGCCCGGGACAGTTGGTGCTCACCGATCATCGTGGTCGCCGGCATGCAGTGGAGGGTCGCCCGGTAATGCGAACCGGCGACTTTGCCAGCCTCATGCGCCTGGCGGTAGCGGGGGGAGGCATCGGACCGATACCGGTGCCGGTTGCGGCCGCGGCCATCGAGACCGGCGCACTGGTACCGGTCCTGCCGGACTGGACCGCACTCGAAGCCAACCTCTATGCGATCAGCCTCAACGGGGATGATGCGCCGGCGCGGGTCAGGGCCTTTCGTGAGTTCGTCAGGGCAGAGCTGAGCTAGCGCTCAGCTTCTCTGCCAGATTGCTTCGCTCGGTTTGTCATCATTGGCCATGCGCATGAGGTGATCCACCACCACCTTTTCCAGGGACGCGAGCGCGCTTTGGCTGGGCGCCTCAACGGTCATTTCCAGAGAGTCGGAAGACGCGTTCAGCAGACAACGCTCCTTTCCACCGAACTCGATACGCCCTGTGCTTTCATCGAAGTCAACTTCAAACCGATGGCTCCAGTGTTTACACAGCCTGGTCATGTAGCGGCTGGCATTGCGTGTCTGAACGGTGGCTTGTGACCGGGGCATGGCAAATTCCTCTCGTAAGACAGGAGCCTGGCGCATAGCGGGCATGTCGTGCATCAGACAGACCGCGCGAGGCAATGCAGGGTTAGCATTATGGAAACCGGGCCCTACCAGGGCATGACCTGGTTCGTGTAATCACGGAAGTAGCAACCGGTGCGGTCCAGATGATCCAGCAGCGTGTTGATTAGACCGGCCACGCTGTCGTCAACGCTCAAGGGCGCATCGTCACCACCCATGTCCGTTTTCACCCAGCCGGGATGCAAGGCAAGCAGGCAGGCGTTCGGCTTGTCGTCTGCCTCACTCCAGCTTCGAACCAGGCTGTTCAGCGCCGCCTTGCTGGCTCCGTAAAGCGGCATGCTGGACGCTCGTGCCAGCTCAACGCTACCCATTTGCGAACTCATGAACGCTATCACGGAGTTGTCGGCCATGGCGGGAGAGAGGGCGCGTGCCATGCGCAGCGGCGCAATCGCGTTACTCAGGAAAAGGGTAGCGAGCTCTTCGCGACTAACGGATTCGATCGACGCATCGGTCGACACGCCCGCATTGAATATGGCGATATCGAGTCGATCATCGATCGAGGACCGCACCCGAGCTGGTGCATCGTCACGCGTCATGTCACAGACGATGAGACTCAGGCGCGCTGCGTGCTGCTGTTTCAGCTGTTCGAGCGCTGCGTTCGGGTTTGATCGAACCACCGCATGAACATGCGCCCCACGCTCCAGAAACGTCCGGGTCAAACCTAAACCAATGCCTCTGGAGGCGCCTGCTATCAGAACCTGTAACATTCGTTTCTCGTTCTTCAAGGTTATGTATTGGAGTCGATCGCTCGCGCGTCACACCGGATCAGTAACAGAGATATAAGTACGGCTACAGCATGCGCTTGAGGGTATCGTCACGCTGAACGAAGTGATGGAACAAGGCGATGCCGATATGCCCGAGAATCAGCACGCCCAACGCCCAGGACAGAGGCGAATGAAGACCACCCAGCCAGGCGGCCCAGGCGACTTCTTCACCCTCTGCGAGTATCTCCACCCCGAAAGCGGTTAATCCGTATCCTCCTCCTACCATAAGCAGTACGCCCGTCACAGGCAGTAGCAGCATCCCCGCGAAAAGCAGACCATGTCCAGCTTTCACCAGTTTGGCGGTGGCGGGATTCTGTCGTGGACGATGCTGGCGCTGACTGATTACCCAGACAAGGCGCAGCACAATCAAGACGAGCAACAGCGTGCCGATGGAGATGTGCCAGGGAACCAGTGTCAGCCCGATCCAGTGCTCTCCATCGTCGATCCGATCACTTAACTTGAGCAGTTGCCAGATGATCAACCCCGCCATCAACCAGTGCAGGACCTTGCTGACACTGCCGTAGCGCTCTGTGGAATCATTAATCATTAGTCCTCCTGAATATAGTTAGATAGTTTTAGCGCTGCACCAGGCTGTCAGCCGCTCTGCTGTTTGGCATCACCATTCAGCTTAGGCAATGCTCTCGACGATGCCTCCCTCCACGCGAAGCGCCGCCCCGGTAGTGGCGCTGGCCTGGGGTGAAGCTGCGTACACGCAGAGGTTGGCTACTTCTTCGGGCGTCGCAAAGCGCTTGAGCAGGGTCGAAGGGCGGTTTTCTGCCAGAAACAGGTTCTCCATCTCATCGACCGAAACACCGCGCTCTTTCGCAAGCCTGGCCAACATCGCCTGCGCTCCTTCGGTGCGAGTAGGGCCGGGCAGGATGGTGTTTACCGTCACACCAGTGCCGGCCAGCACTTTGGCCAGCCCGCGGGAAACGCCCTGCATGGCCGCCTTGCTGACTCCGTAATGCACCATCTCGGAAGGGATGTTGAGCGCGGACTCGCTTGAAATGAACTGGATACGACCCCAGCCACGTTCCTGCATCCGCAGGGCGTAGTGTCGCGCCAGGCGCACGCCGCTCATCACGTTCACCTGGAACATCTGCTCCCAGACTGCATCGGTAATATCGAAGAACGGGCAGCCACCGTATATACCCAGGTTGTTGATCAGAATATCCGCCTCGGGTACCGCCGCGATGAGCGCCTGCGCGCCCTCGGCAGTGGCAAGATCGGTGGCGACGCCCGATAAGCGTGCCCCGGACACTGCCCTGCTGATCCTCGCCAGGGCCATATCCACGGTATCCTGTTTGCGACCTGAGACCACCACCTCGGCGCCGGCACGCGCCAGCCCCTCCGCAATGGCAAAGCCGATGCCGGCAGTGGACCCGGTGACGATGGCGCGCTTGTCGTTCAAGTCAATCTGCATAAACTGTCTCTCTGTGTCGTGTTCAATTCAGCACGCTTACTCATCCCAGAACGGAGCAAGATTGTCCGGACTAAGGATGCGGCCGCCCGCGCGAGCCAAGCCATCGATGAGGGCCATCTCTTCCGCGGACAGGGCGAAATCGAAGATGGCGATATTCTCCGCAACACGCGCGGGTTTGGTGGTTCGAGTCAGTGGCACGTCGCCCTTTTGATGCACCCATCTGAGCGCAACCTGTGCCGCGTTTTTGCCATGCGCCGCGCCGATCCGCGTCAGCGTCGGATTACGCGGTACGGCACCCATCGCCATCACGAAGAACCCGGTAAGCGGCAGGCCAAGCTTATGCGCCTGCTGGCGTAGCCTGGACTGATCAAGACAGGGGTGGATCTCGACCTGGTTCGTGGCGATCGGTGCCTCGCTTATTTCAACTGCGCGGGTAAGCTGGGTGGCGTTGTAGTTGCTGACGCCGATATGGCGCGTCCAACCACGCGCACGAGCCTCGTTCAACAGTTCGATCTGATGCTCGATCGGCATGCCGTGCCCCGGCCAGTGCACCAGCAGCAGGTCGACAGCGTCCAGCTTCAGCCTCTCGAGACTTTCCTGAACCGACGGCAGGAAGCGTGCTTGCGAAAAATGGCTGTTCATTACCTTCGTCGTCACGAAGACCTCATCGCGGTGCATACCGATGTCGCGGAGGGTCCGACCAAGCGCTGCCTCGTTGCCGTAAAGCTGTGCCGTATCGAAGGCACGGAAGCCTGCCTGCCACGCAGCGGGTATAAGTCGGGCGACCTGTTCATCGTCCAATTCGTCAAGACCAAAGCCGATCGGGGGAAGATAGCTACTCATACAGCCGACTCCGCGCGTTTCCATATGCCTTCCCCAGGTAGACGACCTCGATCATGCGCTCGCTCAAGGTCCAGTTCAGGGCCCAACGGCACGATGAGCGTCGGGTTGAGTGCTGTATTGGTGTAGTAACCCTTCTTGATATGCTCGAAGTTGACGGTCTCGCTCACCCCCGGCCACTGATAGAGCTCGCGCAGATAGTTCGCCAGGTGCGGATAGTCTTCGATCCGGCGGATGTTGCACTTGAAGGCGCCATGGTAGGCCGCATCGAAGCGTACCAGCGTGACGAAGAGGCGCCAGTCGGCCTCGGTCAGGAAGGCGCCTGCGAGATAGCGGTGCGTGGCCAGGTGCGCTTCAATGCGATCAAGCGCCTGGAACACCTCGGCAACAGCGGCGTTGTAGGCTGTCTGATTTTTGGCGAAACCGGCACGATAGACGCCATTGTTGAGCCTCGGATAGATGAACTCGTTCCAGGCATCAATCTCGGTTCGCAGGGGTTCGGGATAAAAGTCGAGGTCGTTGCCCGTGATCTCATCAAAGGCGCTGTTGAGGATACGGATGATATCTGCCGACTCGTTGTTGACGATCTGCCCCTGAGAGCGGTCCCATAACACCGGAACCGATACCTTGCCGGTGTAGTGGGGGTCCGTCGCGGTGTAAAGCTGATGCTGATATCGAACCCCGCTCAGGTGCGGTCCGCCATCTTGAGCTTCAGCGTAGTACCAACCCTCTTCTCCTAGCGCCGCGTCGGCTACGGAGAGCGAAATCAGGCTTTCCAGCCCCTTCAGCTTGCGAAAGATCAACGTGCGTGAAGCCCACGGGCAGCAATAAGCAACGAAGAGTTGATAGCGCCCCGGTTCGGCGGGCAGCGCAGCGCTGTCCTTCGTCGCCGATTGGCCGTGCGGCGTGATCCAGCGCCGAAACCGGGTAGGTTCCCGCTCAAAGACACCGCCTTTGGTCTCGCTGCCGGCAATCTCGCCCTTCACCCATTGTCCGTTGATAAGGCCTGGCATGATGCTCTCCCGAAAAATTCGTTGGCGGCTGGGCCACACCGACGGTCACCCAAACATTTTTGATACGCCATGCGAATAGCCTGAACAAGTTTCCATATTGGCGTAAGACACCTCGATTGAAACCCATGGTTGATAAATCGGAAACCAAGAACGGAGCACTGTCGGAAGCGGGGAGCGCGATCGTCCGCTTTTGGCCCGCCAGGGGCGCATGCGCAATCTTAACGGAGCCGTCACTGTTCCGATCAGCGTGCGGGCAGCGCGAAACCGGACACCGATTGACCCTTCTGCCAGGCTCAGATGTCTTATGACCACACTCACATCCGAAGCGGAAACCATGCTTGCGACCTTTCTGGCCACGCTCGCCTTCGTCGTCGTCCACCTGTTCACCGAGCGCCTGCGCTTTCTCCACGGCACGCCCAGAAGCCGCTGGCTGTCGATGGCCGGCGGGGTGTCGGTGGCCTATGTGTTCATCCATCTTCTCCCTGAGCTGGCCAGGGGGCAGGAAGTGATCGAAGAGGCCCGCTTCGATCTGCTGAGCTATCTGGAGCACCATACCTATCTCCTGGCACTGTCCGGCCTGGTGTGTTTCTACGGGCTGGAGCAGGCGATGAAGGTGCATCGGCGCAAGCTGCCGCACGATGCGCCGCCGCCGGCCAGCGTATTCTGGCTGCATATCGCCTCGTTCAGCGCCTACAATGTCCTGATTGGCTACCTGCTGGTCCACCGTGAAGAACCCGGCCTGGGCAACCTGGTGCTGTTCACCGTAGCGCTGGGGCTGCATTTCGTGGTCAACGATTTTGGTCTGCAGCAGGACCACAAGGCGCTGTTTCGCCAGTGCGGACGCTGGATACTCTCTGCTGCCGTACTGGCCGGCTGGGGGCTGGGCCAGTGGATCGAGTTATCCGAACTGGCTACCTCAGCTGCGATCGCTTTTCTGACCGGCAGCGTCGTGCTCAACGTGCTGAAGGAAGAGCTGCCGGAAGAACGCGAAAGCCGGTTCAGTGCCTTCCTGGCAGGCACTGCCGCTTATTCGGCATTGCTATTGCTGCTCTAAGCCGCTCCGACGGCCTGCGCGCAGGCCGCTGCCTGCATAGCCCTAACGTTCCAGGTGCAGCAGCATGGCGCTGCCGGCGCCCAACGCAACTTCGAATACGCCATCGGCAGGCTCCACGCGCTCGCGCTGTTCCACGCCAAGCGGCACGCCATCGGTACTGCCATCGAAGGTCTGCCCGCCAAAGCGAACCTGATCGCGAGACTCTGCCGTGGTTGCGGTCAGTCGCTTGATCTCGCCCCGGCTATAGCCCGGCATTTCCAGCCGCACCAGGCCTGACGCGGCGTCCTTGTTGATCAACGCCAGCGTGACCCGTCCGGCCTGGCGATCGCGTGTTGCCCAGGCCTTGACGTTATTATCGCTGGCCACGGACACTGGCAGCAGCTCCGCCTGGCGTGCAGTCGCCTCGGCGAAGAACAGCAGGGCGTAATACTGGGGGAGTACGCGCCGCAGCGTGTAGTCGGTACTGAAGGCATCCTCGTCAGGCGGTGCAGCGCGGGCGGCGGATACCTTGTACTGCTGCGCGGGAATGGCGACGTGAAAAAGCGCCTGAGGATCCCAGCCACCTTCCCTTGCCCACAGATTGCTTTGCACGTTTACCGCCGACACACCAGCATAGGCCTGTTCGAACAACGCATCAGCAAGCCACAGCGCAGCTGCGAAGGTGTCGCTGGCCGATGCGCCGGGCGCGCATATGTCCGTATTCAGCTCGATCAGGCGATAGGGTTTGGCCGCCCGGCGGGCCACCTGCAGGTAGGGCTTTAGCTGCTCCACGGCTCGCGTGCTCATGGCCGGCTGCAGCAGTCGGGACGGCTCGCATGCGGCCTCGGTCCCCGGTGCGGGATACTGGCTGACTTCGCCGATCACGTCGAAAGCGCTCATGAGCATTCGCTCGACCTGCTCTGGCTCGGCAAACCCGTCTTGCGCTGACTCGCTGCCGGGAGCCGTCGACGGCGCGGTCGTCGCCAGGCCGGGGCCAGCGACCTCTTGCAGCTGTTCGGCATACAACTGGTATTCGGCGACATATTCGGCGAAGTCGTAGTCCGCTTGCCGGTGCCCCTGATCGACGAACAGGTCAGGCCTGGACCCAAGTTCGAAGGCGTGTATCGCCTGGGTGGGCAGATTCTGTCTGTACGTTTGGGCCTGCATTCGCGCCAGACCGGGCACACCCTGCTTCATGTCCAGCGCGAGAAGGTACTGCACGCCTTCGCCGATACCGCTCACGTCCTGATGCAGGCTAGCCAGCGCTGTGTTCAGCGAGCGGTCGGGGACGCTCGCGTCACCCGCTCCATCGCGCGCGATGCGCAGACTCAGCGGCCCGGTACTGTCGCGCATGAGATTGGCCAGCAGTTGTCGATAGACCGGGTTCACGCCGATCGACGGGTCACCCATCAGCAATTGCGCCTGCGCCGCGGAGTGCGACAAGCCTAGAAATCCGCCAGGCAGAGTCGGGCCGCTTGCCTGGGGATCGATAGCGACCTTGGCCAGCAACGGCCCTTCATCGACCGTAACTGTGACTTCGCGGGTTGCCGTCCGCCCGGACTCGGCCACCGCCGTCAGGCGATACGTGGTAGTGCGGATCGGCGACACACTGGTTTCGGACCAGCCTGCCGGCGCTGGCAGGCCGCCGAGCGATACTTCCCGGGCATCCGGGACATCCCATTTCAGGGTTGCGCTCTGGCCTGCGGTGATCGTGGCGGGCTCGGCGACAAAGCTGTGGATGATTTCTGCCTCCGGCTGGTTGCGGCTTGCGGCGCAGCCGAGCAGACCCAGGCATAGCAATGCGCAGCCCACCCAACGAATGATGGATCCGAAATCGGTGGATACTGACGCGTCCCGACGCGGTCTGGCGATCATGCGATGCATGTCTTCTCCCGTGTGCTGGCAAATAGATGGCCTTCGACACCCATCAAGCCTAGCTGACAATTCCAGTTTGCCCACTCCAGACGCCTCGACGCCTCGCCATGTTCAGGACGGGGGTAAAGCGCCCTTTGTGACGTCCGACCAACGACCTTGACCGAAACGAAACCGCTATCTAGTCCTGAAGAAGTCTGACCAACCGGTCAGGCTCACAAGAACAACATATTTGGAGAATGTCCCATGCGTCACCGCCTATCCCTGTCGGCGCCCGCCGACCCGTCCCGTTTTGCCCCATCCGCCGGCTTCAGCGCAGCATTGCTGACGCTGGGCATGACCTTTTCCACCTGTCTTCTTGCCGCGCCGGTGGTTGAAGGACCGATACCCGGCAGCCCACCCGGGGATCCGAAGTCGAGCGATCTGGCCGAAACCTATCCGTTCTTCGCTACCTACGAGGACCTGGCCAAGCGTCGCTATGTCGAAGAAGAGTTCTACCTGTCCGGTGAGGCAGATGCCTACGCTACCGACGGCACCCTGCTGGCCGAAGACGTGCCATACCGCACCCGCATCCTCGTCCGCCGCCCGATCTCCGAAGCCCGCTCCAACGGGGTGGTGCTGATGGAGTGGCAAAACGTTACCGCCGGCTACGATCTGGATGCGTTATGGCAGAGCGAGCAGATCACCCGCGAAGGCTACACATGGATCGGTGTTTCGGCACAGCGGGTCGGCGTGGATCAGTTACGCGAATGGAGTCCGACGCGCTACGGTGAACTCGACGTGACGGCCGACGGGGAATGGGTGACCGATGAACTGTCCTACGAAATCTTCTCCCAGGCGGCCGAAGCCGTGCGCGACCCCGAAGGCGCCGACCCGATGGGCGGGTTGTCTGTCGACAAGATCGTCGCCATAGGCGCCTCGCAGTCTGCCAGACGGATGACCGTCTACTACGATCGGGTCCTACCGCAAACCGAGAACCTGGTATTCGATGGCTATCAGTTCATTGTCGGTCCAGCTCCAACTCGAGTGGGCGACGAGCCCGTGTTCCATATCCTGTCGGAAACCGATGTGACCTCGCCGCGTAATCGCCGTCCCGACAGCCCGGTCTATCGACGGTGGGAAGTTGCCGGCTCGGCGCACTCGGGCTACGAGGGTCAGCGCTATCGTCGGCCCCTGTCCGAGCGCGACCTCCCCGGCGGTGCGCCGCAGTACAACTGCGCGGTGGAACCGTTCAGCCGGGTGCCGTTACACCATGTGATTGCAGCGGCGCATGAACACATGGTCGACTGGATCGACGGCGAACTGCCGCCCTCCGCGCCGTATCTGGAGTTCAATGGCGCCGCCAAGGTGCGTAACGAACTGGGTCTGGCTCAGGGCGGCATCCAGCTGTCCCAGGTGACCGCACCTACCGCCATCAACACCGGTAGCAATGCGGGCGAGACCTTCTGCTTTCTGTTCGGCAGCTACGAGCCGCTGGACGACCAGACGCTGTCGGAGCTGTACCGCAACCATGGCCGTTATGTCACCGCTGTGGCCCGGACCGATTCTGACAACGTTCGTGCGGGCTACCTGCTCCGGGACGATGCGCGTGACAACCTGCGTACCGCAGCCCAATCGGATGTCGGCAAGAAGCGTCGCTAGGGGATCCTGACTGATTCGGGCATGGATGCTCGATCAGTTTTCCGCACCGACAGGCTCCACCTGCGCCGCCGCGATGCTGCTATAGTGGCAATAAGCCTTCAGTCCAGGACGGGCGCATCGGCTACACTGCAGGCAAGCGCACGCAAACCACTGGATCTGTCGAGTTACTGAATGATCGACTACAGCAAAAAACGTTTCCTCGTCGTCGACGACTTCTCCGATTTCCGCTCGTCTGTTACCGGCATGCTGCGGCAGCTGGCGGTGCAGAATGTTGATACCGCGGCCAACGGTGACGAGGCCCTGGCTCAGTGTCGGCGTAACACCTACGACATCATCCTGCACGACTACAACCTCGGCCCTGGCAAGAATGGCCAGCAGGTCCTCGAAGAGCTGCACCACGCGAAGCTGCTGAGCCCCCACTGCATCTTCGTCATGGTCACCGCAGAGAGTAGCCAGGCAATGGTCATGGCGGCATTGGAAACCGAACCAGACGCCTACCTTACCAAACCCTTCACCCGCGCCAGTCTGCAACAACGTCTGGACAAGCTGGTCGAGCGGAAAAATGTGCTCAAGCCGATACTCGACGCCTTGGCCAAATCGGATTATCGCAGCGTTGCCCGTGCCAGTGCCGACATCATGGCTAGCCATCCGCGCTACGCGCCCCAGTGTCAGCGCTATCTGGCCGATGCGCTTGGCGAACTGGGCCAGCACGCGGAATTGGAGACGTTGTTGAGCAAGCTGGTCGACGACCGGCCAATGCCCTGGGCACTGGTTGCCCTCGCCGGTCACTATCGCGCAAGCGGTCAGCTGGACAAGGCTCGGGCTCTGTATCAAAGGGGAATCGAACTGTTTCCCATGCTACCGGCGCTGTACGACGGTCTCGCCGCCGTGGCCGTGGCCGAGGGCGATACGCTCAAGGCCCAGCAGTACGTGGAGCAGGGCGTGAAAATATCGCCCAATGCGTTGCGTCGACAGGCCGAGCTGGGAAAACTGGCGCAGCAGAACCAGGATCATGACCGGGCCGTGCGCGCGTTTCGGCAGGCCGTGGATCTCGGGCGCAATTCGGCGTTTCGCGACCCGGAAAATCATCTCAATCTGGCTGCCAGCCTGACCGACCAGGCCGGCGATGGCAGTCTCAATCCCCGCGCCCTGGTGGAGGTCCGCCAGACGCTCGGAGAACTGGACAAGACCTGGCGCGACGACCCCGCGCTCGCGGTGCGGTCAAACCTCATGCAGGCGCGCACCCTGACCAAGGCCGGCAAGGCCGACGACGCCAGGCGTATAGCCGAGCAGGCCGCCGAACGCATAAGCGAGATGAGTACTTTCTTTCCAGCGGACGTAGCTCTGGCTGTCGCCAGTCAGCTGCGTGATCTGGGCCAGGCCGAGCGGGCTGGCGAAATACTTGCAACCTGTGCAGAGATGTATGGCGATGATCCGAAGGTGATGGAAGGCATCGCCGGGCAGACCGACGACACAGCGATTCTCAACGCCGGAGCGGACGCGCAGAAGCACAACCGAGAAGGGATTCGCCATTACCAGCAGAAGCACTTTGCCGAAGCATCGGAGTCGTTCCGCAAGGCGCTGGCCAGCCAGCCGCGAAACATCAGCTTCGCACTGAATACCGCTCAAGCGTTGCTGCGACTGTTGGCTGGCAAACGCGACCCGGAACTGAAGGCCGAATGCCTGCGCTGTCTGGGCCAGGTCCGTAATATGCCCAGTACCGATCCCCGCTACGAGCGCTACCAGAAACTGCAGCGCACGGTAGAGTCACTATGAGCGAGCAGGAAGGCCCCACGTTGGACTTTTCCACGGTCATCGCTTCGACCGTACACGACATGAAAAACTCGCTGGCGCTGCTGATGCAGGCTTACAGCGCCTCGCTGGCGCAGCTTTCGCCGGAGATGGCCGACACCCGCGAGCATGGCATCATCGAGTACGAGTCGCTGCGCCTGAATGGCATGCTGGTGCAGATGCTCGGGCTGTACAAGCTGGGTGTGAACCAGCTTCCCCTGCGGCCTACCTGGCTGGATATCGAAGACTTTCTCGAGTCGCAGCTGGCGCGCCACGACGACATCCTGCGCGCGCGGCATATCGACGGCAGCTATGAAG
>CAYZFU010000072.1:0-440 GCA_964477725.1 uncultured Halopseudomonas sp.
TCGTCTGCTCAAGGCCAACACGCCAGGTCCGTACACCTTCATCCTCAACGCGACCTCCGAGGTGCCGCGCAGATTACTGCACCCGAAGCGCCGAACCATTGGCTTGCGCATTCCCGATCACAATATCACGCTGGCGCTGCTCGAAGCCTTGGGGGAGCCGTTGATGAGCGTGACCTTGATGCTGCCCGGCGAGGAATTGCCGCTCAATGATCCGCAGGAAATCAACCAGCGTCTCGGCAAGCAGCTGGATCTGGTTATCGACGGTGGGGCCTGCAATCTCGAGCCGACTACAGTGGTCAGTCTGGAAAACGACGAGGTCGAGGTCCTCCGGGTCGGTTTGGGCGACCCTGAACCATTTGGCGGGACGCGGGATAACGAGCAATTCTGAACACGACGGACCAAGCGGCTGACGACCAGATCAATACGGGTATAATCGCCCG
>CAYZFU010000072.1:450-7454 GCA_964477725.1 uncultured Halopseudomonas sp.
TTATCACTGGTATGTTGCCTAGTCCAATCCTGATCAGGAGTTCCCCTTGAGTTCCGTTGAATCCCAGCGTCGTGTTTTATCCGGCATGCGTCCTACCGGGCGTCTGCACCTTGGTCACTACCACGGCGTGCTGAAGAACTGGGTCAAGCTGCAGCATGAGTATGAGTGTTTCTTCTTTGCCGCCGACTGGCATGCGCTGACCACTCACTACGAAAATCCCCAGGGCATCGAGCAGGCCGTCTGGGACATGCTCATCGACTGGTTGGCGGCGGGAGTCAGCGGTAGTTCGGCGACGCTGTTCATCCAGTCCCAGGTGCCGGAGCACGCCGAGCTGCATCTGTTGCTGTCGATGGTGACCCCGGTCAGCTGGCTCGAACGGGTGCCGACCTATAAGGACCAGCAGGAAAAGCTCAAGGATATGGACCTGGCCACCTACGGCTTTCTCGGTTATCCCTTGCTGCAAAGTGCCGACATTCTGATCTACCGCGCCGGGCTGGTGCCGGTCGGTGCCGATCAGGTCGCGCATGTCGAGATCACGCGGGAGGTTGCACGTCGCTTCAACCACCTCTATGGCAAGGAAATAGGCTTCGAAGACAAGGCCGAAGCAGCGATGCACAAGATGGGCAAGAAGGCTGCCAAGATGTACGCCAACCTTCGCCGCGCCTATCAGGAACAGGGTGACGCCGAGGCGCTGGAAACAGCCCGGGCGCTGCTCAAGGAACAGCAGAACATCACGCTCGGCGACAAGGAGCGGCTGTTCGGTTACCTCGAAGGCGGCGGCAAGGTCATCCTGCCCGAGCCCCAGGCGCTACTCACACCCGATTCGAAAATGCCGGGTCTGGACGGGCAGAAGATGTCCAAGTCCTATGGCAATACCATTACCTTGCGTGACACAACCGACGAAGTCAGCGAGAAGATCCGGCGAATGCCTACCGATCCTGCGCGTGTACGCCGCACCGATCCGGGTGAGCCCGAGATCTGCCCGGTCTTCCAGTTGCACAAGGTCTACACCGACGAGGCGACGCACGATTGGGTGAAGCAGGGGTGCCGCACCGCAGGCATCGGTTGTCTCGACTGCAAGAAGCCGGTCATCGATGCGATTGCCGCCGAGTTGGCGCCGATGCAACAGCGCGCCCGGGAGTACGAAGCCAACCCGGACGCCGTCCATGTCATTCTCAACGAAGGTACTGAGCGCGCGCGAGACGCGGCGCGCGACACGCTGATCGAAGTCCGTCAGGCCATGGGCCTGCAGTACCGCCGCTAATCGAAACATGAACGAGCCAGAGCAGGGCCAGCCCGAGGCGCCGTCCACCGATGATCAGGTGGCGGCACTGGCGGCTGCATCCGCTCTGTCGCAGGCAGGTCGCCAGCAGGAGCTGCCGTTCGCCATGGTTTACGGCCAGGCCGTAACCGAAATACCGCAGGACCTGTATATCCCGCCGGAGGCGCTGGAAGTCTTTCTTGAGGCTTTCGAAGGACCTCTCGATCTGCTGTTGTATCTGATCCGCAAGCAGAACATCGATATCCTCGACATCCCAGTCGCAGAAATTACCCGGCAATACATGGGTTATGTCGAGCTGATGAAGGTGGTGCGGCTGGAGCTCGCCGCCGAATATCTGGTCATGGCTGCGATGCTTGCCGAAATCAAGTCACGCCTGCTCTTGCCGCGCCATCAGGAAGATGATGACGAGGAGGCCGATCCGCGCGCCGAGCTGATCAGACGACTTCAGGAATACGAACGCTTCAAGCAGGCGGCAGAAGACATCGATGGCCTTTCCCGGGTCGGTCGCGACGTGCATCTGGCCAGCGCCGAGGCACCTGTTCTGCCCGCTCAGCGAGCGCATCCGGACGTCGACATGCAGGAGCTCCTGCTGGCTTTGTCCGACGTGCTGCGCCGGGCTGACATGTTCGAAAGTCATCAGGTTACCAGAGAGCTGCTATCCACGCGCGAACGCATGGCAGAGATCCTTGATCGCCTGAAAGGCGGTCATTTCGTGCCCTTCGTCAGTCTATTTACCGCCAGCGAAGGGCGGCTCGGTGTGGTGGTGACCTTCATGGCGGTGCTCGAACTGGTGAAGGAAAAACTGATCGATCTGGTGCAGAACGAGTCCTTTGCACCTATCCACGTCAAGGTGAGGGGTGAGGATGAATCAACCGTCGCTTGAGCACATTCTCGAGGCTGCGATGCTCGCCGCTGGCAAGCCGCTGTCGCTGGACAAGTTTCGCGAACTTTTCGAGGAAGAACGCGCTCCGTCCAACGATGCCCTGCGAACGGCGCTCGCGCGTCTGGCCGACACCTATGCCGACCGCGCCTTCGAGCTGAAAGAGACCGCCAGTGGCTGGCGTCTGCAGGTTCGCGAGTCCATGGCTCCCTGGGTCGCGCGGCTCTGGGAGGAGCGGCCGCAACGCTATTCGCGAGCACTTTTGGAAACGCTGGCCTTGATTGCCTACCGCCAGCCGATTACCCGCGGCGAAATCGAGGACATCCGCGGTGTCGCGGTCAGCAGTCACATCGTCAAGACGCTGCTCGACCGGGAGTGGGTGCGCGTGGTCGGTCACCGCGACGTGCCGGGGCGACCGGCCATGTACGCCACCACCCGCCAGTTTCTCGATTACTTCAACTTGCGTAGTCTCAACGAGCTGCCGCCCCTGGCCGACATTCGCGACATCGATCAACTGGAGCCGGAACTCGAGCTGCAGGACGAAGGCGTTGACGCTGCGCAGGACCGGAATACCCCATGGATGCCAGTGGAGCCGCTGGCGCCGTTGGATCGACCTGGCGGCGAGAGCAGCTTCCATACGTTGCTGGCCGAGCTCAATTCGATGGAGGCAAACCTCAAGACCGATTTCGACGATCTGGAGCCGGACACGCCTGATGACGGCCCCGATGAGGGCGACTTCGAGTCGGACGACGACCGGACCTGAACTCTGCTGGAGCTGGTTCGGAGCTGGTGCTATCCTGCCGCCCTCTGTCCCACATGAATTACGCCGGGAGGTGCTTGCAATGACAGACTCTGATGAATCAATGGTTCCCGTTACCGGGGAAAAGCTGCAAAAAGTTCTGGCCCGCATGGGGCTGGGCTCCCGCCGCGAAGTCGAATCCTGGATTCAGGCCGGACGCGTCAGCGTGAACGGCGAGCCGGCGACGCTCGGCTGCCGCATCGACAGTCTCGATCAGGTCAGCGTCGACGGTCGCCCGCTGCGGCGCGATCTGGCCAGTGAAGTCACCCGCCGGGTACTGATCTACAACAAACCCGAGGGCGAGGTCTGCACGCGCGACGATCCTGAAGGTCGCCCGACAGTGTTCGCTCAGCTCCCGCGTCTCAAACAGGGCCGCTGGATCAACATCGGCCGCCTGGACATCAACACCAGTGGTCTGCTGCTTTTCACCACCGACGGCGAACTGGCGAATCGACTCATGCATCCTTCTTATCAGATGGACCGGGAATACGCGGTTCGCGTAATGGGCGAGGTCGACGAGGAAATGCTCGAGCGTCTGAAGGAAGGCGTCATGCTTGATGATGGTCCGGCTCGCTTCACCGACGTCGTATCGTCAGGAGGCGAGGGTATCAATCGCTGGTACCACGTCTGCCTGATGGAAGGCCGAAATCGCGAAGTAAGACGTTTGTGGGAATCGCAGGGCGTACGTGTGAACCGCCTCAAGCGTGTCCGCTTCGGGCCGGTGTTCCTCGGCGCGGAAGTGCCGGTTGGTCGGTATCGCGAGATGAAGCAGAACGAGATCGATACGCTGAGTGCCGAAGTCGGACTCGAGCCGGTCGCTCTGCCGGTGATGACTGTCAACGACAAGGAAAAGCACAAGCGGCAAGCGCGCAAACCTTCGATGCATCAGGCCAGAACGGTGCGGCGGACCAAGGTGCCGCGTACGCCCCGCTGAGCTAGCAGTTGGCGAGCATTTCAGGAAAGGAGCCGACTATCGGCTCCTTTATATCCCGATCTACACCATTACCTGGTTTCGCCCGGCTTGCTTCGCCTGGTACATCAGCTTGTCGCAGCGGTCGATAAGGTCGCGGCTGGTTTCCTCGGGTTGACGCATCACCGCGCCCAGGCTGACGGTCATGCTGATCGGCTGACCATCAACCTCGAACTGCATCTCCTCGATCGCCGAGCGGATACGCTCGGCGACGATTCGCGCTGCTGTCAGGTCGGTGTTGTTCAACAGTACGACGAACTCTTCCCCACCCAGTCGAAATAGACTATCCACCGAGCGCAGGCAGTGGTGGGTACAGCTCGCCATGGCCTTGAGTGCTTCGTCGCCGTAGGCATGACCGAATCGGTCATTGATCTGCTTGAAGTGATCGATGTCTACCACCAAAAGCGACAATGGGGTGCGGTGCCGGATGGATAGCTGGACTTCACGATCAAGTGCCTGGTTGAAGGCCAGCCGGTTCCCTGTATTGGTCAACGAATCATTCAGAGCACTACTGACCGCTTCGTGGTAGAGAATCGCGTTGCGTAACGGGTAGAGCAGGCTACCGATGAAGGTTTCCAGAATCGCTAGTTGCGCTTCGCTGAAGCGTTTCTGCCGGCTGCACTGCAAGTCACCGAGGTATTCCCCGCCATGGGTGATGCGGTAGCTGCATCGGTGTGTGGCGCTCTGGCCGAACTTGGTCTGGAAACGCCTACCGTCGTTGCGATACTCCATGCCATCCACAGCCAGATTAAGCGCGAGCTCCTGAAAGAACATCTCGAGTACGCGCTCCAGCTCCAGGCTGGTCTGCAGCATATGCGTCAGACGCTGGAGTACGGCGGCAACCGGCGCCGGCCGGCCAGCGGCGGGTTTGGCCGGAGCTGACTTTGCAGTGCCCTGGCTCAGTTTGAGCTTGGCAGAATCGAAGTCGATAGTGTTGCCGTGGGTGGATGACATCACGGATATCCTTGACGTGAAGCAGCGAATGACCAGGCGCATGCATGTTATGTGCCATCACCTGCTGCAACATATAAATCAAGGGGTTGGGGTGTTTCGAGAGGCTGAATCGGCCCCGAGCGGCAAAAAGTTGCCGCCCGGGGCGGGTATGCGTAAGTGGTGATGGCAGGACCGTCAGATTATGGACGGCCCTGCTGCGCGTCGAGTGCCCGACCGTTTACACCTTTGCTGTCGGGTCCGAGCAAGTAGAGGAAGACGGGCATGATCGCCTGCGGTTCCGGATTCTTTTCTGGCGGCTCACCGGGATAGGCCTTGGCGCGCATCGCAGTTCGCGTAGCACCGGGGTTGACGCTATTGACGCGGATGGCGCTGGTACCGTCCTGTTCATCGGCCAGTACCTGCATGAAGCCTTCCAGCGCGAACTTGCTTACCGCATAGGGACCCCAGTAGGCACGGCCCTTTCGGCCGACGCTTGAGGATGTGCATACGATGGATGCCTCGGGCGCAGCGCGCAGCAGCGGCATCATGGCCTTGGTCAGCATGAACGGCGCATTCACGTTGACCTGCATCAGCTGCAACCATGCCTCGGTCTTGACGCTGTCGAGGAGCGTGCGCGGGCCGAGCAGCGCGGCATTGTGAACCAGACCGTCCAGCTTGCCGAAGGTATCGAACAATTGATCGGCGAGATCGTCGTAGTCTTTCTCCACCGCAGTTTCCAGATTGAGCGGACAGATCGCCGGTTGCGGATGTCCGGCCGCCTCGATCTGGTCGTAGACCTCCTCCAGCTTCGCCAGCGTCTTGCCGAGCAGCACTACGGTAGCGCCATGAGCTGCGCAGCTCAGTGCGCAGGCCCGACCAATGCCGTCTCCGGCACCAGTTATCAGGATCACCCGACCCGTGAGCAGATCAGCGGGCGCTGAGTATTCGAACATCGGCTACTTCTCCTGGATACGCTGTTCAAGCCACGGGCGCAGGTCCGCGGCAGTGTTGATGCTGTGGGTCGCCTCCCAGCTCTCCGGATCGTCTCCGACCGGCAGATAACCATAGAGAGCTGCCACGGTCGGCATGCCAGCGCTCCGTCCGGCCTGGATGTCACGCAGATGATCGCCGACAAATACCGAATGACGCGGCTCGACTCCCATGTCCGAGCAGGCTTTCAGCAGTGGCTCGGGATGAGGTTTGCTGTGGGTCACCTGGTCAGGGCAAACCAGGCTACGGCAGCGCTCGGCGAGCCCCATCGCTTCCATCAGCGGAATGCTGAAGCGGCTGAGCTTGTTCGTGACGACGCCCCAGGGCAGTTGTTGTTCATCGAGCCAGTCGAGCAACGGCGAGATGCCCGGAAAAGGCCGGGTGAAAACTGCCAGGTGATGATCATAACGAGCGAGAAAGTCCTCGCGCAGCTCGTCGAAGCCGGGCTGGTCCGGCCGGATATCGAACGCGGCACAGATCATGCCGACCGAGCCGTTGGAGACGGTCGGCCTGACGCGATCTGGGTCGACTGCGCAGAGGTCGCGGTCGGCCCGCATCGCCTGGATGATCTCCATAAAATCACCGGCGGTGTCGAGCAGGGTGCCGTCCAGATCGAACAGGACGCTGGTCAGCATGCTCAGACTCCGCGCTGACAGTGAATCATGTAGTTCACGTCCACGTCGGGGCCCAGCTTGTACTGCCGGGTCAGTGGGTTGTACGTCAGTCCCGTAATGTCCTGCAGTGCCAGACCTGCATCACGGCTCCAGGCGCCGAGTTCGGCCGGACGGATGAATTTTGCGAACTCATGGGTGCCGCGTGGCAACATGCGCAATACATATTCGGCGCCAACAATGGCGAAGAGAAACGCCTTGGGGTTGCGGTTGATGGTGGAGAAGAAGACGTGCCCGCCTGGCTTGACCAGCTTCGCGCACGCGAGAATGACCGATGACGGGTCCGGGACGTGCTCGAGCATTTCCAGGCAGGTGACCACGTCATACCGCGCGGGATGTAGGGTCGCAAAGGCTTCTGCGGTGGTCTGTACGTATTCGACTTCAACGCCGGATTCCAGCTGGTGCAACCGGGCGACGGCGAGCGGCGCTTCGCCCATGTCTATGCCGGTCACCTTTGCACCACGCCGGGCCATCGCTTC
>CAYZFU010000072.1:7464-14176 GCA_964477725.1 uncultured Halopseudomonas sp.
TCTCGCGAATCTGGCGGGATGTAAGGTACTTGCCTTCCTTGCCGGCCAGAGGAGCTCGTTGGTCGATCCAGTTCGTGCGTAGCGGGTTGATCTCATGCAGCGGTTTGAATTCGCTGTTGCGGTCCCACCAGCGGCTGGCCAATGCCTCGAACTTGGCTATTTCCGCCCGGTCAACGTTAATCGTCATGCTGATCCCCTTGTTTGATGTCTCGCGCCCATGCGCGGGCTTCGGCGAGAATGCCCGGCAAATCCATGCCGAGCAGTTGACCGTTCCTGACCCTGGCCTTGCCGGCTACCCATACATGTGACACCTGAGATGCCGAGGTGCTGTACAGAATCTGCGAGAGTGGGTTGTATACCGGTTGTTGAGCGACGCCGGCCAGGTCGACTGCTACCACATCGGCGGACTTGCCCGGCTCCAGCGAGCCGATCTCATCACCGAGACACAGGGCGCGAGCCCCGCCCAGCGTAGCCATGTGCAGCGCGGTGTGCGCGTCTACCGCAGTAGGCTTGCCGGTGAGTCCCTTGGCGAGCAACCCCGCGGTGCGCATCTCTCCGAACATGTCCAGATCATTGTTGCTGGCTGCGCCATCGGTGCCGAGGGCGACGTTGACCCCGGTATCGAGCAAGTCCTGCACGGGACAGAAGCCGCTACCGAGCTTCAGGTTCGACTCGGGACAATGAATGACGCTGACGCCCAATTCTCCCAGTATGGTCCGGTCGAGATCGTTGACCTGGGTCATGTGAACCGCTTGCAGACGCGGCGTAACCAGATTGAGCTGATCGAGGCGCTGCAGGGGGCGCAGCCCGGTCTGGCGGACGGCTTCCTCGACCTCGAAGGCGGTCTCATGCAGGTGCATCTGGATCGGCAGATCAAGTTCGTCGGCCAGCGTGCGGATGCGGTTGAGCACCTCGTCGCCGACGGTGTAAGGCGCATGCGGTCCGAAGGCTACCTGTACCAGAGGGTTGTGCTTCACCTCATCGTGCAACCGCAGCCCTTTGCTGATCGCCTCAGCGCTGTCCTTCGCTCCGGGAATGGGATTGTCGATGATCGGGAAAGCCACTTGAGCGCGGATGCCGGATTCCATGGCTACGCGAGCGGTCACTTCCGGATAAAAATACATGTCGGCGAAGCAGGTGGTACCGCCGCGCAGCATCTCGGCAATTGCCAGCGACGTACCGCAGCGCACGAATGCTTCATTTACCCAGCGTGCTTCGGCTGGCCAGATATGGTCGTTCAGCCAGCTCATGAGCGGCAAATCATCGGCCAATCCGCGAAACAGCGACATGGCGGCATGGGTGTGGGCGTTCACCAGACCGGGAATCAGCACCTGCTCGCCCAGCTGAATGCGTTCGCGCGCCTGGACATCTGCAGCGTTGGCCTGGCTGAGCAGGGCTACGATGCGACCCTGATGGATCGCCAGGCAATGATCTTCGAGGATGGTCCCCGAGGGCACGACTGGCACGATCCAGCGTGCCTCGATAAGCAGATCGATGCGGTCGGGTAGCGGTGTCATCGGCAATTCGCTCTGTTTCATAGCCGGCCAGTATAACCCCGGCCCAGCTGGCATGCAGTGACATTTCATTACGGCGGCGATCAGGATCGGTATACTGGCGGTTTGCTTTTGGAGTTCGGTATGCAGCCTCAACAACAGCCCGTCGTGGAACCTCAGGTGCGGGCCATCGAATGGCGTGGCGACACTCTGCGTCTACTCGATCAACGTCTGCTCCCGGGCGAGGAAAGCTACATCGATTGTTCTGATGCTGGCGAGGTCGCCCAGGCGATCCGCAGCATGGCCGTGCTCGGCGCGCCGGCGATTGGTATCGCGGCAGCCTACGGCGTTGCGCTTTCGGCTCGGCGCCTGGGTCAGTCTGATGACTGGGCCAAAGCGCTTGAAGCAGATTTCGCCCTGCTCGAAGCGACCCGTCCGACAGCTATGAACCTCGCCTGGGCGTTGCGCATGATGCGTGAGCGCTTGCAGCGTCTGCAGCCCGGCGCCGATGTGGCTGGCGAGCTGACCCGGGCGGCCATGTCCATTCACGAGAGCGACCTGGAAGCGAACCGCACCATGGGCAAGCTGGGCATGCAGCTGATCCGTCGACATCACAAGACGCGGCAGCGCTTACTGACACACTGCAACGCCGGCGCCCTCGCTTCCAGTGGTTACGGCACGGCGCTCGGAGTCGTACGGGCAGCTCACGATGCCGGGCTGGTAGAGAAGGTTTTCATCGATGAGACCCGGCCAGGGCTGCAGGGCGCGCGCCTGACTGCGTGGGAGCTCGCCCGGGAAGGCATCCCGGCGGTGCTCAACGTCGACTCTGCCGCAGGCCATCTGATGAAAACCATGGACATCACCTGGGTCATCGTTGGCGCCGAGCGCATCGCCGCGAACGGTGACGTCATTTCGCGGATGGGTACCTACGCGCTATCGATCCTCGCCATGCATCACGGATTGCGCTTTATGGTGGTGGCTCCGAGTTCCAGCATAGATCTCGCCCTCGAGGTAGGTGACGATGCGCAACTCGAAGAGGGCGATTCGGACGAACTGCTGATCGTCGGAAACAGGCGCCTGGACGCAGGCGTGCCAGCATACAATTGCGGCTTCGATGTGACACCCGCTGACCTGGTCGACGCCATCGTCACCGAGAAGGGCGTCGTCGAACGGCCCGATGCGGGCAGGATCGCCGATCTCATGAGTCACCGCCACCTCCACTGAGCGCATCGGGCGGACGTTTCCGGCGCCGCCGGCGCTGCGCTTCCACCTGTCATGCGGCTCCCTCCGCGGCACTCTGTGTGGTATCATTTCCCGCTTTGACCCGCCCCCTTTCGAGGGGTCGCATGCGCCGCACAATCGCTATGGGCAGCGTCAGGTTGCCGACAATAAAAGGAATGCCGTTTCATGGGTGAACTGGCCAAAGAAATCCTTCCAGTCAATATCGAAGATGAACTGAAGCAGTCGTACCTCGACTACGCCATGAGCGTTATCGTCGGGCGCGCGCTGCCGGATGTGCGTGACGGCCTGAAGCCGGTTCACCGTCGTGTCCTGTTCGCCATGAGCGAGTTGAACAACGATTGGAACAAGCCGTACAAGAAGTCTGCCCGTGTGGTCGGCGACGTAATCGGTAAGTATCACCCGCACGGCGACTCGGCGGTGTATGACACCATCGTGCGCATGGCCCAGCCGTTCTCGCTGCGTTATCTACTGGTAGATGGTCAGGGCAACTTCGGTTCGGTCGACGGAGATAACGCCGCCGCGATGCGTTACACCGAAATCCGCATGACCAAGCTCGCCCATGAGCTGCTTGCAGATCTGGACAAGGAAACTGTCGACTGGGTGCCGAACTACGATGGCACCGAGCAAATTCCAGCCGTCTTGCCGACCAAGGTCCCGAACCTGCTGATCAACGGTTCCAGCGGTATCGCCGTGGGCATGGCAACCAATATTCCGCCGCACAACCTGACCGAGGTCATCAGCGGCTGTCTGGCGCTGATCAAGAATCCGGACATGACCATCGACGAACTGATGGAGCATATTCCCGGCCCGGATTTTCCTACCGCAGGCATCATCAACGGCCGTGCCGGCATCGTCGAGGCGTACAAGACCGGTCGCGGCCGTATCTACGTTCGCGCCCGTTGCGTAATCGAAGACATCGACAAGGTCGGCGGTCGTCAGCAGATCATCATCAGCGAACTGCCTTACCAGCTGAACAAGGCGCGCCTGATCGAGAAGATCGCCGAGCTGGTCAAGGAGAAAAAGCTCGAAGGCATCAGCGAGCTGCGTGACGAGTCCGACAAGGACGGGATGCGGGTCGTGATCGAGCTGCGCCGCGGCGAAGTTGCCGAGGTTGTGCTGAATAATCTGTATGCCCAGACGCAGATGCAGAA
Source organism: uncultured Halopseudomonas sp. (assembly GCA_964477725.1). Lineage (GTDB taxonomy): Bacteria > Pseudomonadota > Gammaproteobacteria > Pseudomonadales > Pseudomonadaceae > Halopseudomonas. The sequence goes on from CAYZFU010000072.1 coordinate 11,351, forward strand.
CGTATTCGGCATCAATATCGTCGGGCTGCTCGACGGTCAGCCGAAAATCCTCAATCTGAAAGAACTCCTCGACGCCTTCATTCGCCATCGCCGCGAAGTTGTCACGCGTCGTACCGTTTACGAGCTGCGCAAGGCGCGGGAACGCGGGCATATTCTCGAAGGCCAGGCGGTCGCGCTGTCCAATATCGATCCGGTGATCGAGCTGATCAAGCAGTCGCCAACCCCGGCCGAGGCCAAGGAGCGACTGATTTCCCACGCCTGGGAACCGGGTGCGGTGGTCGAGATGGTTGAGCGCGCTGGAGCCGAATCCTGTCGTCCGGACGGTCTGGATGAGCAATATGGTCTGCGTGAAGGCAAGTATTACCTGTCTCCCGAGCAGGCCCAGGCAATCCTCGAGCTGCGTCTGCATCGCCTGACCGGGCTGGAGCATGAAAAGCTGTTGACCGAGTACCAGGAGATTCTGGTGCAAATCGGCGAGCTGCTGCGCATCCTCAACAGCCAGGAACGGCTGATGGAAGTCATCGTCGAAGAGCTCGAACTGATCCGTGACAACTACGGCGACGCGCGTCGTACCGAAATCGTTGCCTCGCGTCTGGATCTGACGCTGGCCGACCTGATCACCGAGGAAGACCGTGTGGTCACCATTTCCCATGGCGGCTATGCCAAGAGCCAGCGCCTGGCTGATTACCAGGCCCAGCGCCGCGGTGGTCGCGGCAAGGCTGCCACGGGTGTGAAGGACGAGGATTATGTTTCGCACCTGCTGGTTGCCAACAGCCACACCACGTTGCTGCTGTTTTCCAGCAAGGGCAAGGTGTATTGGCTGAAGACTTACGAAATTCCCGAAGCCTCGCGCACCGCTCGCGGCCGTCCGCTGGTCAACCTGTTGCCGCTCTCCGAAGGCGAGCGCATCACGACCATGTTGCCGGTGGATATCGACGCCCTGATCAAGCAGGCTGAAGAAGAGGGCACTGCCGGTGACGAAACCGACGCGGCGTCCGTGGTGCTTGAAGTGGAAGGCGAAGAAGCTGATGACACCGTAGCGCCGATCGAGAAAACGCGTGGTCCGTTCGTGTTCATGGCTACTGCCTGCGGCACGGTGAAGAAGACCCCGCTGAAGGAATTCGCCTTTCAGCTGCAAAAAGGCAAGATCGCCATCCGCCTGAGTGATGGAGACGAGCTGGTCAAGGTTGCGCTGACTGACGGTAACAGTGATGTTCTGTTGTTCGCCTCGAACGGCAAGGCTGCTCGCTTCGACGAGGCCAAAGTGCGTTCCATGGGTCGTACTGCGGCTGGTGTACGTGGCATCCGCCTGGCCGAAGAGGCTCGTGTGGTGTCGCTGATCGTTGCCGATCAGGGCGAGATTCTGCTGGCCACCGAGCGCGGCTTCGGCAAGCGTACGCCGCTGGAAGAATTCACCAAGAAGAACCGCGGCACCCAGGGCATCATCGCGGTCATGACCAACGAGCGTAACGGCAACCTGGTCGGCGCAGTACAGGTGCTTGAGAATGAAGAGATCATGTTGATCTCCGATCAGGGCACCCTGGTCCGGACCAGGGTGTCCGAAGTCCGTGTGATGGGTCGAAACACCCAGGGCGTCACGCTGATCAAGCTCGGCCCCAGCGAAAAGCTGGTCGGACTGGAGCGTGTGCAGGAGCCGTCCGAGCTTGAAGAGGGCGATGTGATCGAAGTGGTTGGCGAGCTGGATGAAGGCGCGCCGGCACTTGACGATGAAGACATGATCGACGCCGGCGATGACGCGCCGGCGGCCGATGACCAGGACCAGGACCAGGAGCAACTCTGACGTGAGCAACCGACTGTTCAACTTCTGCGCAGGTCCGGCGGCTTTGCCGGAGCCGGTTCTGCAACGCGCTCAGGCGGATCTGCTGGACTGGCAGGGCAAGGGCCTGTCGGTGATGGAAATGAGCCATCGCAGCGACGAGTTCGTCAGCATAGCCGAGCGCGCCGAGCAGGACCTGCGCGAACTTCTGACCATTCCTTCGGATTACAAGGTATTGTTCCTTCAGGGCGGAGCCAGCCAGCAGTTCGCTCAGATTCCACTCAATATCCTTCCTGAAGGCGGTAGCGCGGATTACATCGATACCGGGATCTGGTCTGCCAAGGCCATCGAGGAAGCGTCCCGTTATGGACACGTCAATGTCGCGGCATCGGCGAAATCGATGGACTATTTCGCGATTCCCGGTCAGAACAACTGGCAGCTGTCCGACAAGGCCAGCTACGTGCACTACACGCCCAACGAGACCATCGGCGGGCTGGAGTTCGGCTGGATCCCGCAGGTGGACAAGCCGCTTGTGGCGGACATGTCCTCGACCATCCTGTCGCGTCCGCTGGATGTATCCAGGTTTGGCCTGATCTACGCCGGCGCGCAGAAGAACATCGGTCCAAGCGGGTTGGTGGTGGTCATTGTGCAGGAAGATCTGCTCGGCAACGCCCGCGCCAGTTGCCCGACCATGCTCGACTACAGCGTCGCGGCGAAAAACGGCTCGATGTACAACACGCCTCCGACTTTTGCCTGGTATCTCTCCGGCCTGATTTTCCAATGGCTGAAAGAACAGGGCGGTCTGGAAGCGATGGAGCGGGTCAACCAGGCCAAGCAGCGCAAGCTCTATGCTGCGATCGATTCCAGCGAGCTGTACAGCAACCCGATCAACATAGCCGACCGCTCCTGGATGAACATCCCGTTCCGTCTGGCTGACGACCGCCTGGACAAGTCGTTCCTCGCCGGGGCGGAGCTGCGCGGGCTGCTCAACCTGAAGGGCCATCGTTCGGTCGGCGGAATGCGCGCATCCATCTACAACGCCGTGCCTG
>CAYZFU010000073.1:0-7719 GCA_964477725.1 uncultured Halopseudomonas sp.
GAGTTCCAGGACGCTTTGTACGGGAACCTTCACTCAACCATGGGAGACGACGCGATACTCGTTTTTCCCAACGGTCTGTACAGAGCAGATCAGACTGCGACGGGCGAAAAGGTCATCAACAATGATGGCGAAAGCTGGCAAGCCAATGGAACCGAAGACCTGGCATTTTTCGATCAGATGCTGACTGAAGTGACCGAGGGGTTATGCGTCAACGAAGAACGGGTGTTTGCCACCGGTTTCAGCATGGGCGGCTATTTCAGTGCTAGGCTGGGCTGTGAGCGGGGCGACGTGATAAGAGCCTTCGCCGCCGCCGGAGCCGGCCCGCCGGAAGAAGACATCGACAGCTGTCTCGGCCCGTCCGGCGCCTGGGTCGCGCACGATCCGGAAGACGTCTACATCGATTACTCGACGGGCGGGGTCGCGCTTCGCGAATATTGGAAGGACGCCAACATGTGTGGCGACATCGAAACCTCGGTCGGGAGCAATGGCTGCGTCGAGTACATATGCGGTGGGGAAAGCACTCGCTGGTGCGAATACAGCGAGGGCGCGCCCAATCACCACCGATGGCCGAGCTTCGCGCCGACCGAGGTCTGGAATTTTTTCCAGGCATTCAACTGAAATCTCCAATCCGACCGGACCTTGTCCAGGGTCCGGTCGGGCTGGGTCGCTGCTTGTGGTACCCTTGCGCGCCGATACAGCCTGAATCAGCCTCCGGATCAAAACTCAATGACATCCAGCAACGTATGGACCCACAAGGGTACCTTCCTTCTCGCCGCGGTAGGTTCTGCCGTAGGACTCGGCAATCTGTGGCGCTTCCCGTACCTCGCCGGTGAAAACGGCGGTGGGGCGTTCATCCTCGTATATGCATTGACCATCATCATGGTCGGCATTCCGATCCTGATCGCCGAAACGCTCATCGGACGGAACAGTCGGCGTAGCCCGATCATGGGCATGGCGCATCTGACCCGTACGCATGATGCAAGCAACGCATGGCGCATCATCGGCTGGATGGGCGCTGCGGCAGCATTCATCATCCTAAGCTTTTATTCGGTCATTGCCGGATGGGCCGTGCACTACACCGGCCTGATGTTTTCCGGATCATTATCCGGGGCGAGTGCCGAGACGATCAGCAGTTCGTTCGATAGCTTACTCGGTTCGCCCGGTCTGCTACTGGCCTACCACAGCGTGTTCATCCTCGTGTCCGGTTTCATCGTGGGGATGGGCATCCATAAGGGCATCGAGAGCGGCTTGCGCTTCATGATGCCGGCTCTCTTTCTGATTCTGGTGATCGTGCTGGGATACGGTCTGGTGGTCGGTGACGCGGCGGCCGCTTTCAGCTTCCTGTTCACCTTCAATTTCGACGACCTGAGTCTAGAAGGCTGGCTGGAAGCCATGGGCCAGTCGTTCTTCACGCTGAGCCTGGGCATGGGTGCGATCATGGCGTACGGCGCCTACATGTCCAGCGAAGCGTCTCTGACCCGCACCGCCTTCTGGATTGCTGCAGTCGATACCCTGATCGCTCTGATGGCTGGGCTTGCAATTTTTGCCATCGTTTTCGGCAGCGGGCTGGAAGCAGGACAGGGGCCGGGGTTGATGTTCGTCACCCTGCCCATCGCTTTCGCCGGCCTGCCCGGTGGCGCGATTCTTGGCGGCGTGTTCTTCGTGTTGGTTATCGGCGCGGCGCTGACCTCGGCAATTTCGCTGATCGAGCCGGTGGCTGCCTGGCTGGTCGAGCGATTCTCCATGAGCCGTCCCGTCGCCGTAGCGCTGATGGTGGTGCTGTGCTGGGCGCTCGGGTTGGCGACCGTACTGAGTTTCAACCTGTGGTCAGAGGGCACGCTGACGCACGAACTGTTCGGCAAATCGCCCTTCGATGTGCTGGAGTTCATCACCAACATCCTGATGCCCCTTGGCGGGCTTCTCATCGCGCTGTTCGCCGGCTGGACGCTGAGCCGCAGCGAGGTGCTACGCGAGATGAATACCTCGACAGGCTGGTTCAGGCTGTGGCAGTTCCTGGTGCGCTTCGTCGCGCCAACCGCGGTAGCCTTCGTGTTCCTCCGGACCATCCCGCAGGTCGAAGGTTACCTAGTCCCCGCAGTCGGCGCAGCGCTGATCATCGGCGGCTTTACCCTCGCGCGGACGCTCGCGGTGCGACGCTCCTGAGGTAGGCGGCGGTATCCGCCGCTCCCATCGCCTGGGCAAGCTGTAACGCAGTCTTGCCCTCGCTATCTCGCATCTCGGTATCGGCACCTTCATCGATCAACCGCAGCAGCAAGTCGGTGCGGTTGAACATCGCCGCGAACATCAATGCGGTCTTGCCGCCTGGCGGTAACTGGTCCACGGCGGCGCCATGTTCAAGCAGCAATTCGACGATCGCGTGGTCGCCCTTGAATACGGCGCCGGCCAATGGAGTCTGGGCGTGGTCGTTGGCTAAAGAAGGGTCGGCACCATGCCTGAGCAGCAGGCGGGTGGTTTCGGTCCGGCCGTGGTAACTGGCGAGCATGAGCAGACTGTCCCCGGTGGAAGTCAGCAGATTTGCCGGCAAACCTGCGTCGAGCAGCGTGGCCAACTCGGCGGAGTCCCCGTTGCGGCAGTGATCGAACACCTTGTGGGCAAAGGCAAGGGTGTCGTCGTCTAGCATCGTCGGCATGGGATGGTTCCTTTTGGCTACGGTCACAAGACTGGCACCGGATCGGACGCTGGGAAAATAGATTTCGCCAATGCGATCGATCGGCACTGACAGCGCAACAGTCTGTTGCCGCCACGTCAGCACGGTTTCTGTCATCATGTGTTGCTCCAGCGAGCTTTGTGTCTCGCTAGCCTTTCTGGTGATTCATGACTTTACGACTGCTGCTCATACTGGGCGGCCTCAGCGCATTCGGGCCTCTGGCCATCGATCTGTATCTGCCAGCGTTCCCGGCGATGGCCGCCTCATTCGGTACGGACAGCGAGCACATACAGCTTAGCCTGTCTGCCTATTTCATCGGGCTGGCTTCGGGTCAGCTTTTCTACGGGCCGATCGCCGATCGTTATGGTCGCCGCAAACCATTGCTGTTCGGAATCGTGCTGTTCTGTCTGGCTTCGCTGGCCTGTGCGCTGGCGCCTTCGCTGGAATGGCTGTTGGCGGCTCGTTTCGCACAGGCGCTGGGTGGTTGTGCCGGCATAGTGGTGAACCGTGCGGTAGTCCGCGACCTGTGTACACCGATCGACGCTGCGAAGGCATTTTCCCAACTGATGCTGGTGATGGGCGTCGCGCCGATTCTCGCGCCGCTGGGCGGCGGCGCTTTGCTCGCCCTGGGCGGCTGGCCGCTGATTTTCCTGTTTCTGGCGGCCTTTTCCGGCGTATATATTTTCGCGGTATTCTTTGGCCTGCCGGAAACCATTTCGCAAACCGCACCGCGAGCGCCGCTGTCCAGTGCGCTCGGACGTTACGGCCGGCTGCTGCGCGAACCGGTGTTCATGTATCACGCCCTGACCGGGGGCATAGCGATGGCGGGCATGTTCGCTTATATCGCCGGCTCGCCTTTCGTTTTCATAGAGCTCTATGGCGTGCCCGCGGAGCATTTCGGCTGGTTCTTTGGTGCGAATGCTGCCGGCTTTATCCTGTTCGCCCAGTTCAACAGTCGGCTGCTGCGTCGCCGCTCGCCGGTCAAGCTGCTCAAGCTGACCAGTACTATTTACCTGATATGCACGCTGTCGCTGCTGCTGGTGGCGCTCAGCAACCCGTCCTCCCTGTGGATAATGATGCCGCCACTGTTCGGCAGTGTCGCGGTTATTGCGCTGGTGCTACCGAACTCGTCGGCCAGCGCGATGGCCGGGCACGGTCACCAGGCGGGCGTGGCGTCCGCCTTGATGGGGACCATGCAATTTGTAATCGCCGGCATTACGTCAGCCGCTGTGGGCGTGCTGCATGACGGTACTGCGGTGCCCATGGCTGGCGTGATGGCGGTCTGTGGCGTCCTGGTGGTCATCATGGCGCGACAGGCCCGGCGAGCCAGCGCCGTCCAAGCCTGAGGCGAGTCAATCCACTGCGGTCGAAGTACTCCAGCACGGCGATGCTGTGATTACGGCCGATGGCTGTCAGGTCACGGAATTCGGCTGCGGTGAACCCGCCGTCGGCATTCCGGGTGGCCAGCAGTAGCGCCGCCTGGTACAGCTGGTCCGCCGATTCGGGCAGCAGGTATCGATTCCGCCCGACGAACACCAGGAACCCCAGAGCACTCAGCTCATCCAGCGCCATTTGCAATGCTTCACGCTCCAGCTCGAGTTCCTCGAGCAGCTCGCCGATAACCGGGGGGCGCGGCGCGCAGGCTTCCAGCATGGGTCGCATGCGCGCGAACAGTTCGGCGGTCGCTGCAGTGGGTCTGGGCTCATGGTTTGGCCGGTGCAGCGACGGTCCGGTCTGGATGATGCGGCCTTCGTCCAGTGCCACGCGGACAGCGTGTGAGAGCAGTTGGCTGGGAAGTTTGATCCCCAATCGCCGCGCCAGTGCCGCGAATGTCGGGCCGCGCAGCTGTGGGGATTCGCTATGAAAGTCGCGCACGCAGCCGACCAGCTCCTCGATGCATCGCCCGAGCTGGGAGGCGCGGCAAGCCCAGTTCCCGCGCCGATACAGCAGATCGTCAGCGGGCATCGAGGCGACCAGCGAACCCATCGCCTGGCCGCTGATGTGACGACTGCGGGCAAGAGCGGCGAGGTCTATACCGTCCTCCGACGCGTTTAACAGGTCATGCAGGGTTCGCGGCAGGTCGCCGTGGTCCAAAGCCAGCAGCATCGCCTGACGTTTGGCCGACTGCCGGCCGCGGGACGGTGCAAGTGGGTCGATTACGATTCCACTACCAACCAGCCGATGGGTCGTGGCGTTGCGTATGACGAATCGATCACCGCTGCGGCAGGCCAGCGGTTCAGCGAGAACCCACTGCGAATAGCCCTGGCCCTGCTCGTTCCCGATACCGCGTAGCGGTACCTGGCGGGCCGACAGGCTACCACCGGCAAGGTGCAGCTGAAGGTCGCCGCGTGCGGAATGCCCGGTCATGCGATCCATGCGCGCGTCCAGCCGCTGGGTTAGCAGCCACGCCTGACCGTCTAGCAATTGCGAGCCGCGCTCGCACGCGCCCTCGGTCAGGTCGCCGATCAGGTCCAAGGCTCCGCGTTGCCCGGCTGCCAAACCAGGCACTGGCTGGCCATGTCGCTGTATCGAGCGCACCCGGACCATGCTGCCGCCTGGGGTCAGGCGCAGCGTCTGCCCCGGTTGCACCGAACCCTGATGCAGGGTTCCGGTCACCACGTGGGCCGCGCCGGGACGATGAAAGTGACGGTCGATCCAGAATCGTGGCAGTAATTCCGTGCGCGCGGGACGCAGGCGTTTGGCCAAAGCGAGGAGCGTCTGGCGCAGATGATCTATGCCCAGCCCGGTCAGACTGTCGACTTCCGCCAGCTGAACCGACTCGATGCCCGCTTCGGTCAGGCGCTTGCGCATAGCCTGGCCAAGCGCATCGCGGGCGTCGGCGGGCGCACGGAAGATTTTGGTCAACACAACGACCACCGTGTTTACTGACAACAGACGCATCAATTCGATGTGTTCCAGGGTTTGCGGCATCGGGCCTTCATCCGCAGCCACCGCGAGCATGACCGCATCAACCGCACCTACTCCTGCCATAAGTGTGCGCATAAAGCGCTCATGCCCCGGGACGTCGACAATATCGACCCCGCTACCTTCCGCCGACTCCAGCCAGGCGAAGCCAAGCTCAATGCTCAGACCTCGGCGGCGTTCCTCTTCGGTGCGGTCGGTATCCTGACCGGTGAGTGCGCGCACCAGTGAGGTCTTGCCATGATCCACGTGACCGGCCGTTGCGAGAATCATTGCCGGACCTGCAGTTGTTCGAGGAAAACCGCTTCGTCATCCAGGCAGCGGCAATCGAGAATCACCGATGAATCCTGGATACGCCCGACAACCGGAACCGGGAGCCCACGCAAACTCGAAGCCAGAAGGTTGAGCTGGCTACCGCCTCGCTTCGTGGTGGTGCTCCTTATCACCAGAGCCTGGCTGGGGAGCTGCTCGATTGGCAAGGCGCCGCTGCCGATCTGTCCCAGGACGGCTTCACTGTTGACCTGAAAACCCTGCCCGACCCAGGCAGCGAGCGGTGCGCGCAACCGCTCGCATTGCTCCGCAATGTCATCGCGAGAGCGGCTCAGGGCTTTGAGGCTAGGCAAGCGGTCGGCGAGCCGGTCAGGGTCCGAATACAGGCGTAACACCGCTTCGAGCGCTGCGATCGTAAGCTTGTCGCAACGCAAGGCGCGCTTGAGTGGGTTCTTCTTGAGTCGATCGACCAGGTCGCGGCGTCCGACGATGATGCCGCATTGGGGGCCACCAAGCAGCTTGTCGCCGCTGAACGACACCAGGTCTGCACCGTTGGCGATGCTGTCCATGGGCGTCGGTTCGGCTGGCAGCCCCCAGTGGCGCAAGTCGACCAGGCTGCCGCTTCCCAGATCCACTATGTACGGCAGATCGTGATCGTGAGCGAGCTGAGCCAGGTGTCGTTCCGGCACGCTGGCAGTGAAACCGATGACGGCGTAGTTGCTGGTGTGGACGGTCATCAGCAGGCTGGTGCGCGGGTTGATCGCCTCGGCGTAGTCAACCAGGTGAGTGCGGTTTGTCGTGCCGACCTCGCGGAGTTTGCATTGGGCTCGGAGCATTACATCCGGCATACGAAATGCACCGCCGATTTCCACCAGCTCTCCGCGCGAGACGGGCACTTCCTTGCCTTTGGCCAGCGTGTTGAGCATCAACAGCACGGCGGCGGCATTGTTGTTCACCACGGTGGCAGCTTCTGCACCGGTGAGCCGGCACAGCCATGTTTCGAGGTGTGCATCTCGATCACCACGCCGACCGCTATCCAGGTCGAACTCCAGATTGCTCGCGCCGCGAGCCACAGCGCACATCGCTGCAATGGCTTCCTCAGGCAGCGGTGCGCGCCCCAAATTGGTGTGCAACACGGTGCCGGTCAGGTTGAACACCCTGCGCAGCGAGGGTGATAGCCGGATCGTCAGCTCGCATTGAACGGCGTCGCAGAAGGCATCGGCATCAAAAGGCATCGCGGTGATTCGCAGCGTGGAGAGCTGCTGCAAAATGATCTGCTTCATGAGCGGCTGGCCGTGCTGTGAAGCCAGCTCAGTCACCCATGGCCAGCGCAATAGCTCGTCGACTGAAGGAAGGGTGCGGCGGGGATCAACGGGAAGTTGCATAGTCATCCATAGCGTAGCGCTTGAAAAGGTTCGATGGAACGCGTGGCTTCGGATGCCCGGGCGGGGAAAGGAAAGGGACGGAACTCGGTGCCGAACCGCCCGCTGCGTAAAAGGCACCGAGCGCTACGAGGACGGACTCGTGCGTGCCCAGGCTCTGTTCCGATCGGGCACGCAACGATAGGTCAGGCTAACTTGATGACTCAAGTGTTCTGTCTGGTCAGCGCCTCCACAATGGTGGCGAACGCCTGATCAGCCAGCGCACGTAGTTCATCATCGGTCCGGTCCTGAATCGGATGGGGTACGAAGACCATGTCCGGATTCATCCCTAACGCCTTGCTCTGCAGCGCCGCCGCTTCGACAAACTCGGTTGAAGCGATGCCAACGCCCGGGATCTTGCGGCCTTCGAGGTCGCCTATGTCATGCATACAGCACGACGTACAGGACCCTCAGTCGCCAATGGCAGTGACCACCGCA
>CAYZFU010000073.1:7729-14036 GCA_964477725.1 uncultured Halopseudomonas sp.
CCTTCTACCAGCACGTCGCATTCGCTGGCGATGCGCTGTTTCAAATCGGTCGGCGCGATCCTGGCGAAGGTGGGTTTGCGATATCGCCTCACTTCGATACCTCGCTCCGAGAGCAGTGCCTCCAGCCGATTCAGAAATACATCACCGCGTGATTTGGAGATGTCCAACAGGCCGACAGTCAGTCCGTCCAGGCTCGCCGGCCTGGCACTCAGGCTACGGCCGGCCGGGGACGATTCGGCGGTTGGGTCGAGCAGTGTGGTCGGCGCATTCATGCCGTTACCTCCTTGCTTACCGGGGTGGAGCCAGTCGGGCCGGATGCGGCCCAGCCAGCAATGACGGCGGAGAACAGACCGGCCGGGCCGCCGGCCCGGACGATCAGCAACCCACCGGGTCGAAACTTGGGAATGTCGGCGCTGGCGAAGTTTGCCGGCATCCCCTCGGCGATGCCTTCGGCACCGACCACCAGATCCTTGCCGGGCATCACCAACAGCTTGTCCAGCTCTTCGCGCAGGCGGGCCTTGCTCCAGCCCGCTTCGATGAAGACCCGCGCGTGCTCCGGGGACACGACAAGCATGGCATCGCCGTGCATCGCCAGCTTGCAATGATCAACCGCGCGCAGCGAGAGGGCGAAGCTTCGCGCCAGCGACTCGGGCGTGCGCGACTTCTGATCGAGAATGCCCTGCACGCCTTCGGCGGCGAACAGGGTGACGACAGACTGATCCGTGCCGAAGCCGCGCTCGACAGCCAGCGAGTCCCACTCGCTGTCTTCGGCTTCAGCAAAGCAGAAAGTATATTTGCCGGGAGTCCCGAGCGTTGCACGGTCAATCTCGCCGGGACGGCCACCGCCCACGTTGCGTACGACCAATTGAAGCGCTCGGCCAATGCTGGCGTTTGCCCGATTCCCCTGACCCAGAGCATTCACACCCGAGTTCATGCCGATCTGCTTGGCGGTGGGCCCATTTACCAGAACCAGCGGGCCCGCGAACATTGTGGTGCAGAGAAGACCGTGCATGCCGAACTCGTCAATCAGCGCGGCCTCCACTGCGGCAAGCACAACCGGCAGGTATTCAGGCTTGCAACCGGCCATGACTGCATTGATAGCGACTTTCTCTACAGTGCAGGGCACCAGGTCCGGCGGCATCAACCCCAGGACCTCGTCCGGCTTGCGAGAGCTGCCTTGCAACATGCGGTAAACGCGCTCCGGCGTTGGTGGGACGACAGGCAGACCATCGCTCCAGCCGCGGTCGAAACAGGCTTCGATCGGATCTTCGCTGTCGCCGATTTCCACCTCGCGTGAAGCAAAGCTCACGGCTCCAAAGCGGATGGCAAGGCGATCCGAGACACCCGGGTCCTGCGTCCTCGAGCCACAGCCAGGACGGGAAGCGGGCAAGTCCGCGCCGAGCGCAGTACAGCCGCTGATGCGCTCCCAATCTTCGCGAAACCACCCGTAGGTCCGCTCGATTTCCGCGCCGCTCTCACGGCGGATGAGGGTAGGGACGATCTCGCAGTCAAGGGACCATGACCAGGCCAGGCCGCTGTCATCGATCTGTCGTGCCTGCCCGGCAGAGAAGTCTGCGACGTCCTGGGCAACGACGGTGACGTGGACGCCGCTGTTGTTCAACTGGGCGAGGACCGGCTCGATCAGGCTGCAGGTCGGGCAGGCGCGCTTGACGATGACGATGAGTCCGTCAGGAAGCGCAGGGAGCAGATTGTTTTTTGTCATTCCCTGTTTGTAGCAGGTCCCGTCCGGCAGGCAAGCATTATCAGCTGGGTTGATGAGCGCCGCCTTTGGTCGCAAATCGAGACAGCTTCACCGGGTGGGAACAAGCTCCGCTCGCGGTCGGTCACCGGTCGGGGTCTGCGGTCGGCTCTGGCCGGGTTGATCGAGTAGTGCCGAAAGCCGTACATCGGCGCCCAACACATAGCGCAGCCGGCCCTGCTGATCGAATACTGGCGCCGACAGGGTGAAGCAGAATGCGTCGGTCGCGGATGAGCGATATACCGGGCTGATGTATGGTTTGAGGCCGTCGCGCGCCGCCCTGAACCATGGGCGAGTCGCCCAGTTGCGGCCGCGGACGCTGCCGTTGGCAGTGTCGGACAGGTCTTTGGCGAAAATATTTTCGCTGACCTGGGTGCCGTCGGCCCCGACCAGGTACATCAGTTCAAAGCGGCGATCACGCTCGATATACTCCCGCATGGCGCGTTCGGCCTGGGCCGTCCCGTCGAGCAAGGCCGGCTCGGCGGCGAAGCGCTCGATTCGCTCGCGTATCTGGTGATGTATACCAAGCTGGAACCGGCCGAGTCCGTCCAGTAGATGATCTCCTTCGCTGCGTACCGCCTCGCTGTGCTGGCTCACCTGGGCAGCTTTGTGCAGCAACTGATGGGCCACGCCCGAAACGCTTTGCACATCCTCGCTCACCGAGCGAACCGCCGCGCCGATCTGCTCGGTGCCGCTGGCCATGCTGGTCATGCGCTGATCAAGCCGGTCCATATCCTGAACCGCGTCGGCCAGCCGTTGGTCCACGCGCAGAATGCCGTCGCGTCCTTCGGCAATCGAGCGGTGCATGCTCTGACCAGCATCATGCAGGCGCTGCATGCCGCCACGAAACCCTTCGATGATGGTGCTGACCCGGTCAGTGGCTTCGGTGGTATGCCCAGCCAGGCGCCGGACTTCCTCGGCGACAACGGCGAATCCACGGCCCTGCTCGCCGGCGCGCGCTGCTTCGATGGCCGCATTCAGGGCGAGCAGGTTGGTCTGCTGGGAGATTGCAGCGATCATTCCGATCACCTGGGTGACTTCCTCGATCTGCTTGCCGAGCCGTTGTATCTCACCGGCGAGCTGGCTCTCCGCACCCTGGATGGTGTCGACCTGAGTCAGTACCAGACGGCTGTCCATTTCGCACTGACGCAGCCGGGCAGTGACCTGGCCCGTCAGGTCGGCAATCGCGGATGCGCTGGGAACCAGTTCCGACTCAAGCGTTGTGCTGATTTCCTCGATGGCACTGGCAATCATCTCGGACGACTGCGAGAGCTGTTCGCCGTTGCGTTCGGTCTCACCGGCGATCGAGGCGAGCTGCGGAGCGTGCGCGGCGATGCCGACCGCAGCTTCGAGGCTGACTGTTATGCGCTGGTGTAGCCGCTCGACGAACTCAGGCAAACCGATCAGCGAGCCGCGCTGTGCCGACGGCTTCACGCTCAGGTCGAGGTTGTCGAACAGGCGAGCGTATGCAAGCGAATCGACGGAATTGGTGCGGGAGAAAGTCATCAAGCCCATGGGGTGTCCTTGCGCAAACGGGAACGATAAGGTTCGTCAAAGCAAGGATGGTGCCATTGGCAAGTCGCGGATTGTCGAGCCGGGAGATCGCAAATCGCCCTTAAAGGGGGCGAAACGGGAAGGACGTGCCCAAAGATGGGCGGGAAGGGAGCAGTCTGGCGCGCCAGAACTATCAGGCGCCGGTCCAGCGCTTCATGATCAAGGTGGCGTTGGTGCCACCGAAACCGAAGCTGTTGGACATGACCACGTTGACCGCTTGATCCAGTCGTTCACGCAGAATCGGCAGGTCGCCAGCGTTTTCGTCGAGTTCCTCGATATTCGCCGAGGCAGCCAGGAAATTATCGCGCAGCATCAGCATGCAGTAGATCGCTTCCTGCACACCAGCGGCGCCCAGCGAATGGCCCGACAAGCTCTTGGTGGAGCTGATCTTCGGCGCCTTGTCGCCGAATACTTCACGAATTGCCTTGAGTTCCGCGACATCCCCGACCGGAGTGGAAGTGCCGTGCGTGTTGAGGTATTCGATGGTATCGTCGACGGTCGCCAACGCCTGTTGCATGCAGCGCACAGCACCTTCACCGCTGGGCGCGACCATATCGTGGCCGTCAGACGTTGCCCCATAACCGATCACCTCGGCATAGATCTTCGCGCCACGAGCCAGTGCATGCTCGAGCTCTTCGACCACAACCATACCGCCGCCGCCGGCTATCACGAAGCCGTCGCGCTTGGCGTCATAGGCGCGCGAAGCCTTATCTGGCGTTTCGTTGTAACTGGTTGAAAGGGCACCCATCGCGTCGAACAGCATCGACTGAGACCAGTGCTCTTCCTCACCGCCGCCGGCAAAGACGATGTCCTGCTTGCCGAGCTGAATCAGTTCCGCAGCGTGGCCAATGCAATGCGCACTGGTCGCGCAGGCAGATGAAATCGAATAGTTCACACCCTTGATCTTGAAAGGCGTGGCCAGACAGGCAGAAACGGTACTGCCCATTGTCCGCGGGACCCGATATGGCCCGATCTTCTTGACGCCCTTTTCGCGCAGGAGATCGACCGATTCCATCTGATTCAGCGTCGAGGCGCCGCCGCTTCCGGCGACCAGGCCAGTGCGGACATGACTGATCTGTTCGTCGGTCAGACCTGCGTCGGCAATCGCCTGCTGCATTGACAGGTAGGCGAAAGCCGCCGCATCACCCATGAAGCGCTTGAGCTTGCGGTCAATCGCAGCATCCAGATCGATTTTCACGCTACCGGAGACCTGGCTGCGCAGGCCCATTTCGGCGTATTCAGGGTTGAAGGTTATGCCCGGCTTGCCCGCCTTGAGGCTGGCTGCCACGCTGTCCAGATCCTGGCCAAGGCAGGAAACGATGCCCATGCCTGTAATCACGACGCGACGCATAGTGGTGTCCTCAGAAGCTGTCTGTTGAAGTGAACAAACCTACCCGCAGACCTTCAGCGGTGTAGATTTCACGGCCATCGACGGCCATGCTGCCATCGGCGATGCCGAGGGTCAGCGAGCGATTGATGGTGCGCTTGATGTGAATGGTGTAGGTCACTTTCTTCGCGACGGGGAGTACCTGGCCGAAGAATTTCACTTCGCCCGAGCCGAGTGCGCGCCCGCGCCCTTCATAGCCTAGCCAGCCGAGGTAAAAGCCGACCAGCTGCCACATCGCATCCAGCCCGAGACAACCCGGCATCACCGGGTCACCTTCGAAATGGCAGCCGAAGAACCACAGGTCAGGATGAATATCCAGCTCGGCCACGATCTCCCCCTTGCCGAACCGTCCCCCGGTATCGCTGATATGGGTAATACGATCCATCATCAGCATGTTGGGTGCGGGCAACTGAGGGTTACCGGGACCGAACAACTCGCCGCGACTGCACTTGAGCAGCTCTTCCCGGTCGTACGCGTTCTGTCTAGACATTAAAAGCTCCTGCTGTACCCCGCCTGGGCGGGATGCTGATTGTTCTGCTGGACGGTACTGATCAACCCGCCGGCGTAAGCTCAGACTGCCTGGCAGCGGTGAAAGTCACACCCGGTTTTAACCAGGCGCAGAGGATACCCGCAAGCCAGCCCAGAACAAAATTTCTTCGGTCCAGGCTGGCCAGGGCTATGACGCAGATCAATCCAGCTCGCCGAACTCCGCCTGGAAACGGTCCCGCAGTTCGCGTTTCAGTACCTTGCCGATGGCGCTTCGCGGCAACTCGTCGGTGAGGATCAAGCGGTTGAGCCGCTGGGTCTTGCCGACACGCTGGTTGAACCAGTCGAGGATGTCCTCGGCCGGCGTGTTCGCGCCCGGTTTCAATACAGCATAGCCCACCGGCGTTTCGCCCCAGCGCGACTGTACCCCTATCACGGTGACTTCCAGCAGATCGGGATGCTGACGCAGCTCTGCCTCGAGGTCGCTTGGATAGATGTTGAAGCCGCCGCTGATAATCATGTCCTTGCGGCGGTCCATCAATGTCAGGAAACCGTCTTCATCGAAACGACCGACATCACCGGTTCGAATGAAACGCTTGCCCTCGCTGTCGTACCACTCGGCTTCGCGGGTTTTTTCAGGCTTGTTGAGATAGCCGGTCATCATCGCAGGCGAGTGCCCGACGACTTCCCCGATCTCGCCGGGCGCGAGCTCGTTGCCGTCTTCGTCAATCACGCGCATGTCATGGTTTTCCAGCGGTTTGCCTACGGTGCCGAGTTTGTCGGGAAACTGATGCGCGGCGAGCATGCAGGAGCCGCCGCCTTCGGTCATGCCGTAGAACTCGATGAGTCCGCCGGCCCAGCGAGCGAGAATGTCCGCCTTGAGCTCGGCATGAAAGGGGGCGCTGGTGCTGAACTTCATCACGAAGCTGGACAAGTCGTAATCGCCAAAATCCTGCCGGGCCATGATGCGCTGGTACTGCACTGGTACCAGCATCGTATGGGTGACCCGATGCTCGGCTGCCAGCTTGAGATACTTCGCCGCGTCGAACTTGGCCATCAGCACGACGGTTCCGCCCAGGCCCAGCGTGGGCAGGAAGGATACCAGTGTGGTATTGGAATAC
>CAYZFU010000074.1:0-240 GCA_964477725.1 uncultured Halopseudomonas sp.
GTTGCGGGCATGACCGCGAAGGGGCCACGCTCGATCAGGCTTCTGCCAGCTGCTCCGCCTTGGTGCTGACGGCCAGCATCGCCGACGCCGCTACGACGTCGCCGATCACCAGCACCGCCGGGCTTTGCAGACGGAATGCCGCGGCTTCATCACACAGCTGAGCCAGCTGACAGATGCTCTGCCGCTGTTGCGCTGTGCTTGCCCGCTCGATCATCGCGACCGGTGTCGTGGCAGCCATGC
>CAYZFU010000074.1:250-8247 GCA_964477725.1 uncultured Halopseudomonas sp.
CGCCCTCCAGCAACCCGCGCTGGATCTGCGTCAGACGTGCCACACCCATATAGATCACCAGCGTCGTACCGCCTTCGGCAAGCCCTCGCCAGTTCAGCTCGCTATCGTCCTGGGTATGGGCCGTCACCAGTGTCACGCCGCGGCTCACACCGCGCAGGGTCAACGGAATGCCGCACTGGGTGGCGCCGGCCAGCCCGGCAGTGATGCCGTTGACGATTTCCGACTCGATGCCGCGCTCGGCCAGCCAATCCGACTCCTCGCCGGCGCGCCCGAAAATGCAGGGGTCGCCGCCCTTGAGGCGCACCAGCACCTTGCCCTGGCGGGCGTAGCGCAGCATCAGACGATTTATGAACGCCTGCGGAGTCGAGCGGCAACCGCCGCGTTTGCCGACCTTGATGATGTGCGCCTGCGGGCAATGCTCGAGAATGGCCGGATTGACCAGATCATCGACCATAACCACGTCGGCCTGAGCGAGCGCGCGCACGGCCTTCAATGTCAGCAGTTCCGGATCGCCGGGACCCGCTCCAACCAGCCAGACTTTGGCATTCATTTGCGCTTTCCTCACAGATTCCATGTCACGGGACGTTGTTTTCAATTCGCCGAATACCTGCTCGACGACACCTGTCCTTCAGGCCGGCTGCGCGGCGGTCGTCAGCATCCGGCGTATCTCAGGCAGGCACGAGCCGCACTGCGTGCCGCAGCCGAGGCTCTGTTTGAGACCATCCAGATCGTGGCCGCTCTCGATAGCTGCACTGATCCGGCTGGCGCTGACGTTCATGCAGCTGCAGATGGTCTTGTCCGCCACCGCACCGCCCCCCGGCGGTGAGCTGAGCGGAGCGAGAAACCAGCGCCGCAGCGCCGCGTCCGCTTCGCCGCTTTGCCATACGCCATGCAGCCAGTCGCGCGCTGCGGTTTCGCCTGTCAGGCGGATCGCGGTAATACGTCCATTCTCGATCTTCACGCGCTTGCCGATCGAGCGGCGAGCGTCGTCGTAGACGATCACTGGTCCCGCATCCAGCCCGAGCACCCTGTCAATGCTGTGCAAAACGGCAACGTCAGGCGCCGACTGGTGCGCGACACGCATGACCAGAGCAGGCCGCTCGCGACCGGTCAGGGCAAAGCTGGCGAAGGCGAACTGCTCGCACATCGGCCGCAGCGCTTCGAAGCGCTGCTGTACATCGCCTTCAACCAGCACATACAGCTCCCACGGCAGTGCTACCGGGGTAACGCTGATGCTCGCCTGCTTGAGCTCGGGCTGCTTTGAAATAGGATCGAATGCCGGCTGGGTCAGCACGTTCACGCCCAGCCCCTTGAGGAAGCGATCGCCCCAGTGCATGGGAATGAACGCCTGTCCGGGACGGATCTGCTGATCGGCGATCACCGGCAGGATGATCTCGCCGCGCCGACTCCTGACAGCGACCAGTTGGCCCTCGCGCAGCCTACGGCTGCGGATCTCATCTGGGTGCAGGCTCAGTTGCGCCTGCTCGACATGCCCGAACAGCTGCGCCGCGGTGCCGGTACGGCTCATGCCATGCCATTGATCACGCAAGCGTCCGGTGTTCAGTGTCAGCGAGAAACGCGCATCGCGTTGTTCTCTGGCGGGGACATAGGGCTCGCTGACAAAGCGTGCACGACCGTCATCGGTAGCGAAACGGCCATCGGCATACAAACGTGCCGTGCCGTGGCCGGTAACGGCGCGGAACGGCCACTGTTGTGGACCAAGCCGATCGATCAACGCGTGGCTCAAGGTGCTGTAGTCCAGATCGCGTCCCGCGGTGAGCCCCTTGAACTCGTCGAACAGCTCGGCCGGAGACTGGAAGCCGAACAGGCTTGGCTGCCCGGGACGCAGTTGTTTCTCCAGTCGTCTGGCCAGATCACAGACGATCGCCCAGTCCGCGCGTGCTTCGCCAGGCGCGGTGATGGCTGGCCGTACATGGCTGATGCGCCGCTCGGAATTGGTCACCGATCCTTCCTTCTCGCCCCAGCTTGCAGCTGGAAGCAGCAGATCGGCGAACTGACAGGTCTCGGTATTGCCAAAAGCCTCCTGTACCACCACGAAGGGACAATTCCTTAACGCTTCGCGTACCAGCGTCTGGTCCGGCATGGACTGCGCCGGGTTGGTACAGGCGATCCATAGTGCCTTGACCCTGCCGACACGCACCGCCTCGAACAGCTCGATAGCGGACAGGCCAGGGGAGGCGGGCACGCTCTCCACGCCCCAGTAAGCAGCTACCTCTTCGCGGTGCGCCGCGTTACCCGCGTCACGATGCCCAGGCAGAAGGTTCGACAGGCTGCCGGTTTCGCGCCCGCCCATGGCGTTCGGCTGACCAGTCAGCGAGAAGGGCCCACTGCCCGGCTTGCCAATCTGTCCGGTCGCCAGGTGCAGGTTGATCAGGGCGTTGTTTTTCGCGCTGCCCGCAGTCGACTGGTTCAACCCCATGCACCACAGCGACAGGAAGCTGGGCGCGCTGCCGATCATCCGAGCCGCGGTCTGCAGATCGTCTCGATCGATCCCGCAGATGCTGCTGACCATGGCCGGGGTGTAGTCGCGTACCAGGCTCTTGAGCTCGTCGAAGCCCTGGGTATGGGCGTCGACGAAGGCGCGGTCGATCCAGCCTTCCCACAGCAGAATGTGCAACAGGCCATGAAACAGCGCGACGTCCGTTCCGGGTTGTAGCGCCAGATGCAAATCCGCGATGTCGCAGGTGTCCGTGCGACGCGGATCGATAACGATGACGCGTTTCTCGGGATTCTCCGCCTTCGCCTGCTCCAGCCGGCGGAACAACACCGGGTGGGCGTAGGCCATGTTGCTACCGACGATCAGTACGCAGTCGCTCAGCTCGATGTCTTCGTAGGAGCAGGGTGGTGCATCGGCACCCAGGCTGCGCTTGTAGCCGACCACCGCGCTGGACATGCACAGCCGCGAATTACTGTCGAGGTTGTTGGTGCCCACGACCGTGCGCGCCAGCTTGTTGAACGCGTAGTAATCCTCGGTTAGCAGCTGTCCGGAAATATAGAACGCCACGCTGTCCGGGCCGTGCTCGGCGATGGTGTTACCGAACACTTGGGCGGCATGATCCATGGCCGTATCCCAGTCAACCCGTGAACGGCCCATGGCCTTGCCCAGGCGCAGCTCGGGATAGAGCGCGCGGGCGGCGATGTCGCCGGTCTTGTGCAAGGTCGAGCCTTTGCTGCACAGACGGCCGAAATTGGCCGGATGCTTCGGATCGCCCCGTACATCCAGGATGCGCTCGCCGTCGTGCTCGATCAGCACGCCGCAGCCGACACCGCAGTAGCAGCAGGTTGAAGCAGTAACGGTTGTCATGGTTTCGTCCAGATTGCACAAAGTCGAAAGGGGCGCCGAGGCAGGGGTGCGTCGGACCGTTCGATTCCCAGGGAAGGGAATCGCGAGCGTTTAGGGGTAAGGTGAGCGCCTGCGAAGCACAGCTTCGCGCGAAGCCGAACGCCCAGCGATCTGCGATCGCGGGCTGGACCCGCTTGCGGGGGTTCACAGCGTGTCCTGTGCATCCCTGCCTCAGTGCACCCAGAAAGCGTCAGTTGCACCCGTCCACCCTCGACCCGGGTGGGATAGCGGTGAGTGCAACCGACATCCGGAGCGACCGCCTCGCCGGTCTCCAGCTGGATCACCCAGTTATGCAGCGGGCAGGTCACGCTCTTGCCGAAGACGATGCCCTGGGACAGCGGGCCGTTTTTGTGCGGGCAGCGGTCATCAACCGCGAACACGTCATCATCGCTGGTGCGAAAGATCGCTATGTCGCCTTTCGGGCCGGTTACCACTCGCGAACCGAGCTGCGGAATGTCGTCCAGTGCGCAGATATCGAACCAGGTCATACCGAGGCCTCCGCCAGTTCCTTCACAGCAATACGCTCGAATTCCTGCTTGAGCTCGTCGCGCTCGATACGCTCCTTCCACGGGTCCTTGTCGAACGACAGCGAGAACACCAGGCGTTCATGCAGCGCCTTGCGTCGTTCGGCATCCTCAAGCACCGCGCGCTTGATGTGTTCCATTCCGACGCGATGCAGGTAATGCACGGTGCGCTCGAGGTAGAAGCCTTCTTCGCGGTACAGCTGCAGGAACGCCATGGTGTATTCCATGACTTCTTCGGCCGTCTTCACCTTGGTGAAGAATTCGCCGGCTTCGGTCTTGATCCCGCCGTTCCCGCCTATGTAGAGCTCCCAGCCGGAATCGACACCAATCACCCCGACATCCTTGATACCCGACTCAGCGCAGTTGCGCGGGCAGCCGGAGACCGCCAGCTTGACCTTGTGCGGCGACCACATATAGCTCAGCGCCAGTTCCAGATCGATCCCCATCTGCGTCGAGTCCTGCGTGCCGAAGCGGCAGAAATCCGTGCCGACGCAGGTCTTCACCGTGCGAATCGATTTGCCGTAGGCATGCCCCGAGGGCATGTCCAGGTCCTTCCAGACCTTGGGCAGGTCTTCCTTGCGAATCCCCAGCAGATCGATGCGCTGGCCGCCGGTCACTTTAACCATGGGCACCTGATACTTGTCCGCCACATCCGCGATTCGGCGCAGCTCGGCAGCGTTGGTCACGCCGCCAGCCATGCGCGGGACAACCGAGTAGGTGCCGTCTTTTTGGATATTGGCGTGGGCGCGTTCGTTGATGAAGCGCGACTGTGGATCGTCCTTCGCCTCACCTGGCCAGGTAGAGAGCAGGTAGTAATTGAGGGCCGGCCGGCAGGTGGCGCATCCATTGGGAGTGCGCCATTCCATGAAGCGCATCGCCTCTGGAATGGTCAGCAGGTGGTGCTCGCGAATCACCTGGCGCGCCTGGCCATGGTTCAGTTCGGTGCAGCCGCATATGGCTCGCTCGCTTTTCGGTTTCACGTCGGCCGCGCCACCGACGGTGTTGAGCACTATCTGCTCGACAAGACCGGTGCACGAGCCGCAGGAACTCGCCGCCTTGGTATGCTTTTTCACATCGTCGACGCTGAATAATCCGTGCTGCTGGATTGCCTTGACTATGGTGCCCTTGCACACGCCGTTGCAGCCGCAGACCTCCATGTCGTCAGGCATGTTCATCGCCTTGTTCTGGCCCTGGTGACCGGTATCGCCGATGGCGTTCTCGCCGAACATCAGATGATCGCGGATCTCGCTGATATTCTGGCCTTCCTTGACCATACGGAAATACCAGCCGCCGTCGGCGGTGTCGCCGTAGAGGCAGGCGCCAACCAGCACGTCCTTGCGGATGACCAGCTTCTTGTAGACACCACCGATGGGGTCGGAGAGGGTGATAATTTCGCTATCGTCGTCGCCGGTGAAATCGCCAGCGGAAAACAGATCGATACCGGTGACTTTCAATTTGGTGGAGGTCACCGAACCTTCGTAGCGCCCATAGCCGAGCATGGCCAGGTGATTGGCGCATACCTTCGCCTGCTCGAACAGCGGGGCGACCAGACCATAGGCGATGCCACGGTGCGCGGCGCACTCGCCTATGGCGTAGATTTTTGGATCGTAGGTCTGCAGCGTGTCGCTGACCAGGATGCCGCGATTGCAGGCGAGGCCGGCTTTCTCAGCGAGTCCCGTGTTGGGGCGAATGCCCGCTGCCATGACTACCAGATCCGCCGGGATCTGCGTGCCATCCTTGAACTTCACCGCGCAGACGCGGCCGTTACCGTCGTCGATCAGCTCGCTGGTGAACTGTGGCAGCATGAATTTCAGGCCACGGTCTTCCAGCGACGTCTGCAGGAGCTTGCCCGCGGTGCTGTCGAGCTGGCGCTCGAGTAGCCATTCTCCGATATGTATGACGGTGACGTCCATGCCGCGCAGCTTCAGCCCGTTTGCGGCTTCGAGCCCGAGCAATCCGCCACCGATGACCACGGCGTGCTTGTGG
Organism: uncultured Halopseudomonas sp.; assembly: GCA_964477725.1. Lineage (GTDB taxonomy): Bacteria > Pseudomonadota > Gammaproteobacteria > Pseudomonadales > Pseudomonadaceae > Halopseudomonas. The sequence goes on from CAYZFU010000074.1 coordinate 6,125, forward strand.
GTTTTGGCCGTGTCCATCATCGCCTGGGTATCGGCAATGTCACGGTAGCCGATGACGCCTTCGAGCTGGTTGCCCGGTACCGGCAGGATGAACGGGTTGGAGCCGGTGGCCAGCAGCAAGCGGTCGTACTCGGCTTCGGTACCGTCATCGGCGATGACCTTGCGCCGGACGCGGTCGATCTCGACCACCTTGCGTCCTACATGCAGGGTGATGCCGTTGTCGCGATACCAGTCGAGATCGTTCAGCACGATCTCTTCGAAGGTCTGTTCGCCGGCTAGCACCGGCGATAGCAGAATGCGGTTGTAGTTCGGGTGCGGCTCAGCGCCGAAGACCGTGATGTCGTACAGGTCCGGGGTCAGCTTGATGAGTTCTTCGAGCGTGCGAACCCCGGCCATGCCGTTACCAACCATTACCAGTTTTAGCTTTTGCATGGGTAACTCCGATGCGGCAGCGGAAAACAAAAAAGGCATCCTCGCCGCGCACGCGGCAAGGACGCCTTTGTCCAGGTCCTGATCAGTCAGGCAGCTGCCCCATCGCCATTGAAGGAGCGGCCAATGTTTTGTCCCGGTTGTCTGTGCACAGGCTGTGCCAGCTTGTAGACGTCAATACAATCAGCGCCTTGCGAGCATATTCTCGAAACAGAATTGTGCTTTTATGCACCGCAATATGGCAGGGCGCACGGTCCTGGTGCGGGGGCGCCCGCAACACACCGATGGAAAAGGTTCCTGAAAATGCCGCCCGCATCCCGGCCATGGGGGGTAATTGGCAAGCCACCGCGACGCAGCTCGGCATCTCCAGGGAACTCAGTGAAACATGACAGCGAGCAGTACGATATTCAACGCCAGAGCACCTAGCGCGACGCTGCGCCAGACCACTAGCGGCTCGCGCTCGAGCAGCGGTACCGGCTCGCGCTTGAGGCTCTGACGCTCCCCGTGTTCCAGCGTCAGGAGCCATTCCTCTGCGGTTTCGTAGCGCTTGGCAGGGTCGGCTTCCAGCGCCTTGAGCAGGCATTCATCGAGCCATGGCGGGATATCTGGCCGATAACGGCTCGGTGGCGTGGCCCGGCCAAACCGAGGACGTTGAAAGGCTTCGACTTCGCCGTAAGGGTAGTGCCCGGTCAGCAGATAGAACAGCGTGACGCCGGCACTGTAGAGGTCCTGTTGCGGGGCCGGCCCGGCGCCGGCAAACACTTCCGGTGCGATATAACTGGGCGTGCCAGGCGCTCCGGCGCGTTCCGGACTCGAAAGGCCGGGGCAGAATGCCAGGCCAAAGTCGAGAATCCGCAACACGCCTTCGTCGTCGAGCAACAGGTTATCCGGCTTGATATCCCGGTGAATCAGGTTGCGTCGGTGAAGCAGCCCGATCCCACGCACCAGCTTGGCGGCAATCTCCAGAGCGAGGTTGACGCTGAGCAGGCCGTGCTCACGCTTATGCTGCTCCAGCGTGACGCCAGCATGCTCGCGCATGACGTAATACAGATGCTGCCGGGCGGGTAAGGGATGCAGTTCGGGAATGTGCTGACCGGCTACACGGCGCATGAACCACTCTTCGAGCACCAGATCCCGGCAGGCATCGGCATCATCGCGGGCTTGCGGCGGGAGGGTCTTGAGCAGCCAGTTCTGCTGGAGCGGATCGCGTACGCGGTAGATGATCGATTGGCGGGACTCGGCCAGGTTGCTCACCACCTCCCAGTCCTCGAAGCGTTGCCCTGCCTTCAGTCGTGGCGGCAGGGCCCGCTCGTCGATCGGTTCGAGTACGTCGGCAAGATTGGCTTCCGGCAGTTCGTCCACCACCACCACCAGCGCGCTGGCATTGTCCTGACTGCCGCGCTGCAGGGCAGCTGATACCAGGGCTTCACAGGTGGTCTGCGGATCCCGGTCTCGCAGCAACTGCGCATGCACGGTCAAATCGTCGAGACTGGCCCAAACGCCATCGCTCAGCACGACGAAGCGATCGCCCGCCCGCAGGTCGCCCTCGCAATAGTCCATCAGCAAATGCTCGTCCAGCCCCATCGCGCGCTTGAGCACATGGTGCATTTCGGGCTGCTCCCACACGTGTTCCACGGTCAGCTTGCGCAATTTGCCGTTGCGCAGCATGTAGGCCCGGCAGTCGCCAATGTGAGC
>CAYZFU010000074.1:8257-13118 GCA_964477725.1 uncultured Halopseudomonas sp.
GTATACCGGGTGCCGCGCATGACCAGTGCAGTAAGCGTGGTGAGCAGCGGCTGCCCGCCGCCGTTGGCCCGCAACCATCGGTTATGTGCGCTGAGCAACTTCTCCAGCGCCTGAACGACCGACCAGGTTTCCGGCGTCGAATAGTAATCCAGGGCTAGCGCCTGCAGCGTCGCGCGCGCTGCGAGACCGCCGTCATGGCATTGGCTGACACCGTCGGCCAGCGCCATGAGATGGCCCTTGCTCGCTGCCAGGCGCGGCGCGGGCGTCACGATGCGCACCGCATCCTGATTGTCCTTCCTGGGACCGGCGGAGCTGAACTCCGCCGTGCGTAGCTGCAGTGGCATGGTTATACCCGCGCCGCAGTCATCGCAGACGAGCCCCAGGTCGTGCGCCAGCGACGCTTGACGTTGAGCAGGCCGAACCAGGCCAGCGCACCCAGGCTGGCAAACAGCCAGAGGCCCAACTGGTAATCACCGGTGTGTTGCTTGATCGCGCCGAGCCCGGCCGCCAGCACGAAGCCGCCGACACCGCCCGCCATCCCGACCAGACCGGTCATGACGCCGATTTCGCGATGAAAGCGCTGCGGCACCAGCTGGAACACCGAGCCGTTGCCCGCGCCCAGGCCGAGCATGGCGGCCACGAACAGGGCCAGCGCGGCCAGCGAGCTGGACAGGTGAAAGCCAACCAGGGCGATGCATACCGAGGCGACACCATACATGCACAGCAGCGCGCGGATACCACCGATGCGGTCGGCCAGAGCACCACCCAGCGGCCGCATGAAACTGCCAGCCATGACGCAGGCGGCAGTGTAGTAGCCGGCGACCACCGGGTTCAGCCCGTACTGATCGCTGAAATAACCGGGCAGGGCGCTGGCCAGCCCGATGAAGCCACCGAAGGTCACACTGTAGAAGAACATGAACCACCAGGTGTCGCGGTCGTTCAGGGCAACCATATAGTCATGCGCCGATTTGGGCTTAGGCCGCTGTGGCGCGTTGCGCGCGCAGACCATGAAGATCACCAGGGTGATACCCAGCGGGATCAGCGCCAGGCCGAACACGTTTTCCCAGCCGAACAGGTACGCCAGGCCCGGCGCAAAGAGCGCGGCGAGAACGGTACCGGAATTGCCGGCCCCGGCGATGCCCATCGCGGTACCCTGATGCTCCGGCGGGTACCACTGCGAAGCCAGCGGCAAGGCAACGGCGAAGGAGGCCCCGGCGAAGCCCAGGCCCAGACCCAGTAGCAGCGCCTGATGATAGCTGTCCACGCCCAGCAGCCAGGCCAGGCTCAACGCGGTGATGACCACTACCTGGCCGAAGATTCCGGCAGTCTTGGGCGACAGCCGATCCGCCATGAAGCCCAGCAGCAGACGAAGTACCGCCCCGGCGAGAATCGGTGTGGCGACCATCATGCCCCGTTCCTGTGCGCTCAGGCCCAGATCGGTGGCAATCTGCACCCCGAGTGGGCCCAGCACGTACCACACCATGAAGCTCAGATCGAAGTACAGAAAGGCTGCGAACAGCGTCGGCTTGTGGCCGGCTTTCCAGAAACTCTTGTTCATGCGGCATCCCTCGAAGGCACTGTAAATAGGGGTTCGGAGCTTTTACCGACTGCGTCGCGGCAAAAAAAAACGCCATCCCCGGTCCGGTGCAGAGGCTCCGGTTGGGGACGACGTCGTTGTCGGGTGGGCAACCGCCATTGGTTGCCTGAGGTATTCAAAGCAGGATGCGTGCCAAGGTGTAAGCGAGTGGAGGTACTACTGAAGCATGTCGTGCATGGCGATGATCTGGTCGGCCACCTGGATCAGCTTCTGTTGCTTGCTCATGGCCTGGCGGCGCATCAGCGTATGGGCTTCGGGCTCGTCGCAATTGCGCATTTTCATCAGCAAGCCTTTCGCCTTCTCGATGCGCTTGCGCTCTTCCAGTTGCTGCTCGCGGGCCTGCAGCTCGGCGCGCAGCTGCTGGTCACTTTCGAAGCGTGCCATGGCGACGTCGAGGATCGATTTCAGGCGCGTGCTCTGAATCCCCTCGATCACGTATGCGCTGACGCCGGAGCGGATTGCCCTGCGCATGTGCTCCGGGTCCTTGTCATCGGTGAACATGACGATCGGCCGCGGCTGGTTGCGGCTGACCAGAACAACCTGTTCGAGCACGTCGCGCCCCGGCGAGTCGCTGTCGATAAGGATCACATCGGGCTTGCTGCTCTGCACGCGCTGCGGCAGGTCGATGGACAGACCGGATTCGTCGATCACCTCGAAACCGGCCTCGATCAGCGACTCGCGGAGCCGTCCGACCTTTTTCGCGGTGTCATTGATCAGAAGAATTCGCATCGAAGCATCTCATTCGGCGATTGTCGAAGGGGTAGGTTGCGTCTCGGCCAGCGAATGCAGGGCGAAGCCCCGGGCGTATCCTGCCGGGTCACTGCCGTTCCAGACTGTACCGTCGCCAAAGATGCTGCTGCGCATCGCACAGGCCGGCACATCCACGCCCAGAGCGCCGGCAGCCTGACGATACAATTCGAGCTGCTGGACCTCCCGGGCAACGCCCAGGTAGTCCGGATCGCTGTCCAGCAGGCCCCAACGGCGAAACTGCGTCATGAACCACATGCCGTCCGACAGGTAAGGGACATTCACCGTTCCCTCGCCATGGAAACGCAGCGCGTGCTCATCCTGCCAGATGCGCCCGGCTCCGTCATCGTAATCACCGAGCATCCGCGGGGTTAGGATAGAGGCTTTCGCCGAGACGAATTCGGAGCTGGCAATCAGCTGCGCGGTACTGCGCCGGTTGGCCTCGCTTTCCTCGATGAAGCGGCTTGCATCGAGCACCGCCATTATCAGGGCGCGTGCAGTGTTCGGGTAGCGTTCGACGAAGGCCCGGGTGGTGCCGAGTACCTTTTCCGGGTGGTCGGGCCAGATCGACTGGCTGGTCGCAACCGTGATGCCCATCCCTTGCTCGATAGCGCAGGCTCCCCAAGGCTCGCCAGCGCAAAAGCCATCAATGCGCCGCGCGCGCAGGTGCTCGACCATCATCGAGGGCGGCACGACCGCGGTGTCCACGTCGCGCTGCGGATGTATGCCATGCGCGGCCAACCAGTAGTTGAGCCACATGGCGTGGGTGCCGGTCGGAAAGGTCTGCGCCAGGCACAGTTTTGCACCGCTCTGGTGCACATGATGCGCGAGTGCCTTCCCACCGGTCACGCCCAGGTCACGCATTCCATTGGAAAGATTGATGCTTTGACCGTTCTGGTTGAGTCCCATGAGCACGGCCATTGGCGTCGCTACCGTGCCCAGTCCGAGATGCATGCCGTATATCAGACCGTATAATCCCTGCACCGCGTCCAGCTCACCGCTGAGCAGGCGATCGCGCACACCCGACCAGGACGCCTGGCGGCGAAGGTTGAGCGTTAGACCATAGGGTTGGGCGAAGCCCTGCGTGGCCGCGACGATGAGCGAGGCGGAGTCGGTCAGCGGCAGGTAGCCGATGTTCAGGTTGGGCTTTTCTGGTGCGTCACTGCCGTCTGCCCAGGCCAGGGCGTCGGCGCGCGGTGTATCGTGTCGATTCATGGCGGTTCCGTAGGCAAAAAAAAGCGTCGTGCTCGACAGACGTCTCGATCCGTCTTGCCGGGCACGACGCCATTGTCGTTTCGAGCGCCTGCGCTGGCGCTCGCTACGGATTACCAAGCAAAAAACAAGCCACTGGCTGGCTCAGGCAGTCTGCTGCCGCGACGCTGCGGCGGCAGCGGGATCGCCGCGCCGGCGCCACTGCAACCCGGCTACCAGCGCAAATACCAGCAGGGCCGGAATCCACATCCATTCCTTTGCCCAACGGTCGACCGGGGCGAGGATCTCGAGAATTTCCTGGTCGAACGCAAAGCCGAGGTCAGCGGCCAGGCTACCATAGGTAACCATGTCGACGATGACCTGATCGCCATCCTGCATCAGCATCAGGCCAAGGTTGTCCAGGCGCTCCTGGCCGGTTTCGCCTTCGGGAATCGGCACCAGCAGATAGAACTCGCGCTCGTTGCCGATCTCGTCCTCGCCGCGGATGTGCATGCGCAGGTTGCTGTCTTCCTCAACCGAGCCCATGGCTTCTGCCAGCTGCGCAGGTGGAATCGCTTCGTAGGGGTCGTGGATCATGTCCATCCAGAAACCCGGGCGGAACAGCGTGAACGCCACCAGCAACAACAGCAGGCTCTCGTACCAGCGACTGCGCACCATCAGCCAGCCCTGCGTCGCAGCGGCGAAGATCAGCATGGCGACCGTGGCGACGACGAATATCAGTACGCCATGGGCGAAGTCGACGTCGATCAGCAGCAGGTCGGTGTTGAAAATGAACAGAAACGGCAGGGCCGCGGTGCGCAGGCTGTAATAGAACGCCTGGAAACCGGTGCGGATCGGATCCCCGCCGGACACCGCTGCCGCGGCAAAGGACGCCAGTCCCACCGGCGGCGTGACGTCAGCCATGATGCCGAAATAGAACACGAACAGGTGCACCGCGATCAAGGGTACGATCAGCCCGTTCTGCTGGCCCAGTGTGACGATTACCGGTGCGAGCAGTGCCGATACCACGATGTAGTTCGCCGTGGTGGGCAGGCCCATGCCGAGGATCAGGCTGAGGACGGCAGTGAGCAGCAGCATGAGCATCAGATTGCCCATCGACAGCATCTCGACCAGGTCGGCCAGCACCAGGCCGACGCCGGTTTGCGCCACTGCGCCGACGATGATGCCGGCAGTGGCCGTGGCGATGCCGATACCGATCATGTTGCGCGCACCGGCTACCAGGCCTTCCCACAGCTCATACAGGCCGCGCCAGACGTTGCTGCCCAGCCGATGATCGCCGCGGAAGATGCCGAGCAATGGACGCTG
>CAYZFU010000074.1:13128-13950 GCA_964477725.1 uncultured Halopseudomonas sp.
GGGTGAGGATGATGAAGATCATGAACACCGTAGCCCAGAAGGCGGACAGCCCAGGCGAAAGGCGTTCGACCATCAGACACCAGACCAGCACGATGACCGGAAGAATGTAATGCAGTCCGGAGAGTACCGTTGGCCGCGTCTGCGGCAGGGTAATCAGCGGCGAGTCGGGCTTGTCCAGCTCAAGCTCCGGGAACTGCGAGCCAAGCTTGAGCAGCGCCACGTAAACCACCGCCAGCCCGGCGGAAATCACCCAACCGGCAGCATCGCCGAGTAACGGTTTGAGCCAACCCAGTCCGTAATACACGCCGAACGACAGCGCCATCAGCAGAATCAGTCCGGTCAGAAAGCCGATGAGTTTTCGCAGCAGCGGGCGGGGCGGATTGCTGCTCTGCAGACCCTGCATGCCGGCCTTCAGAGCTTCAAGGTGGACAATATAGATCAGTGCAATATACGAAATGACCGCCGGCAGAAAGGCGTGCTTGATGACATCGACGTAGGAAATGCCGATGTATTCGACCATCAAGAACGCCGCGGCGCCCATCACTGGCGGCATGATCTGCCCGTTCACCGACGAGGCGACTTCCACGGCCCCGGCCTTTTCCGCGGAGAAGCCCACCCGCTTCATCATCGGAATGGTAAAGGTCCCGGTGGTCACGGTGTTGGCGATGGAGGACCCTGAGATCAGACCGGTCATGCCCGAGGCCACCACGGCTGCCTTGGCCGGGCCGCCGCGATAATGCCCGAGCAGCGAGAAAGCGACCTTGATGAAGTAGTTGCCGGCGCCGGCCTTGTCCAGCAGCGAGCCGAACAACACGAACAGGA
>CAYZFU010000075.1:0-13892 GCA_964477725.1 uncultured Halopseudomonas sp.
CCCCAGTACCCCCAACCCGTACACCAACGCCCGCCGTGTCTGGAACAACCATAACGGCAGTGTGATGAGTGCTAACCAACTCTTGTCTGTGCTCGCACTACTGGGGATGTTGATCGGCCTGGCTGCTGTCGGGGGCATGACCTATATCGGGAGCCTGTCGAAGTTCATCCCGATTGCATTCCTCCAGGACTCGCAGGGCAATGTCGTCTCTGCCACCAGAGGCGACCGCATCCAGGAGGCCAGTGTTGATGACTACCGCACGGCCGCAGCGTCCTTCATCGAAGACATCAGGCTTGTGACGCCGGATGTGTCTCTTCAGCGAAAAGCCGTGTTCCGCCTGTACGCCAAGCTGAATCCCAACGATCCCGCAACGGCCAAGGCGAACGAATATTTGAACGGGAATCCTGATGCCACGCCGTTCGAGAAGGCGCGCAAGCAGGCGGTCAGTATCGACATCCAGTCGGTGCTGCTGCAAGACGAAAGCTCCCATGCCTGGGCGGTCGAGTGGGATGAAACCGTGCGTGATCGTCAGGGTGCCTTGCTTATGCCGACGTACCGGATGAAAGCCATTGTTCGGCTTTATCAAACAGAGCCGACCAAGGACACGAAGGTAGAAGACCTTCTGAAAAATCCGAAATTCATCTTCGTTCGTGACTACGACTGGGCCAACTCTCTTATCAAGGTAAACAAATGAAAAAGCTGATTCTCTCCGCGCTGGTGGCATTAATCCCCGCATTCTCGCTGGCAGCAAAAGTGCCGCCAGTCCCTGCGACTTCTCCTGCGACTAGCGGAGAGCAAAACCGTATGATCGACAACTATTTTAGCGGCGAAAGCATCGTACTCACGCCGCAAGAAAAGGCTTCACTGGCCATCACCAAACGCTGGCAGGAAAACAGCGATGTGGCACTCAAGCCAGTGGCCGGTCCCGATGGATCGGTGCGATTCATCTACGGAAACGGCCAGGTAAGTATCGTCTGCGCCATCGTCAACTCGTGCGACCTTGAGTTGCAGCCAGGGGAAACCATCAACAGTCTCAATGCTGGTGATCCTGCCCGCTGGCTGTTCGACGCAGCCGTGTCCGGCAGTGGCGAAAACGAGGTGCAGCACGTCATCATCACACCTCTGGATGTGGGCCTTAACACTACCCTCATCATCACGACCAATCGTCGCACGTATCGCCTGAAGGTGCGATCCCACAAGACTGACTACATGGCAGTGGTCAACTTCTCCTATCCCGAAGATGCGATGCGCAAATTCGACGCCCTCAAACGTCGCGAGGCCAAAGAGATCCGCGACAACACGATTCCCGAGACCGGCGAAGCCATGGCCAGCCTGAACTTCGACTATCAGGTTTCGGGATCCGCGTCATGGAAGCCGGTGCGCGTCTACAACGACGGCAAGAAGACCTATATCCAGATGTCGCGTGAAATGTCGCAGACAGAAGCGCCGACCCTCCTGGTGCAACGCAAAGACGGCGGCGTGTTCTCCGACGAAGTGACCGTGATGGTCAACTACCGCATCAAAGGTGATCGGTTCGAAGTGGATAGCCTCTTCGACCGGGCAATCCTCGTTTCTGGCGTCGGTTCTGACCAAGACCGAGTGACCATCACCAAGGGCAAATGATCATGAAAAAACTGCTCGCCGCAATTCTCATGTGTATCGGCCTCGCTGGATGCGTGACCGCCGATCAGTACGGCAACTTCACCGACACGGCCCCTGAACTGAATCAGCAGATGGTCGATGACGTCATGAAGATCATGGCCACGTTCTATCCACCAGCGACTACGCGGTTGAATCTTCAACAGCCGGCAATGGACAGCTTCGGCGCGAACCTGGTGCGCAACCTCCGCGCCAAGGGTTACGCGATCAACGAAGTTCAGCCGAACAAGGGCTGGGTCTGGAGCCGGCCTGTCGAGGAATCCAAGCCCAACGAAGCAGGCATAGCGTTCCGCTACAACGTTGCGCAAACAGGAGAGGGCGAAACCGCCCTGGTGCTGCGCTTCGGCCGCCACGCATTCAGCCGAAGCTATACGGTCAAGGGGACGAAACTGGAACCGACCGGCTACTGGGTACGAAAGGAGTAAGAGCATGTCGAACAAACCTGATCCAATGTCGCCAGAGGCATCGCCTGGCTCGGTCGGCAAAACCTTTGGCGGCCGCCGTCTGAACAACATGCCCTTGGTCATCGGCGGTCTAATCCTGGCTCTCTTTGTCGCCATCATCGCTTATGTGGCGTATGGCCGACGCCAGGTGCAAGAGGCACCGCAAGCCACCGAGCAGCAAAAGTCCAAGGGAGTTAGCACCAGTGCGTTCGCCAAGGCAATTGTGGGTGATCATGTCAGCGGCCAGATCCCGGCGCAGCAGCCACAACCGCCACAGGTGCCCGCCGATGGCAAGTTGCTTGTTGAGCGGCCCAGCGATGCCGACAAACCGCCTTCGCCACCGCCCCTTGCCGTGGCCAAGCCGCAGCTCGGCCAGGAGCAAGATCGTCAGATCCTCATGGGTCGGGGCGATAGCCGGCCAAATGGGCTGGCCGGTGGACGCCAGAGTGAGCAGCGCCAAGCCCAATTCGAAAAGGCTGTTCAAGTTCGCACAACCGCCGTCAACTTGGCAGGCTTGCGTTCGAACAACCGGGCGGGAAGCGCCGATACTGCGTCCCTGGGTGCCAGTGGCAACCGTGACGCGGATCTTGCCCGGATCGCGGAAGTGCGTCGGCGCGCTGCGGCCGTGCAATCAACCGATCCTACGGCCGCCTATAAGGCGCGTTTGGCGGAAGCACAAGCGGCTGTAGCCTCGGGCGGCATGGGTGCCGGCACCGCCTCGCCCGGCTTGATGCAAGTCGCATCGACCTCGGGCAGAAACGATGTGAATCAGTTCAGTGGCAATGCGTCCAACCGCTGGAAACTGCCGAACAAGTTGGAGGACTCGGCCCCTTACACCCTCATCGCGGGCGCCTCGATCATCCCAGGCACGCTCATTTCTGGCATCGACTCGACATTACCTGGCCCGATTTGGGGTCAAGTAGCCCAGGATATCTGCGACAGCGCCACCGGACAGCATTTGCTCATTCCGCAAGGCACCCGCGTCGGCGGTGCGTATTCCAGTGATGTCGTCTATGGCCAGGCGAACGTCCTTACAGGATGGCAGCGCCTCATTTTTCCGAATGGCAAAACGCTGGATCTCGGCTCGATGGCCGGCTCCGATCAGGCCGGCTACTCGGGCTTCAACGATCAGGTAGACAACCACTACTTCCGCATCTTCGGATCCGCCTTCCTGATGTCTGGCATCACGGCAGGGGTCGCCATGAGCCAGACCTCGCAGACATCCACCAACGGCACCGTCTCGGCCCGCACAGCAATGACGGAAGCGTTGGGGCAGCAGCTCGGCCAAGCCAGCGCACAGATGATTTCGAAGAATCTGAACATTGCTCCAACTCTGAAGATCCGGCCGGGATACCGCTTCAACATCATGGTCACGAAGGACATCGTGTTTGATCAGCCGTACAAGAAGTTCGGCTGCATGGCAAAGGGGAACTCATGAAATCGCATTTCAAACTGGTCGCAGTCAGCCTGCTTACCGCCGCCATTTGGGGCAACGCCGCCGCTACGGGGATTCCGGTGGTCGATGGCCTGAATGTCACCCAAACAACCATCACCGCCCTGGAGGCTGTCGAACAGACGGCAAAGCAATTAGAGCAATACCAGACCCAATTGCAGCAGTATGAAGACCAGATCAAAAACAGTGTCGCGCCGGCTGCCTGGGTCTGGGACAAGGCGACTAGAACCATGAATAAGGTTCTGGAAACCATCGATACGCTCAACTACTACAAACAGCAGGCGGGCAACATCGACGCTTACCTGGCGAAGTTCAAGAAAGTTAGTACCTATCGTGGGATGTCTTGCTTCCAAAAGACCGGATGCACGGATGCCGAGAGGGCGGCCGTTGCTGAGTCAACCACGGAAGGATCCGCGTCACAGAAGAATGCGAATGATGCTCTGATGAAGAGTATCCAATCGCAGCAAGATGCGATCACAAATGACGCGGCTTCCCTGGAGCAGTTGCAAGCAAACGCCCAGTCAGCGGGCGGGAGGCTGGAAGCGATCCAATACGCAAACCAGCTCTCCAGCCATCAGGCGAACCAACTGCTGCAAATCCGCACACTCCTGGTGTCGCAGCAGGCGGCTGATGTGGCACGCAAGCAAGCCATTGTTGACCAAGAGGCGAAGGAACAGGCGGCCTCGGAACAGGTTCGCCAGGGCACCTACACTGCCTCACCATCGGCTTCTTGGTAAGGGGGAGCGATGGACTCCAAATCGACTACTCAAAGAGCAATGCTGCAAGTGCTGGTAGCGTTCCTGGTCATCTTCTATGTGGGTTCAGCCCATGCGGAACTGAGCAATGCCGGCATCTTGGACAACGTGCTTACGAAGTATCAAAACGCCGCGTCAGGGTGGGCCACCATCATGACCAACTATGCAACTTGGCTGTTCTGGACGCTCGCAGTCATCAGCATTACCTGGACATTCGGCTTCATGGCGCTACGGCAAGCCGACCTGATGGAGTTCTTCCGGGAATTTATCAGCTTCATGCTGACTACCGGGTTCTTCTGGTGGTTACTCTCGAATGGCCCGAACTTCAGTACAGCCATCATCAAGTCGCTACGCCAGATAGGGGCAGAGGCATCCGGCTTAGGTAGCGGGATGTCGCCGTCTAGCGTCGTCGATATGGGCTTCTATATCTTCTTCACCACTTTGGATCAGTCCAGCGTCTGGAAGCCGGTTGACAGTGGGTGCGGCATTCTCATCGCAGCAGTTGTGATGGTTGTCCTGGCGTTGGTCGGTGTCGAAATGCTCCTCACGCTCTGCGCCGGATGGATCCTGTGCTACGGCGGTGTGATCTTCCTCGGCTTTGGCGGATCCCGCTGGACATCGGACATGGCCATCAGCTTCTATAAGCAGGCGCTGGGCATAGGCGCGTCGCTCCTGGGGATGGTGCTGATCATTGGTATTGGAATGACCTTCCTGAATGAGTATTTCAATCAGATGAGCAAGGGCATCAGCATCAAAGAGGTGGGTGTGATGCTGGTTGTAGCTGCTGTTCTGTATGCGCTCATTCGCCGCATTCCCCCCATGCTGGCCGGCTTGGCCAGCGGAGGAACCCTGGGAGGGGGAGGGGGAGGCGGCGGCGGCGGCCTCCTAGCAATGGCCGGCGTTGCCGGTGCTGCTGTCGCAGGCGGTGCCGCCCTAGCTAGTGCCGGTGCAAGCAATCTGGCGGGCGGTGCTTCCGCGATCAAAGCGGCCTTCTCGGCAGCACAAGAGAGTATGCAAAAGGGCACCGGCCTGTTCGCCAAGAGCAACGATTCGGGCACCGAAATGCGCGCCGGCGGGGGCTTGAGCCAGGCCATGGGTGCAATCACCAATAGCACGGCCGGCAAATTCGCTGGCGAGATGGGGGCGAGCTTGGCCAAAGGCGCAGGAGCGCTGGCCAAGGAGAAGGCAGCGGAAATCGCAGCCAATTTCGGCGAGCGAGCAAGTCAATCCCTGGGCGGCCGCGTTGCAGAAAAGATCCGCTCGGCATCGTCCGGAGGATCCGAGGGCGAGTCTGACGACACTGCGCCTGAAGCTGGGGAAAGCCAGCAGGAACCCAGTTCAGCCAACAGTCAGGATTCTTCCAACGCTGCTAGTGGTGTTACCGAAGTTGCCGGCGCGGGCGCGCAATCTGCTGGCACCGCTGAAATGGCAGATGCCAGCTCTCTCAACAATGTGCCCTCCGACCATCCGGAAGTTCAGCAATTCGTCAATCAAGCATAAGGACGCTCACATGAAAAACATTGTCAAGTTCTTCCTGGTTGTGGCAACGATGTTGGGCATGACGCCAACACAGGCGCAGGAACTGACCGGTGATACCGGCCTGGCCTGCGCCGCCTTGCTGTGCCTTTCCTCGGCAACTCGCCCTAGCGAGTGCAATGAAAGCCTGAATCGGTACTACAGCATTTCCGCCCGCAAATTCACTGACACGATAAAGAAGCGCCTGGAATTTCTTCAGCTCTGCCCGGTATCCCAGCAGACGCCCGAAATGGCCGAGTTGGTGAGCGCCATGGCCAATGGTGCCGGCCGCTGCGATGCGGCGAGCTTGAATTCCCAACTCGCAACCTATGTTGATGGCCAAGTTGTGTCCGTCAACAACCAACTCCCCGGCTACTGCATGGCCTACATGACGAACAGCTATACGGATCTGAGTGGGGCTATTCCCAAGTATGTCGGGACACCACAACTGCGCGGTTACTGGGTTGAGGCGGCTGACTATGAGGCCGCGTTAGCTAAGTACAACGCATGGCTACAGCAGTACCTCTGGCAACAACAGCAACAGCAATTCGCCAACTGAGGCGGCGGCCATGGTTTTAGATATACCTCCACATTTACCCGAGCGCGTGATTTGCTCGATCTCTGCGGCCGTCAAGTACGAGATCCCCGCAAATATCGTTCTTGCCGTCGCAGAGAAGGAGGGCGGTCGCCCTGGTCAACGTGTGTTGAACTCAAACGGCACAGCGGATATTGGTGCGATGCAGTTCAACACCCGCTATCTGGCGAGCCTCTCCAAGTACGGCATCACCGAACAGCATGTGAGTCAGGCCGGCTGCTATGCATTCGACCTGGCCGCTTGGCGTCTGCGTCAGCATATCAAAAACGATCAGGGCGATATCTGGACTAAGGCCGCCAATTATCACTCTCGCACGCCGTACTACAACGCTATCTATCGGGCCGACTTGATCCGTAGGGCAACCCGTTGGGCGGATTGGCTCGAACACCAATTCCCCAATCAGACCTACAGCATCAAGAGCCATACGGGGGCGCGCCCCATGTCATGACCTGACCGCCTAGCCGGCCCCTGATCGCCGGCACTTTCTCACTGCGATTTCTGAAAATTTTTGACCTGTTTTTACAGGTCTAGGGGAGGTGTTTTCTCATGAAACGGATAATTGCGTTTCTGATGCTCATTGTGATGGCGGTAAACAGCCTAGCTGCAACGCCAGGCTATCCCGCCAAAAAGGTCGATCCTGAAGCACAGCTTCTGGAAAACAAGCCGGAAGACACCGGCTCGATGGACTTCAAGTCGTTCGGATTAAGCAAGGCTGGCCAGGCGGCTAGTAGCTCCCTCCAGGGCTGGTTAGGCCAATTTGGTACGGCAAAGGTCGATCTCTCAGGCGGTAGCGGCTTCCAAAGTGGAGCCGTCGATGTTCTGGTACCGATCTACGATACCGAACGCCATCTGTTCTTCACGCAGGTTGGAGCGCGTCGATCGAACCTGATGACGCCAAGCTATCGGACGACGGTCAACGTCGGAGCCGGTTATCGCTACTTCACAGCCGATAATTGGATGTACGGAGCAAACGTCTTCTATGACCGCGATGTGACCCGCAAGCATCAGCGGATCGGCCTTGGCGGCGAGGCTTGGACGGACTTTCTGAAGTTCTCAGCAAATGCTTATCTGCGGGCCAGCGGGTGGAAAACATCGCCTGATCTCGTTGCTTACAATGAGCGGCCGGCGAACGGCTTCGATGTGCGGGCGGAGGGCTTCTTTCCCCAATATCCGCAGCTCGGCATCAAGCTCATGTTCGAACAGTATTTCGGTGATGAAGTCGGGCTATTCGGTGTGGCCAACCGATCCAAGGATCCGCGTGCGCTAACGGTTGGGGCTTCCTGGACACCAATTCCCCTCATTACCACATCCCTTGATCATAGGATGGGGCAGGGCGGGCAACACGACACCACTTTCAAGTTCCAATTCAACTATTCAATCGGCGTCCCGCTGAACGATCAGCTCCGTGCGGACAATGTTGCAGAGACCCGCAAGCTGAAGTGGTCGCGGTATAACCTGGTTGAGCGAAACAACGAAATCGTACTGGAGTATAAGAAGAAGCCACTGGGCGAAATCAAGCTGCCTACGTCGATCAACGGCAACCCAGTTACCGTTGCGACATTCCCTGTTTCCATCCGTTCGGATGCCGCGCTGAGAAACTTCACCTGGTCGGGTACAGCCGCCAGCTTCGCCACCCCGTATGCCGGGGCGGGTGATGGGTCTCTGGCACTGCCCGCCTATACGGCTGGTGGTGTGAACGACTATCAGCTTCAGCTCCAAGCCACGGACCAATTCGGCCGCCAGGTAAAATCCAACGTGATGAATGTCACGGTGAATGCGGTTTCGATTACCGTGGCACGCTCGCAAGCGACAGCGGCCGCTGATGGGCAAGACTCTGTGACATTCACAGCGACCCTGCTGGACGCTCAGGCTTTGCCGATGGTGTCACGCGCTGTAAAGTGGACGATTCGCAATGCTTCGCTCAAAGCCTCCACGGACGTGACCGATAAGGCGGGACAGGCCACAGCGACTGTCACAAGCTTGGCCTCTGCCGTGGCGGAAGTGACGGCCATCGACGCCACCAACGGATCTGCGGCCACGGCTGATGCGACCTTCACGGGCGATCCTGCCACGGCGCAAGTGACAGCTCTGACGGCAGCTCCGTCCATCGTCGCTGCGAACGGCACGGCCGCCAGTAAGCTCACTGCGACCGTGAAAGACGCGAACGGCAATACGATGGGTGCCGGGACAACCGTCACCTGGTCATCTACGCTCGGTACACTCGCGGCCAGCTCGTCCACCACAGACGCAAACGGCACCGCGACAGTCGATCTGGTTTCGCCTATTACCGTTGGTACTGCCACGGTCACGGCCAAGGTCTCGGCCACGGGCGACGCTGGCAAGACCGCGACCGTTCAGTTCATCGCGGACGCCGGCACTGCAAGGGTTAATACACTGACTGCTGCGGCTACCAGCATGGTCGCAAACGGCAGCACAACCACAACCCTGACTGCGACGGTTGTTGACGCCAATGGCAATACGGTTGGAGCTGGTGTTCCTGTGCAATGGGCGACTACCCTGGGCAGTGTGGCCGCAGTGTCCTCGATGACAAACGCCACCGGCCAGGCTACGGTTGTATTGCAATCTGGCACCGCTGCCGGCACCGCCACGGTGAGTGCAAAAGCCGCTGCCGGCGACGCCGGTAAGACTGTTGCCGTGACCTTTACCGGGGATCCCAGCACGGCCCGCGTCACCAGCTTTATAACCAGCATCGCATCTGCACCTGCTAACGGTACAAGTCCTGTGACCTTGACCGCAACCGTCCGGGATGCGAATGGTAACGAGGTGGGTGCTGGGGTTGCCGTCAACTGGACGACGACGCTGGGTACTTTAGCCGCGGCCTCAACCACAACGAACGCCGCCAGCGTGGCCACCGTTGTCTTGACCGCACCGACGACCATTGGTACAGCAAGCTTGACCGCGAAAGCGGCGGCCGGCGACGCCGGCAAGACTGCATCTGTGCTGTATGTAGCAGATGCGACGACTGCCCGAGTCGTATCGCTCTCCGCGAGTCAAAGCACTGTGACTGCCGGCTCTGGCACGCAGGTTACGCTTACGGCCGTGGTAAAGGACGCCAACGGAAATGACCTCGGTGCTGGCATTGCGGTGAACTGGGGGGCTTCCC
This sequence comes from uncultured Halopseudomonas sp., assembly GCA_964477725.1. GTDB lineage: Bacteria > Pseudomonadota > Gammaproteobacteria > Pseudomonadales > Pseudomonadaceae > Halopseudomonas. The sequence continues at coordinate 9,545 of CAYZFU010000075.1, forward strand.
TGGGAAGCCTGGCCGCCGCCGCGACGGCCACCGATGCGACTGGTACCGCGACCGTTGTGTTCACTACGCCGACCACGGCCGGCGTGGCAAACTTGACAGCCAAGGGAAGCGGTTCGGATCCGGGCAAGACTGCCGCCATTACCGTCATTCCTGATGCATCAACCGCCCAAGTGTATAGCCTGACGCCGGTCAGTTCTACCCAGCCGGCAAATGGTACCGGCGTGACCTCGTTCACAGCCAATGTGCGGGATGCCTATGGCAACATCGTGGGTGCTGGTGTGGCTGTTACCTGGTCTGCATCGCTGGGAACGCTGGCCGCATCCACCAGCTCCACAGATGCTGGTGGCAATGCAGTCATCGGCCTGACTGCACCTACATCCATCGGCACATCGAACGTAACCGCCAAAGCGGTTGCCAGCGATCCGGGCAAGGTAGCGTCCGTGCAATATGTGGCCGATACGTCGACGGCGCGGGTGATTACGCTGGTAGCGTCTCCGTTGTCGGTGGTGGCTGATGGATCGACGGCGGTCACGTTGACTGCAACGGTCAAAGACGCCAACGGCAATACCCTCGGTGCAGGTGTGACCGTGAACTGGACAACTACACTTGGCAGCCTGGCCGGGGCAACATCCACGACGGATAGCACAGGCACCGCGACGATGACGCTGAGATCCACTGCCGCTGGTGCGGCGACGGTGACGGCGAAGGGTGCAAGCGGTGACGCTGGCAAGAGCGCAGGCGTGACCTTCACCGCGAACCCGGCTACAGCCCGCGTAGTAAGTGTTTCGGCGTCTCCGACCAGCATCGTGGCCAACGGATCGTCCGCCTCGGTTCTGACGGCTGTTGTTCGCGATGTCAACGGAAATGCGCTGTCTGGTGCTACCGTCAATTGGTCTGCCTCGCTGGGCAGCTTGGCGGCTGGTTCCTCCACGACCAACGCCAGCGGTGTAACGACCTTAGCTTTGTACAGTGGTACTACTGCTGGTACCAGCTCCGTGAGTGCTGTTGCTGCCGCAACAGGTATCGGGGCCGGCACCGCCGTGACGTTCACGCCGGCATCTGAGACCAGATACGACGGTGCAAACGGGATCGGCGCTTGGGGCAGTGGTTATGGTGCAGGATCTGGCGGCACAAATCCGTGGTTCTACTGCGCATTGCCTCGTCCAGCTAATGTGCCCGCGCCCACTGTGGCGTACATCACCTGGGATGGCGTCTCGATCAGCGGTGGAGACATGGTAAGGCTGCCGTATTCTTCGGGTGGCTACACCTACAGCGCTGGAGCATTTGTCGGATGGTCGATTGACAGCGATCCAGATGACCGCTGCGACAACGGGGATGAATACTTCTTGAGCTGGCAGGTAATCCGAACTCCCAATTAATTGCAAATTATCAACAAGGGCCGCGCAAGCGGCCCTTTGTCTTTAATACAACACAGAAAGTTACAAATGAAAATCATTTGCATTACAATCGGGCCACTCCGATTCTAGCCAGCCATTTCACCTACGACGCCAGCCTTGTATCGAGATATATCTTTTAATCTCAACAGGGATATCTATGTCGTACATCATAAGCAAAAAAACACCCCTGGCTGGTCGGGCCTTTGTCGTGGCCGCCGCGCTCGCACCAATCGCCGCCTTCGCACAACAAGCCGCATTACCTCAAGTGACGGTCACAGGAGCTGCCGAAGCGCCCTACAAAGCAGATCGGGCTAGTTCCGCCAAGTTCACTGAAGAGCTGGTGAACACGCCGCAAACCATCACTGTTGTGAAGAAAGAGCTGATGGGAGATCAGCACGTTACTTCGTTGACCGAAGCAGTACGTAATACACCTGGCGTCGGGACGTTCTACCTGGGGGAGAATGGATCGACCAACACTGGTGACGCGATCTACATGCGCGGCTTCGACGCCTCCAGCAGTATCTACGTGGACAACGTGCGTGATCTCGGCTCGATCACCCGCGATATGTTCAACATCGAACAGGTCGAGATCCAGAAAGGCCCGGCTGGTACCGATAATGGGCGCGGCTCGCCTACCGGCTCAATCAACCTGGTGACGAAACATCCTGAGCTGAAGGATTCGTTCTCGTCCGATCTATCATGGGGTAGCTGGTCGCAAAAGCGGGCTACTGCCGATTGGAACAAGGTCATCGACAAGGACAGCGGTACAGCCTTCAGGCTTAACCTGCTGAAACAAGAAAGTGGTGTACCTGGACGCCATATGGTCGAAAACAATCGCACGGGTATCGCTCCGTCGCTGGCCTGGGGCTTGAATTCGCCCACGCGGATCTACCTGGACTATCTGCATGTGGAGCAGCGCAATCGCCCGGATGGCGGCGTCCCGACTATCGGTCTGCCTGACTACCGCTCCCCAACAGGTGCGCCGGCATACGTTGCATCGGCCCCCAGGGTGAATTCTTCCAACTACTACGGCCTGGCCAGCGATCATGACAACGTGCAGCAGGATATGTTCACAGCGCGAGTGGAACATGATTTCTCCGATAAGGTACGGTTGCAAAACACCACGCGCTACGAGAAAACCAAGCAAGATTATGTGCTCACAAGCTTCATGGTCACGGCCGCGAACCTGACGACCACTGGCGGCCTCGGGAACCTGGGCGCGTGGACTGTAGCGCGCTCAACGCCCACGGCAAAGGATCAAACCAACGAGATTCTTACCAATCAGACGAACCTCACAGCCGAACTTGGCCAACATACGCTCGTCGGTGGCGTCGAGTTCACGGAGGAAAAGCAGCATTCCCTGGGAAGCTATGCCCGCGTCGGCACGGCAACCTTGCCCGCTGCAAATCTTTACAACCCGAATCCGAACGATGCGGTTCCCGCATCCTATTCGTTCGTTTCAGGTAGCTACAGCGATGGGAAGACCGATACCGTCTCCGCGTATCTGTTCGACACCCTGAAGCTCGATGAACGTTGGTCGATCAATGGCGGTGCTCGGGTTGACCACTACAGAACGACGTACCGCACCGTTGGCGGTACGGCCGCTGGTAACTGGGCGGTGGACGGAAACCTGTTCAATTGGAAGCTGGCCGCAATCTTCAAACCTACTCAAAACAGCAGCATCTATGCGCTGTACGCGACATCGGCGCAACCGCCCGGTGGTTCCACCTTCGCGCTCAACAATACCGCCAGCAATGCCAACAACGTGAACTACTCGCCGCAAAAGACGAAGACAGCCGAATTTGGTACCAAGTGGGATCTGCTGGATAAGAAGCTGGCGCTGACAGCCGCTGTATACCGCACTTCGGTCGAAAATGAGGTGGAGTCCGATGGGGCAGGGGGCTACGTCCAAACCGGGAAAAAGCGCGTGCAGGGGCTTGAACTGGGTATGAGCGGGGCGATCACGCCAAAATGGGATGTGATGGCCGGATACGCCTTGATGAACACCAGCGTAGCGAGCGGGGCGGTGCAAACGGCCAGTGGTGAGAACGTCTTGAGCTATACCCCGCGTCAGACCTTCACATCTTGGACGACCTACAAGCTGGATAACGGCTTCAAATTCGGTGGGGGCGCAAGGTTCGTGGGACGCATGTATCGCGGATCGGATGGCGCTGCGACTTCTCCCACGCCCACGCCCCGTTATATCCAGTCCTACTGGGTCTGGGACGCGATGGCCAGCTACGTCGTAAGCAAGAACCTCACACTGCAATTGAACGCCTACAACATCTTTAACAAGGACTACGTGGCGTCGATCAACAAGAGCGGCTATCGCTACACGCCGGGCCTGGCTCGATCAGCGGTGCTGACAGCAAATATCAAGTTCTAATCCGCCAGCTTTGCAAATGAGAACCATTTGCAATATAATTGCTCCCGCTAATGATGTACTTATAGCAACCGAGTTATGCCGCTTCCTTCGGGGAGCGGTTTTTTTTCGCCTACCGCTTACGATCCATCCATCTTACGGCTGTAAGGCATCCCTGGCGGGCGACGCCGGCTTTCGTCGCGGACAAAATTATCCTTGATTACCGCAGGCTCTCTTTCCAGGATATTGCGCATGTCATCCGCCACGCTCTTAACGGTGGCGATGTTGCTGCCCGGTATCGTGAGGGTTAGTACTAGGTGATTGGCTCTAACCACGATCCAATGCAAGCGTGATATTTCACGCAGCAAGGTAAGCGTCTGCTGATCCCCAGCGGCCAGCGCGGATTCCCGTCGTTCAATCAGATATTGGAGCGTTAACGGCTCCCAGTCGAGTCGGCCCATTTCTCACCAAATACTGTATAAATAAACAGTATTATAAAGGAACTCAAAAGGCCCGAATTTCGGCACCTGAAGGGGTCTGTTTGATTGCTGTGCAATTTTCGACGGTAGGTCCATCCAGTACTGACGCG
>CAYZFU010000076.1:0-9680 GCA_964477725.1 uncultured Halopseudomonas sp.
CACTCAACATTGATCATGATGTAGTGCGCCTTGTGGATCTTGTCGATCGGGTAAGCCAGCTGACGACGGCCCCAATCTTCCAGGCGGTGGATCTTGCCGCCGTCTTCTTCGATGAGCTTGGTGTAACGCTCGACCATCGCGTTGACCTGCTCACTCTGATCCGGATGAACCAGAAATACGATTTCGTAATGACGCATTGGTGCTCCTTACGGGTTATAGCCAGCCACCCAAATGGTCTGGCAAGGAGTGGAACTCTAGGTTTGGGGCGGCCATTCTAGGGAAGGCGGGGCAAAGTAGCAAGGGCAACGACTGACGGCCACGAAGCGTCGCCGCGAATGCAGCCGCCGGACCAACCGGGCCACGAAACCGGATCAGTAATGGTGAAGTTGTGCCTAGCGACCTCAGCCCGTTCGCTGCCGGACCGCCTCGAAAAGGCAAACCCCGGTCGCTACCGACACGTTGAGACTGCTGACACTGCCAGCCATCGGCAGCCTGGCCAGGAAATCGCAATGCTCGCGGGTCAGGCGGCGCATACCAGCTCCCTCTGCTCCCATTACGAGCGCAATCGGTCCGGTAAGATCGACCTGATAGATCAACTGCTCCGCCTCCCCTGCGGTGCCGACCGTCCAGATGCCCCGTTGCTGCAAGGCCTTGAGCGTACGCGCAAGGTTGGTCACTGCAACGAGAGGGACTGTTTCGGCGGCGCCGCAAGCGACCTTGCGCACAATGGGCGTCAAACTGGCGGATTTGTCCCGCGGAATGATCACCGCCTGGGCGCCGGCCGCATCGGCGCTGCGCAGGCAGGCACCCAGATTATGCGGATCAGTGACACCATCGAGGACCAAAAGAAGCGGTGGCGTATCCAGCTTATCGAGGAGATGACCGAGCATCTCTTCCGACCAGAGCTGGCTGGGGGCAACCTGCGCGACAACGCCCTGGTGCACGCCTTCGGCGAGCTTATCCATATCTTCCGGCGCGAGACGTTCGACGCCGATACCTTCTGCGGTCGCACGGTCAAGCAGGACCTGCACACGTCCATCCACACGGCCGCGCTGCAGCATCAAGCGTTTGACACGGCGCGGTGCGCGCTCAAGCATTGCTTGCACGGCATGGACGCCGAATACGTATTCCAGATCACTCATCTTCCGCACTCACCTTGCCTTGCGCTTGCGCGGCTGCCGCTCAGGTCCGCCGGCTTCACGCCGCGCCGCCGGACGCTCACCATCACCCCGCGCCTTGCGTGACGCATCGTCGCGATCGCCCTTGCCGCGCGGCGACCTGGAAGTCTTGCCGTCCTTGCCCTTGTCCTTCCCCTTGCCGGGCTTCGATGCCTGCCGAGCCTCGCTCATCAGCTTGGATCGGGCAGCGCGACTGGCATCGACGTTGGCACGGGGACCTGCTGCCGGCTGGTCCTTGGCCATCTCGAAATCGATCTTTCGATCATCGAGATCCACCCGCGCGACCTGAACCCGGATGGTATCACCCAACTGGAAAACCCGACCGGAACGCTCACCAACCAGCCGATGATGGACCGCGTCGAAGTTGTAGTAGTCAGCCGGCAGCGCAGTGATGTGCACCAGACCTTCCACATAGAACTCGCTGAGCTCGACGAACAGGCCGAAGCTCGTGCAGGCGGTCACCAGGCCATCGAAGCTCTCGCCCACCCGGTCTTGCATGAATTCGCACTTGAGCCAATTGACGACGTCGCGGCTAGCTTCATCTGCCCGCCGTTCGTTCTGCGAGCACTGCTGGCCCAGCCGCTCCAGATCTGCCAATTCGTAGGGATAGATCGAAGCCTTGGGCATCACGCCGGCAGAACATCTGCGGACCAGATCGGTCTTCTTGCGCGAACGCACCACGCTGCGGATGGCCCGATGAATCAGCAGATCAGGGTAGCGGCGAATGGGCGAGGTGAAGTGTGTATAGGCCTCGTAATTCAAACCGAAGTGCCCGGCATTCTGCGGGCTGTACACAGCCTGACTCAGCGAGCGCAACATCACCGTCTGGATCAGTTGGGCATCCGGCCGACCCTGGATCTTTTCCAGAACGGCGCTGTAGTCCTCGGGCGTCGGATCGCCTTTCTTGCGTGTCAATGGCAACCCCAGCGCAGCCAGGAACTGGCGGAGACGCTCGACCTTTTCCGCCTGCGGAGCGTCGTGCACACGATAGAGCGCCGGAATATCCAGATCCTGCATGAAACGCGCGGTAGCCACGTTCGCGCAAAGCATGCACTCCTCAATGATCCTGTGGGCGTCGTTGCGCGTAGTTGGACGTATCTCGGCAATCTTGCGGTTCTCACCGAAGATGATACGGGTCTCGGTCGTTTCGAAATCGATCGCACCACGACCCTGCCGGGCCTTGGCCAGGGCCTTGTAAAGGTCGTTGAGGTTTTTCAGATGGGGCAGGATAGCGACGTATTCTTCGCAAAGCGCCTTGCCGTCCTTGCTACGAGGATGCTCAAGCATCGCCGAGACCTTGTTGTAGGTCAGTCGCGCGTGGGAATGGATCACCGCCTCGTAAAACTGGTAGTCGGTCAGCTCGCCGCTCTTGGACACGGTCATTTCGCAAACCATTGCCAGGCGGTCGACCTTTGGCATCAGCGAACACAGGCCGTTGGAGATAGCCTCGGGGAGCATTGGAACGACTTCGCTCGGGAAGTACACCGAGGTACCCCGCAACTCGGCTTCCTGATCGAGCGCCGAACCCACCGTGACGTAATGCGATACGTCAGCGATCGCCACGTAGAGCTTCCATCCGCCTGAAAACAATTTCCAGCCACTGGCTTTGTAAGGTTCGCAGTAGACCGCATCGTCAAAATCGCGGGCGTCTTCGCCATCGATCGTAACCAGGGGCAAGTGTCTGAGGTCAACGCGCTTCTGCTTGTCTCGCTCCTCCACGTAATCCTTGAGCTGCGCCGCCTCGTCCAGCACCGCCTGAGGCCAGACGCTGGGAATATCGTAACTACGTAGTGCAACCTCTATTTCCACGCCAGGCGCCATATAATCGCCGACCACTTCGACGATCTCGCCCTGAGCAGGGCGATGCAAAGTCGGCCATTGGATGATGCGTAGCTCGACGTACTGACCCTGCTCTGCACCGCCCTCGGCGCCTGGCGGGATCAGTACCTCGTGATTGATTTTGGCATTATCGGCGACAACGAAGCCGATACCATTTTCCTGATAGAACCGTCCGACCAGAAACTCGTGGGCGCGCTCGAGCACCTCCACGATGGCGCCTTCGCTGCGACCGCGCCGGTCGACACCGGTAACCCGGCCAAGCACACGATCGCCGTCGAATACCAGACGCATTTGTGCCGGCGTGAGAAACAGATCTTCTCCACCTTCGTCCGGCACTAGAAAACCGAAGCCGTCCCGATGCCCCTGGACCCGCCCTTTTATCAGGTCTAGCTTGTCGACCGGGGCATAAGCGCCGCGGCGCGTGTAGATCAACTGGCCGTCGCGCTCCATGGCGCGCAACCGTCGGCGCAGCGCTTCAATGGCGTCGTCATCGGAAAGACCGAACTCGCTCTGCAGCTGAGCCCGGGTCGCCGGCGCGCCGCGCTCTTCGAGCAGTTGCAGGATAAGTTCGCGGCTAGGGATGGGATTGTCGTATTTCTCAGCTTCCCGTTCGGCGGCCGGGTCATGATTGACCCAGTCGACGGTAGCGGAGGAGGAACGAGAGGCTGTATCGCCCGGCTTGCCCGCCGGGTCATGGGGTTTAGTCTTTTTCGTCATAGGCGCCTATTGAACCGCGAAACAGGGCCGCTTGCACCTGTTTCGATGAAACTGAAATATTTTTGCCGGCAGGGGTTTACAGACCCGATCCCGCTACGTATTATTCGCGCCGTCAACACAACAACGGTTGATTGCAGCGAACCTTGGTTCAGCATAGCATCCGTTGGAATTGATAAGCCCAGGTGGTGAAATTGGTAGACACGCCAGCTTCAGGTGCTGGTGGCCTTACGGCCGTGGAAGTTCGAGTCTTCTCCTGGGCACCATTTCTCTCTCAGCAATCCGCTGATTCAGTATTCCAGTACGCACGGTAAATCCCCATAAAACGCTTATCCGCCCTGTACGGTGCATTCCGCTCGTCCATCTGCTGGCGACTGCCTCTTTCGCGCCTGGAAAAAAGGCGCCTCGAAGGGCGCCTTTTCTGGTTAGAACAGCTTTCTCAGTATCACCGTCTCGTTACGGTCGGGTCCGGTCGAGATGATGTCGATCGGCGCGCCGACCAATTCTTCGATCCGGGCGATATAGGCACGGGCGTTGGCCGGTAATCCTTCCAGCGTCTTGATGCCCAAGGTGGAGTCTTGCCAGCCCGGAACGTCTTCATACACCGGCTCGAGGCCGATGTAGCTGTCAGCGTCCGTCGGCGCCTCGATGACTGCGCCGTCCGCATTGCGGTAACCCACACAGATGCGGATCACATCCAGCCCATCGAGCACATCGAGCTTGGTCAGACACAGGCCGCTGATGCTGTTGATTTCTATCGCCCGGCGCAGGATCACCGCATCAAACCAGCCGCAGCGGCGCGCGCGCCCGGTCGTGGAGCCGAATTCATGGCCACGCTCCGCCAGCCGCGCCCCAACCTCGTCGAACAGCTCGGTCGGGAACGGACCGGAACCGACGCGCGTGGTATAGGCCTTGGTGATGCCGAGCACGTAGTCGAGATACAAGGGACCAAAACCGGAGCCGGTGGCGGTACCGCCAGCGGTCGTGTTGGAGCTGGTCACGAAAGGATAGGTCCCGTGATCGATATCGAGTAGCGAGCCCTGTGCGCCTTCGAACATGATGTTGGCGCCTTCGCGGCGCAACTCATGCAGGCGAGCAGTCACGTCGGTCATCAACGGACGCAGCCACTCGGCGTACTCCATCGCCTCATCCAGAGTCTTCTGGAAGTCGACCGGATCGACCTTGTAGTAATGCTGAAGAGCGAAGTTGTGGTAGTCCAGCACTTCACCGAGCTTGGCGGCGAAGCGTTCGCGATGAAAAAGATCGGCAACCCGCAGCCCGCGGCGCGAAACCTTGTCTTCGTACGCAGGACCGATGCCACGTCCGGTCGTACCGATCTTCGCCTCCCCGCGCGCCTTTTCCCGAGCCTGATCGAGCGCCACGTGATATGGCAGGATCAGCGGGCAGGCAGGGCTGATACGCAGACGGTCGCGCACCGGCACACCTTTGGCTTCCAGCGCCTTGAGCTCCTTGAGCAAGGCCTCGGGTGAAAGCACCACGCCATTGCCGATGAAGCACATTACATTGCTGCGCAAAATCCCCGAAGGAATGAGGTGCAGAACGGTCTTTTCGCCGTCGATGACCAGCGTGTGGCCGGCGTTGTGTCCGCCCTGGTAACGCACCACGGCCGCGACCTGATCGGTCAGCAGATCGACAATCTTGCCTTTGCCTTCATCGCCCCATTGGGTGCCCAGGATGACAACGTTCTTGCCCATGTCGTGCTTTTGCCTCGTTAGTCAGTATGGCCTGGTGGCCATGCAATCAGGAATTCAGTTCCGACACCTGCCAGGCGCCTTGCTGGTATTGCAGGATCCGGTCGCAGCCGTATTCGGGTGCCGAACTATCGACCTGCCCCGGCAGAGCGACAATCACCCTTTCGCCATTCGCCCGCAGCGCCATGACTTCATCCTGCAAACCCGGCTCGCTCGCATAGGGAGCCCAGATCCCGCCACGGCGGCGCGATTCCACATGCCCGCGTTCGACCAGAAAACGCAGATCAGTCGAAAAACCGGTCGCAGGACGCGCCCGACCAAAATCACGGCCGATATCGTCATAGCGTCCGCCCTGCCCGATGCTTTGCCCTACACCCGGAACGAAGGCAGCGAAAGTCACCCCGGTGTGATAGTGATAGCCGCGCAGCTCTCCGAGATCGAAATACAGAGGCACGTCCGGATAACGACGACCGACGGTCTGGGCTACTTCCGCCAGATCATCCAGGGCAGCCATGACTGACTCAGGGGCACCATCAAGCAATACATGCGCTCGATCGAGCACCTCCATCCCTCCCGACAAGCCCGCCAGGCTGCGTAACATCGCAGCGACAGCGCTGTCAGGCAGCGCGCTGGTGAGTTTGTCGACTTCGTCCGCGGCCTTGCGTTGCAAGGCGTCGAAAAGAGCGTTCTCGTGCACCGCATCCAAACCTGCCGCCTGAACCAACCCACGATAGATCCCGACGTGTCCGATATCCAGGTGTACACCCTTGACCTGACAGACCGAAAGCGTTTCCAGCATCAGCGAAATAATCTCGACGTCGCTGGCAGAGGAGGCATCGCCATACAGCTCCGCACCCAGCTGGATAACGCTGCGAGCAGTGGACAAGGGACGCGGGCGCGTATGCAGCACGCTTCCGCAATAACACAGCCGGCTCGGGCCTTCAGCGCCCAGCGTATGGGCGTCGATGCGCGCCACCTGGGGCGTGATATCCGCGCGCAGACCGAGCATCCGCCCGGAAAGCTGATCGGTCATCTTGAAAGTTTGCAGCTCCAAGTCGTGACCGGCGCCGGTGAGCAATGACTCGAGATATTCGATATGCGGAGTGATGACCAGGTCATAACCCCAGCTGGCGAACAGGTCCAGAAGCTTGCGGCGAGCCGCCTCGATACGCGCCGCCTCTTCGGGCAGCACCTCTTCGATACCGTCAGGCAATAGCCAGCGATCAACAGTGGGCATGTCAAAACCTTCTCACACGATAATTGCCGATATCAGCGCAGCAGATACAGACAGGCAGTGCCGGTGATCATGCTCAGCAAGCCGGCCAGGCGCGCCTGTCGGTCCGACAGGCTGCTGACGCTTCGTAGCAGCTGCTTCCAGCGCGCTGGCGCGACGAAAGGCAATATTCCTTCCAGCACCAGAACCAGGCACAGCGCGACCAACAGACTGCTCAGCATGGTGAACCCTCCACCGGCGGGCTAATCAGCCCGGACAGCGCCGACACCGGTCACAAAAAAGCCGGGAATTCCCCGGCTGCGCAATTGTAACACCGTTTCCAGCGAGCCACACCCGCCAAGGCTGACGGATGTGGCTGAGCTTTTACTGCTGTGTCGAGCCTCGCTGCAGATACCGGAAGAATTCGCTTTCCGGGTCCAGCACGAGAACGTCCGAGCCACGGCCAAAGCTTTCCCGGTACGCCTGCAGGCTCCGGTAGAACGAGTAGAACTCCGGATCCTTGGTATAGGCTTGAGCATAAATTTCAGCAGCCTGGGCGTCCCCCTGACCACGGATCTCTTCAGCCTCACGGAACGCCTCGGCAAGAATTACCCGATGCTGACGGTCGGCGTCCGCACGGATACCTTCGGCCAGCTCGCGACCCTTGGCACGGTGTTCACGAGCCTCCCGCTCACGCTCGGTGCTCATGCGCTCGTATACGCTGCGGTTGACTTCCTGCGGAAGATCGATCCCTTTGACCCGAACGTCCAGTACTTCGATACCCAACTCACGTCGAGCGCTGGCGTTCAGCTCCTGGGTGATGTTCGCCATCAGTTGGTCGCGTTCGCCCGAAACCACTTCGTGCAGGGTGCGACGCGCCACCTCGTTACGCAGACCCGATTCGAGCTGGCGGGAAAGACGTTCCTCGGCAATAGTGCGCAGGCCGGACGTCGCGGTATAGAACCGCTGCACGTTGGCGATACGCCACTTGGCGTACGAGTCGACCATCAGCGCTTTCTTCTCCAGCGTCAGGTAGCGCTGCGTGGGCGTATCCAGCGTCAGCAGACGGCCGTCGAAAACCCGGACCTTTTGCACGAAGGGCAGCTTGAAATGCAGTCCCGGCGGGACGTCATCGCGGACGACCTTACCGAACTGCAGCACCAGGCCACGCTCGGTCTGGCTAACAATGAAGAAGCTCTGCCAGCCAATTACGAGGATAACCAGCGCAACGACCAAACCAAATAATGTCTTGTTATTCATCAGCGGGTCTCCCTGGCGCGCGGATCACGCTGCTGCAGCTGCATCGGGATGCGGTTATTGGAATCGGCAGCATTCCCGGGATTTACGCCCGGCGTGGAATTGGCCGGGATGCCCGATGAATTGCCGGAACCAGAGTTATTACGCTCCATCAGTTTGTCCAGCGGCAGATAAAGAAGGTTGTTACTACCCTCTCCACCCGAAACCAGAATCTTGCTGGTGTTGCTCAAGACATCCTGCATCGTGCCAATGTACATCCGCTCACGCATGACCTCCGGTGATTGACGATACTGACCGACCAGCAGATCGAAGCGCTGCGCCTCACCCGTTGCCCGGGCGACGACTTCGTCGCGGTAACCATTGGCCTCTTCCAGCAGGCGCTGAGCACGTCCGCGAGCCTCCGGGATGACGCTATTGGCGTAGGATTCTGCCTGGTTGCGCTCGCGGACTTCGTCTTCTCGAGCACGGATCACATCATCGAACGCGTCCTGAACTTCCGCTGGGGCCTGCGCGCTTTCGATGTTGACCTGGACGACAGTGATACCGGTATTGTAGTGATCCAGGTAACGCTGTAACCGCTCGGTCACCGCGACACCCATCGCCTCCCGTCCTTCGGTCAGTACCTCATGCATGGACGTGGAGCCGACCACATGACGCAGCGCGCTTTCCGTCGCATGTCGCAGACTGGTCTCGGGATCTTCCACGCGCAGTACGAAGTTTTCCAGATTGGAAATACGATACTGGACCGCCAGAGGCACCTCGACGATGTTCTCGTCTTCGGTAAGCATCTGGCCCTGTTGCCGGTAGGAGCGGACCTGCGTCACATTGCGCTGGAACTTGCGCTCGACGGGCGGAAAGTAAAGATGCAGGCCCGGCGCTTCGGTCCGGTGATATTCACCGAAGCGCAGCACTACGGCCTGTTCCTGCTCATCGACCATATACACGGCGTTGAACAACCAGACAGCCACCAGAATCAGAGCAGCGAGCACCCAGACGCCCTTCGGTATGCCACCGCCGGCGCTTCCGGCGCCACGACCAGAGCCGTTATCGCTTCCACGTTTCTTGTTGCCGAATATGCCGTTGAGGCTGTCCTGCAATTTGCGCAGCGCCTCGTCAAGGTCCGGTGGACCCTGCTTTCCACCGCGATTTCCGCCACGGTTGCCACCGCTTCCCCAGGGATCCTGGTTATTCGAGTTGTTACCACCACCAGGCTCATTCCAGGCCATAGCGCTCTCCGTTTTTCGAAATCGATTCGCCGCATCGTGCCCGAGGGGGCCAAACGCAGCGGGGCCTTATCCTATCGCAATTGCCGGGAGCCGCGTGAGCGGCATGCCCGTGCATTATTGCAAAGTATGTTGCGAAAGAAAGATATCCGGCTGCCAGCCTTCGCGCGTAACCAGACGATTGAAATCGCTACGCGGCAAACGCACCTCTAGCTCTGGACGTCCTTCTGTGTCGACATGCTCGCCAATCACCGCGCCAGCGGCATAGAACTGCGCGCGCAGGCGGGCTTCGTCGTGCCCCAGCAGGATGCGTTGCTGGATGACATCCTCGCCGACAAGCTCGGCTATCGCCTGGGCCAGCAGATCGAGGCCGCGCCCTTCCCGCGCCGACACCCATACACGCAAGGGCTTGCCGTTTTCATCGCGCTGGATCTGCGGCTCGAAATTCACCAGCAAATCGACCTTGTTGTAGACCTCGAGAACCGGCAGCTCCAACGCTCCTATTTCGCCAAGCACCAGATGTACCTGCTCGATATGCGAGGTC
>CAYZFU010000076.1:9731-13880 GCA_964477725.1 uncultured Halopseudomonas sp.
ATCGATGACGTGCAGCAGCAGGTCCGCCTGACTGGACTCCTCCAGCGTGGCTCTGAAAGCTTCTACCAGACCGTGAGGCAGATGCCGGATGAAGCCTACCGTATCGGCCAGAATTACCGGCCCGACCTCGGCAAGCTCGATACGTCGCAGCGTCGGATCCAGCGTCGCGAATAACTGGTTGGCAGCAAAAACTTCCGAGTCGGCCATGCTGTTGAACAGCGTGGATTTTCCGGCGTTGGTGTAACCGACCAGCGAAACCACTGGAATCTCGGCACGCCGTCGTGATCGCCGCGCCTGCTCGCGCTGACTGCGAACCTTTTCCAATCGTTTGGTGATCTGCTTGATTCGGTTGCGCAGCAGTCGACGGTCGGTTTCGAGCTGGGTTTCACCTGGGCCGCGCAGGCCGATGCCGCCCTTTTGCCGCTCAAGGTGCGTCCAGCCTCGTACCAGCCGGGTGCTGAGATGCTGCAGCTGTGCAAGCTCGACCTGCAGCTTACCCTCATGCGTGCGTGCGCGCTGGGCGAAGATATCCAGGATCAGACCGGTCCGGTCAATCACGCGACACTGCAGCTCACGCTCCAGGTTGCGCTCCTGACTGGGCGTCAGAGTGTGATTGAAGATGACCAGATCGCCTTCGTAGCTCTTGACCAGGTCACGCAACTCTTCGACCTTGCCAGAGCCTACGAGAAATCGCGGACTTGGCTGATAGCGGTTAATGGTCAGGAAGTGAGCAATGTCCGCTCCAGCGGACCGCACCAGTTCGAGGAACTCGTGCGGATCTTCCCGACTCTGTTCATCCATGCTCTCCAGGTGAACGAGAACCGCTCGCTCACCCCCTTCATGGCGTTCAAAAAACAATCAGGCCTCCCGGGCAGTCATATCAAACGGTCCCGGTTTCAGCCTCGTCCCCTGCGCCCTGCGCTGGCAGACGTACCGGACGACCCGGAACGACGGTAGAAATTGCGTGCTTGTAAACCATCTGGCTGACGGTGTTCTTGAGCAGAATAACGAACTGATCGAAAGACTCGATCTGCCCCTGCAGCTTGATACCGTTGACCAGGTAGATGGATACCGGAACCCGTTCTTTACGCAGAACGTTCAGGTAAGGGTCTTGTAATGAATGCCCTTTTGACATTGCCTCACTCCTTATGGAAATCGTTTTTGGTTATAAGCACTAATAATGCGTTTCGGCCTGCCTGTCCATTATCCATGAGGCGGCTACGGGGCGACCACCATAAAGATTAGCAGAACATTGCCAAGCTATATGGTGACGCTCCGGAGGCGTTTCAAGGCCTGGTCGAATCGATTCGGGTCAAGACTGTCGAGCCAGTCGATTTCGGCGTGCCAGCCACGCAACCAGGTGAATTGCCTTTTCGCAAGTTGCCGGGTGGCAATGACTCCGCGTTCGACCGCCTGGTCCAGAGAGAGTTTCCCATCGAGATACTCCCAGATCTGGCGATAGCCAACCGCACGAATCGACGGCATGGATGGATCAAGATCACCGCGGCGATGGAGGGCGTGCACTTCCTCGACGAGTCCGTCGCGCAGCATCGCCTGGAAACGTTGGGCGATTCTGTCATGCAGCACCTGCCTTTGCGTCGGGGCGACTGCCAGATGGCGCACAGTATAAGGCAAATCGGCTGGCATAGAGCCGCCTTCGCTAGCTTTTCTGGCCTGTCGCGCGTGCCATTCACTGAGCGTGACGCCGGATATCAGATAAACCTCGTAGGCTCGCTGAATCCGCTGCGGATCGTTTGGATGAATCCGCGCGGCCGCTGCCGGGTCAGCTTCAGCGAGACGCCGGTGCACTGCCTCCCATCCCCGTTCGGCAGCGATCGACTCGATGCTTTGGCGCACGTCCAGGTCCGCTGAAGGCATTTGTGCCAGCCCTCCGCCAAGGGCCTTGAAGTACAGCATGGTGCCGCCTACCAGGAGAGGAATCCGTCCACGAGCGGTTATGTCGGCCATCAACCGCAGCGCATCATCACGAAAGCGGGCGGCCGAATAGGCCTGTGCCGGGTCCAGGATATCCACCAGATGGTGCGGAAACTCGGCGAGGGTGGCTGCATCCGGCTTGGCCGTGCCAATATCCATGCCGCGGTAGACCAGCGCCGAATCGACGCTGATCAGTTCGCACGGCAGCTTGCTGGCCAGATGCAGCGCCAGCTCGGTCTTGCCCGAGGCGGTAGGCCCCATCAGGCAGATAGCCGGTGGCAGGTCGCGGCCAGACACGCCTTAGCGTCCTCTCAAGAAGAGTTTGTCGAGCTCGGCCATGCTCATCTGCGTCCAGGTCGGCCGCCCATGATTGCATTGGCCGCTACGCTCGGTCTGTTCCATGTCGCGCAGCAGCCCGTTCATCTCCGCGAGCGTCAGGCGGCGATTGGCGCGTACCGAACCGTGGCAGGCCATGGTAGCCAGCAGCTCGTTGAGGTGGGCCTGAATCCGGTCGCTGGTGCCGTATTCGATCAGGTCGGTCAGCACGTCGCGCACCAGTTGAACCGCGTCGGCCTGGCGCAGCAACGCGGGCACCTCTCGAATCGCCAGGCTTTCCGGTCCCATTCGCTGCAAAGCAAAGCCGAGATGAGCGAACCAGGAGGCGTGTTCTTCTGCGCAGTCGACCTCGCGCTGGGACAGGGCAACGCTTTCAGGAACCAACAGAGGCTGGCTACGCAATCCTTCCTGGTCCATCGCCAGCTTGAGGCGCTCGTAGGTGATGCGTTCGTGCGCTGCGTGCATGTCCACCACCACCAGGCCCTGGGCGTTTTCGGCCAGGATATACACCCCGTGCAACTGGGCTACGGCATAACCCAGCGGCGGCACCTCGCCCTCTTGCTCGGCGGGCATGAGCTGCGGGGCGGCCCCGGAGCCCCTACCTGTGCCATACAGGTCGGCGTAACGCTGGGTTGCGCCAGCAAGAGCCTGACTCAATGGCCGCGCCATATCGGGACCAGCCACCCAGCTGCCCTGGGGCTCAGCAAGCGGCATGCTCGCCTGGCCGGAAAAAACACCTATGCTGGCCGCAGCCGGCTGGATTTCGGGCGAAGCGACAGGCTGTTGATCATCGACACGCTCGCCTGGTCGCTGCTCGGCAAGGGCGCGGTAAAGCGTGCTGAAGAGAAAATCATGGACCATGCGGCCATCACGGAAGCGCACCTCGTGCTTGGTCGGATGGACGTTGACGTCGACCACCGAGGGGTCGAGTTCAAGAAACAGCACGAAGGTAGGGTGGCGACCGTTGAACAGCACGTCGCGATACGCCTGGCGCACGGCATGCGCGACCAGCTTGTCCTTGATCATGCGGCCATTGACGAAAAAATACTGCAGATCTGCCTGGCTGCGGGAAAAGGTCGGCAGGCCCACCCAGCCCCAGAGCCGCAACCCGCTGCGCTCGGCGTCGATGGTCAGCGATTGCTCGACAAAGGCCGGACCGCATACCGAGCCGACCCGGCGCCGGGCTTCCTGCTCGGTACGAGCGGGACGCAAACCAAGCACGGAACGACCGTTATGGCGCAGATTGAACGCTACATCAAAGCGTGACAGCGCAACCCGTTTGACCACTTCCTCGAGATGCCCGAATTCGGTTTTTTCGGTTCGCAGGAACTTGCGCCGCGCAGGCGTATTGAAAAACAGATCGCGTACTTCGACTGTCGTGCCGCGCGGGTGGGCAGCAGGCTGGACGTTGGGAGACATCTCGCGACCTTCCGTCTCGACCTGCCAGGCTTGCTCCTCGCCCTGGGCGCACGAAGTCAGCGTCAGACGTGAGACCGAGCTCACCGACGCCAGCGCTTCACCACGAAAACCCAGCGTGGCCACTCGCTCCAGATCGTCGAGATCGCGGATTTTGCTGGTGGCGTGGCGGGACAGCGCCAGCGGCAGGTCGTCACTGACAATCCCTCGACCATCGTCGCGTACGCGCAGCAGCTTGACGCCACCCTGCTCGACGTCGATATCGATACGCGATGCGCCCGCATCGAGGCTGTTTTCCAGCAGTTCCTTGATGACCGAAGCCGGCCGCTCAACGACCTCGCCTGCCGCGATCTGGTTGGCCAGCCGCGGGCTGAGAAGTTGAATGCGTGACATATCAGGGCTCGTTTTGAACAAGCATCGAGGCGGCCGGAACCGTCAGGATCTGTCCTACGCGAATTTCGT
>CAYZFU010000077.1:0-13866 GCA_964477725.1 uncultured Halopseudomonas sp.
CAGATTATCCGACACATGCTCAGCGAGTCCGGCCAGCAACGCTCGGTCGCCACCAATATGGACGTTGGCCTCGCGCATGTTGATCTAGATCAGCGGCTGGTGACCTTCGCCGGTGCCAAAATAGCCCTTTACTATAGCGATGGCGAGAGCGTCGAGCATGTCACCGGTGCGCGCCGGGCACTCGGTGACCGGCGCAGCGGCGAATACAGCAACACCCATATGACCCTTGATCCCGGACGCACCTTTTACCTGGCGACCGATGGTTTCCTCGACCAGGCCGGGGGTGACTGCGGCTACGGCTTCGGCAACAGCCGTTTCGCCGCCATGCTTCGCCAGCATGCCCGTCTGCCGCTTGATGAGCAAAGCGCCGCATTCAGCGAAACGCTGGCGCGCTACCAGGGTGAGTATCCGCAGCGGGACGACATCACCATGCTGTGTTTCCGCTTTGATTGAGCGGGGTCTGCCCTGCAAGGCTTTTCCGATTCGACAGGTATCTGTTCCAGGAGCAGTAATGGAAAACATCGACTTGTTCGCCATGCGCGAACGATTCAACGATCAGCGCATCATGCTCTGCTTCAACGGGCCCATTACCCGAAGCCTGATCGAGGAGATCGGCAACGCGCTGCGTAACTATCTCTCGGCTGACCATGCCCATCCCTCGGCAGCCATGGATGTCTTTGCGGTGTATATCGAGATGACGCAGAACATCAGTCATTACACCCGCGCCAAGGAATGGAGCGAGCAGGAAAGCGGTGCCACCGTGGTGGTGTCGCGCGACGATGACGGGCATTACATCGTATCGGCCGGAAACCTGATCGACATGTGGGACGGCGAACGCCTGCTTCAAGCAGTCGATTCGCTGGCTGGGCTGGACAAGGTCCAGCTCAAGTCTGCCTACAAGGAGCAGCTGCGGCGGCCAAGCCAAGCGGCGCCGGGCTGGGCCTGATAGACATTGCCCGCAAGGCCAGCCAGCCGCTCGCGGCCACCCTGCAACCCGTCCCGGATGGCCGGGGCTTCTTCAGCCTGCGCGCTGTCATCTGAACGCTATGAGCGAAACTGTCATGACCGATTTTTCCATTGCCGGCACCCAGTCGACCCCTGAAATTCGCAGCGACTGGGAGGCAGGCAAGCTGTACATGAAGGGTGACTCCTATCCGGAGAACTCCTACGAGCTCTTTCATCAGGTGTTCGAATGGATCGAGGCCTTTCTTGCCGAAGAAGACCGGCAACTGAATCTGGAACTGCACCTTTTGTACCTCAACACCAGTAGCATCAAGGCGATGATGGACATTTTCGACATGCTCGAAGCCGCGCACAACGAAGGCAAGCCGGTCGCCGTCGACTGGTTCTACGATCAGCGCAACGAGCGCGTCGCTGAACTGGCCGAGGAATTCAAGGAAGATTGCACCTTTCCGTTTCAGATCGTCAGTCACGCCTGATCATGAAAGCCACGCGACAAGCGCTCGAAGAACGGGTCCGCCAGGCACTGGCGGGCGATGCTCTGGAACATAATCCGCTGCGCGAACCACTGGCGGAGCTCTGGGAAGCCCACCAGGACATGGCCCGGCGCATCGATCGCATCAGCCGGATCTCCGACGCTTACCAGAGCGAGGCGAAGCGTAAAGAGACTAGCCTGGCACAGCGGCTGAGCAAGCAGTTGCGCCAGCTGGAGAAGGTTGCTCGCATTTCCGATCATTATCAGAAGATCATGCACGACCTCAATCTGGCGTTGCGAGAGGCGTCTACGCACGATCCATTGACCGGCCTGCCCAACCGCCGGCTGATACTCGAGCGCCTGCGCGAGGAGTCGGAGCGCTTTCGACGATACCGGCACCCGTTCAGCATCGCCATGCTCGACATCGATCACTTCAAGCAGGTCAACGATCTCTGGGGGCACGAAGTGGGCGATCACGTACTGACCGAAGTCGCCCGGGTATTGCGCGCCGAGCTGCGCGATCAGGACATGTGCGGTCGGTGGGGCGGTGAGGAGTTTCTGATCCTGCTGCCAGAAACGCCGCTGGCAGTCTCAGGTGTGGTCATGGACCGTGTGCGACACGCCGTGGCGAGCCTGAACGTTCGGGTGCACACAGAGTCGGTTGCCGTCAGCATCGGTCTGGCCGAACATCACCTCGACGACAGCTATTCCGCAACCATCAATCATGCCGATGGTGCCTTGCTTGCCGCGAAGCGGCTGGGACGCAACCGCTTCGAGCAAGCCAGCCAGATCCGATAAGCTCAGCGACGGCGAATCTCGTCATCCTCTTCCAGCGCAAAACCGCTGGTGGCATTGCCCATCAGATGCTTGCCATCGGTTTCCGATCCCAGCTTGATCATCAGGCGCAGGTCGTTCGCCGAATCGGCATGAGCCAGCGCGTCCTCGTAGGTAACCTCTCCCTGACTATAGAGCTTGTAGAGGGCCTGATCGAAGGTTTGCATACCCAGCTCATTCGAGCGCGCCATCAGTGACTTCAACTCGTGCACCTCGCCCTTGCGGATCAGATCGGCGGCGAGCGGCGTATTGAGCATGACTTCGATGGCGGCACGGCGCCCCTTGCCGTCCGGCGTCGGGATCAGTTGCTGCGCGACGATCGCCTTGAGATTCAGCGACAGATCCATCCACACCTGCTGATGCATTTCGGTGGGGAAGAAGTGGATGATCCGGTCCAGCGCCTGGTTGGCATTGTTCGCGTGCAGGGTGGCCAGACACAGGTGACCCGTTTCGGCGAAGGCCACTGCGTGGTCCATGGTCTCGCGGGTCCGCACCTCACCGATGAGAATAACGTCCGGGGCCTGACGCAGCGTATTCTTCAGCGCCACCTCGAACGAGTCGGTATCGATCCCCACTTCACGCTGGGTGACGATGCAGTTCTGGTGCTGGTGAATGAATTCGATCGGATCTTCAATGGTGATGATGTGGCCGCTGGAGTTGCGATTGCGGTAGCCGATCATCGATGCCAGGGAAGTCGACTTGCCGGTGCCGGTGGCGCCGACGAAGATCACCAGGCCACGCTTGGTCATGGCCAGCTTCTTCAGCACCTCCGGCAGGCGCAGATCTTCCAGTGTTGGGATGTTGACTTCGATACGACGCAACACCATGCCTACCAGGTTGCGCTGGTAGAACGCGCTGACACGGAAACGGCCGATGCCGCGTGCGCTTATGGCAAAGTTGCACTCGCGCTTGTCGGCAAATTCACGGCGCTGGGCCTCGGTCATGACACCAAGAACGGTTTCTCGGGTCTGCTCGGGAGAAAGCGGAGTCTTGGTCACCGGCAGGATCTTGCCATTGACCTTCATGCTCGGCGCGACGCCGGCGGTGATGAACAGATCGGATGCGCCCTTCTCGACCATCAGCCGCAACAGTTTCTCGAACTCCATGCTATCCCTCTGCTTCTGCTTCGGCACTGCCCCGTACCGGCTCAGCTGTTGCTGTGAAAATTACAGGCTATCCGCGCTCTTGGCTTTCTCGCGAGCGGCGTCTTTGCTGACCAGCCCCTTGGCCACCAGGCTTTTCAGGCACATGTCGAGGGTCTGCATGCCGATGTTGCCGCCGGTCTGGATCGCCGAGTACATCTGCGCGACCTTGTCCTCGCGGATCAGGTTACGGATCGCCGGGGTGCCGATCATGATTTCATGGGCAGCCACACGGCCCCCACCGATCTTCTTCAGCAGCGTCTGCGAGACGACAGCCTGCAAGGATTCCGACAACATCGAACGGACCATCGACTTTTCATCGCCCGGGAATACGTCGACCACGCGATCGATGGTCTTGGCGGCAGATGTCGTGTGCAGGGTGCCGAATACCAAATGACCGGTCTCCGCTGCCGTCAGGGCCAGTCGAATGGTTTCCAGGTCACGCATCTCGCCGACCAGGATGATGTCCGGGTCTTCACGCAGTGCCGAGCGCAGCGCTTCGGCAAAGCCGAGGGTATCCTTGTGCACTTCCCGCTGGTTGACCAGGCATTTCTTCGATTCGTGAACGAACTCGATGGGGTCTTCGATGGTCAGGATATGGTGGTACTTGGTGCTATTGATATAGTCGAGCATGGCGGCAAGGGTGGTCGACTTGCCGGAGCCGGTGGGGCCCGTTACCAGTACCAGGCCGCGCGGGACGTCGGAGATCTTCTTGAAAACGTCGCCCATGCCAAGATCTTCCATGGTCAGAACCTTGGATGGAATGGTACGAAACACGGCGCCAGCGCCACGGTTCTGGTTGAACGCGTTGACGCGGAAACGGGCTACACCCGGCACTTCGAAAGAGAAGTCGGTTTCGAGGAACTCTTCGTAATCCTTGCGCTGCTTGTCATTCATGATGTCGTAGATCAGCGCGTGTACCTGCTTGTGCTCCATCGCCGGTACGTTGATCCGCCGCACGTCGCCATCCACACGAATCATGGGCGGCAATCCTGCCGAAAGATGCAAGTCCGACGCGCCCTGCTTGGCGCTGAAGGCCAACAACTCGGTAATATCCATTGGGTTCCCCATTGCGTCCTGCGAGCATGTAGAATGCGGGGCAGGTTACATTCGATTGGCAAGGTGTCTAGCGACAGTAATGTCCACGATAGCAGAGAATATTGCAAACGTTCGTGAACGGATTCACCGTGCTGTTGTCGCGTTTGACCGGCCAGCTGATTCGGTGACTTTGATGGCCGTCAGCAAGACCCGTCCGGCCAGTGCCATACGTGATGCCTGGGCTTCCGGCGTGCGCGATTTCGGCGAGAATTATCTGCAGGAAGCGCTCGACAAGATAGCTCAGCTCGACGAGCTGCCGTTGGTCTGGCATTTCATCGGTCCGATTCAGTCCAACAAGACCAAATCCATCGCCGAGCACTTCGACTGGGTGCACAGCGTCGACCGTATAAAGGTGGCCAGGCGTCTGTCCGAGCAGCGCCCTGCCCATCTTCCTTCGCTGAACGTATGCCTGCAGGTCAACATCAGCCGCGAAGCGAGCAAATCAGGCGTGCTTCCCGAGGATGTCGCCGATCTCGCCGCCGCGGTTGCCGCACTACCCAACCTGACCCTGCGCGGCCTGATGGCGATCCCTGCCCCGGCGGAGGACAGCGACAGCAGACGGGCACCGCTGGCCGCCCTGCGTGAGCTGATGGCCAGCCTCGATCTGCCGCTCGATACATTGTCGATGGGCATGAGCGACGACCTGACCGAAGCCGTACAGGAAGGCGCCACCATCGTCCGGATCGGCACCGCCCTGTTCGGCGAGCGCGACTACACCACCACCACACACGATCAAGGATAGTTTCATGAGCGCTCCGACCATCGGTTTCATCGGCGCCGGCAACATGGCCACCAGTCTGATCGGCGGCATGTTGCAGCAGAACTTCAAGGCCTCGCGAATCATGGCCAGCGATCACAGTAGCGAGCAGTGCGACAAACTCGCCCGGCAGTTCGGAATACGCACCACCAGTGACAACGCCGAGTTGGCGCGCGAATGCGACGTGCTCGTTCTCGCAGTGAAGCCGCAGGTAATGCAGGCGGTCTGTCGTGCCCTGCCGGCTGAGCGCAAGGAAGGGCAACTGGTCATCTCCATTGCCGCGGGCATTTCCTGCCAGAGTCTCGAACAGTGGCTCGGTGCGGATACCGCCCTGGTGCGCTGCATGCCCAACACACCGTCGCTGAGGCGCCAGGGTGTATCCGGCCTGTTTGCCAACGAACGGGTCAGTGATGAGCAGAAACAGCTGGCCGAAAGCATCCTCAACGCCGTGGGCATCAGCCTGTGGCTCAGCGAAGAAGCACAGATCGACGCAGTGACCGCGGTCTCGGGCAGTGGCCCGGCTTACTTCTTCTATCTGATCGAAGCCATGACCGCCGCCGGTGAACAGCTCGGCCTGCCCCGCGAAACGGCTGAACGGCTGACGCTGTTCACCGCGCTCGGCGCAGCCGACATGGCGGTACACAGCGATGTGGATGCGGCAGAACTGCGGCGCCGGGTCAGTTCTCCCGGTGGAACCACCGAACAGGCCATCAACAGTTTTGCCCGGGACAGCTTCCCGGAGATCATTGCCAGAGGTATGCAGGCCGCTGCAGCCCGCGGCGCCGAACTGTCACGGGAACTCGCGTAAGGAGACAACATGAACAATCTAAGCATGGCCGGCGTATACGTCGTTCAGACGCTCGGCAGCCTGTATCTGCTCATCGTATTGCTGCGTTTCATCTTCCAGTTGGTGCGCGCGGACTTCTACAATCCGCTCTCGCAGTTCATCGTGCGCGCGACCCAGCCGCTCGTAGTGCCGCTGCGCAAGGTGATCCCTGGCTTGCGGGGTGTCGATTTTGCCTCGCTGGTTCTGGCGATCATCGTGCAGGTCGTCTTGATGGCGATTATCGTCAAGCTGATGGGCTATGCCCTCCCGGGCATCGTGCAGTTGCTGGTGTGGTCGCTGGTTGGCGTAACCGCGCTGTTTCTGAAGATCTTTTTCTTCGCGTTGATCATCAGCGTCATCCTGTCCTGGGTAGCGCCTGGCAGCCACAACCCGGCAGCGCAGCTGGTGCACCAACTCTGCGAACCGATACTGGCACCGATCCGCAAGATTCTGCCCTCCCTCGGTGGACTGGACCTTTCGCCGATTTTCGCCTTTATCGCCCTGCGGCTACTGGACATGTTGCTGATCGCCAATCTCGCGCAGGCCACCGGCATGCCCCGCGGCCTGACGCTCGCTTTGTGACGGATGCGGCGCGCGCAGGAGCGCCACGTTCGGCAGCAGACGTTCCTTGATGCTTTACTGTTGGGACGACGAGCTCGTTCTCGAATGTCATTTGCAACCCGCTGTACGGCAAGAGAAGTTTGCCGGCGCGCATGGGGAGCGCCTGGAGATTCGCAGCGCCGCGCCGCCGGTTGATGGCAAGGCCAACGACCGCTCGCTGGCGTTTCTGGCTGCCGCCTTTGATGTGCCGCGCACGCAGATAAGGCTGCTCAACGGCGAGCGAAGCCGCTAGAAACGCGTAGCCGTTACCGCACCGGCCACGCTGCCGGTGGACCTGGGGATCGGCCGCCGGCGAATATTGCGTCGCCCCGCCTCGCTCTTTAGACTGACGCCTCGATCGTTGGCCGCATTTCCTGCCTGATCCTGCCGGCCAACCCAATAAGGAACAGGTTCCCGATGTCCCGATTTCCCGCTGATTCAGTCGGCCTGGTCACGCCGCAGTACCAGACCTTCGCCGAGCCGTTGCGGCTGGCCTGTGGCAGGTCGCTTGCCGGGTACGATCTGGTCTACGAAACCTATGGCGAACTGAACGCCAGTCGCAGCAATGCCGTACTGATATGTCATGCACTGTCGGGCCATCACCATGCCGCAGGCTTTCACAGCGAAGACGAGCGCAAGCCCGGTTGGTGGGATGCCTGTATCGGGCCGGGCAAGGCCATCGATACCAACCGATTCTTCGTCGTCGCCCTGAACAACCTGGGCGGCTGCCATGGCTCGACCGGCCCTTGCAGCATCAACCCCGAAACCGGCAAGAGCTACGGCGCAAGCTTTCCGATACTGACAGTGGAAGACTGGGTGCACAGTCAGGCGTGTCTGGCCGACGTGCTCGGAATCGACACATGGGCGGCGGTTGTAGGTGGCAGTCTGGGCGGCATGCAGGCGCTGCAATGGACAATCAGCTATCCGCACCGGGTCCGTCACTGTGTCGCAATCGCCACCGCACCCAAGCTGTCCGCGCAAAACATCGCGTTCAATGAAGTCGCGCGTCAGGCGATCATTACCGATCCGGATTTCCACAATGGCGATTACGCCGCCTTCGGCGTGACTCCCAAGCGGGGGCTGATGCTTGCGCGCATGGTCGGCCACATTACCTACCTGTCGGATGATTCGATGGGCGAGAAGTTCGGCCGTGAGCTGCGTACCGACCGGCTCAATTACGACTTCACGAGCGTGGAGTTCCAGGTGGAAAGCTATCTGCGCTATCAGGGTCAGGAGTTCTCCGGGCGTTTCGATGCCAACACCTATCTGTTGATGACCAAGGCGCTGGACTACTTCGATCCGGCCGAAGCCCACGGCGGCGACCTGGCGCAGACCCTGGAGCCGGTGCAGGCGCGTTTTTTCGTAGTGTCCTTTACAACCGACTGGCGCTTCTCGCCGGCGCGCTCGCGCGAACTGGTCAATGGCTTGCTCGCGGCGCGAAAGGAGGTCAGCTATGTCGAGATAGAAGCGCCGCAGGGACATGACGCCTTTCTACTGCCGATTCCGCGTTACGTCGCGGCGTTGAGTCGTTATATGAACCAGATCGAGGTGGACCGATGAGTTTGCGCGCCGATCTGCAGATCATCCAGCAATGGATCAGGCCGGGCAGCCGTGTGCTTGACCTTGGCTGTGGTGAAGGCGAACTGTTGCGCTATTTGCGTGACGAGAAATCCGTGCAGGGTTACGGCCTGGAAATCGACCCGGACAAAATCAATCGCTGCATCGAAAGCGGCCTCAGTGTGATCGAACAGAACCTCGATCACAGCCTCGACAACTTCGCCGAAGGCAGCTTCGATACAGTCGTCATGACCCAGTCGCTGCAGGCCCTGCATTATCCCGATCGGGTATTGGAAGACATGCTGCGCATCGGCCACGAGGGCATCCTCACGTTTCCCAATTTTGCCCATTGGCGTTGCCGCTGGTATCTGGGAACCAAGGGGCGGATGCCGGTATCCGAGTTCATGCCCTATACCTGGTACAACACACCGAACATCCATTTCTGCACGTTTCAGGACTTCGAAGACCTGTGCCGCAGTCGAAATATTCAAATTCTGGATCGCCTGGTAGTCGACCAGACTCATCGCAGCAGCCGCATCACCACTCTGTGGCCGAACCTGCTCGGTGAAGTCGCGATCTACCGGGTAACTCGTTAGAGGGAAGGCGCCATGTTGCGAAAGATGATTTTCTCTGTGCTGTTGCTCGTCTCCGCCGCGGTTGTGGGGCAGGTGCAATCGCAACCGCAGCGCTTCGGTGATCTGCTGGTTCACTATAACCTGCTCAACAGTAACTACCTGGAACCGGAGATAGCCGGCAATGCCGGCCTGGCTCGCGGTCCGACGCACGGTGTTATCACGCTGCTCGTCCAACGGGACACCCGGCAAGGGAAGGTACCTGTCGACGCTCGCGTGAGCGGAACCGTAAGCAACTTGTTGCAGCAGAGCCGACCGATCCAATTCATCCGTATCCAGGAAGATGAGGCGATCTATTTCGTTGCCAACTACACCGCCGCCCAACGCGGCGTGCTGCGCTTCGATGTGAACGTCCAGGCCGAGGAAGGCGCCCCTGTGCATACATTGCGCTTCCAGCAGGAGTTTCATCCCGATGAGTGACCCTGTGTTGCCCTTTGACCAACTGGTTCTGGCGAGCGGCAATGCCGGCAAGCTGGCCGAACTGCAGGCGATGCTCGGCAGCTCGGTCGAGGTGCTTGCGCAAAGCCAGTTCATAAAGGAAGAAGCCGAAGAGACCGGATCGAGCTTCATCGAGAACGCTCTGATCAAGGCGCGACATGCCGCGCGCGCTTCCGGCCTGCCGGCCCTGGCTGATGATTCCGGCCTCGTCGTGGACGCCCTCGGCGGCGCTCCGGGCATCCACTCGGCACGCTACGCCTTCGGAGGCGATGCGGCGAACAACGTCAAGCTCATCGACGAGCTGCGCGGCGTGGAGGATGACAAGCGTACCGCACGATTCATCTGCGTTCTGGCGCTGCTTCGCCACGCCGACGACCCGACGCCGATCATTTGCGAAGGTGTCTGGGAAGGCCGCATTCTGCTTGAGCCCCGCGGCACCAATGGCTTTGGTTATGACCCGCTGTTCTGGGTGCCGGAAGCAGGCAAAGCCAGCGCCGAACTGACCGCGGCAGAGAAGAACAGCATGAGCCATCGGGCTCGCGCCATGCAGTTGCTGCGCGCTCGGCTAGGGCTTCAGTGAAGCATTCCCCGCCGCCCCTCGCAGCGTACGTGCATATACCGTGGTGCGTGAAGAAGTGTCCTTACTGTGACTTCAATTCGCACACCTCGGCAACTGGCCTGCCGGAAACCGAGTATGTCGACGCGCTGATCGCCGACCTCGACCAGGAGTTGGCCAGCGGTGCCGGTCAGACGTTGACCTCGATCTTCTTTGGTGGCGGTACGCCCAGCCTGTTTTCCGCGGCCAGTCTGGGGCGCATTCTCCAGGCCATGCAGAACCGCCTTTCGTTTGCCGCTGATATCGAGATCACCCTGGAGGCCAATCCGGGGACGTTCGAGCAGGTGAAGTTCGCCGGGTACCGGGCCGCCGGTATCAACCGGCTGTCAATCGGCATACAAAGCTTCGATGCAACGCATCTCAAGGCGCTCGGCCGCATCCATGACGATGCCGAAGCGCTGCGTGCAGTGGACATGGCCCGCCGCGCCGGCTTCGACAACCTCAACCTCGATCTCATGCATGGCCTGCCAGGCCAGACGCTGGAACAGGCAATGGCCGATATCGACCAGGCCCTCGAGCTCAGCCCCGAGCATCTCTCGTGGTACCAGTT
Source organism: uncultured Halopseudomonas sp. (assembly GCA_964477725.1). Taxonomy (GTDB): domain Bacteria; phylum Pseudomonadota; class Gammaproteobacteria; order Pseudomonadales; family Pseudomonadaceae; genus Halopseudomonas. The sequence goes on from CAYZFU010000077.1 coordinate 10,486, forward strand.
GACGCTTGAGCCCAACACCGTGTTTTACAGCAAACCGCCAGTGCTGCCCGAGGACGACATCCTTTGGGATATTCAGGAGGCCGGGCAAGCGCGATTGGCAGGGGCCGGATATCAACAATACGAGATATCCGCCTACGCGCGTAATGGACAGCGCGCGCGGCACAATCTCAACTACTGGCAATACGGCGACTTCCTCGGTATCGGCGCCGGCGCGCACGGCTAGCGAACCCACGCCGATGGTGCGGTGGAGCGATACTGGAAGACGCGACTGCCGCGCGATTACCTTGATCCCGACAAGGCATTTCTTGCTGGCAACAAGCGGCTCGACACCGACGAACTCGGCTTCGACTTTCTGATGAATGCGCTACGCCTGGTCGACGGCGTCCCGAGCCGCCTGTACAGCGAGCGAACCGGCCAGCCGATCGACACGATCGCACCGACGCTCGACCGCGCAGTGGAGCGAGGCCTGCTTGAACCCTGGCGCGAGCGGCTGAAGCCCACCGAACACGGGCGCCTGTTCCTCAACGACCTGTTGGAAATGTTTCTCTGACCTGTCCCTGCGCTGTCAAAAGCCGACGGGCCATGTCCAGTCATTCACATTTGCGCTGCAAACTTGCAGGGCGTCGGCGACGGCCCGTACAGTTAGGCAGACTGTCTCGACCGAGGAGGTTCCCTTGAACCCGTTCAGCTTTGCTACCACTGCGCAGATTCTCTGCGAATCCGGCTCTGCCGCTCGGCTGGGTGAACTCTGCCGCGAGCGCGGCGCCCGGCGCGTACTGATTGTTACCGATCCCGGTATCACCAAACTCGGTTTGCTCGACTCCGCGCTTCCGGGCTTTGCCGCGATGGAGATTGCTTATGAGATTTTCGATCAGGTCGAGGCTGATCCGCCTGAGGCGGTGGTGATGACTGCCGTCGAGCAGGGTCGCCAGTTGCGGGCAGATCTGGTTATCGGTTTCGGCGGTGGCAGCTCGATGGACGTAGCCAAGCTGGTGGCTTTTCTTGCCCACCCACAGTGCACCCAGCAACTGAGCGACATATATGGCGTCGGCAATGCCAAGGGCCTGCGGTTGCCGTTGATCCAGGTGCCGACGACCGCCGGCACCGGCTCCGAGGTCACCCAGATCGCCATCATCACCACTGGCGAAACCACCAAGATGGGTGTGGTATCTCCGGTTCTGTTGCCCGACCTAGCCGTACTGGATGCCGAGCTTACCGTCGGCTTGCCACCAGCGGTCACTGCGGCCACCGGCATCGATGCAATGGTGCACGCGATCGAGGCGTACACCAGCAAAGTGAAAAAGAATCCGCTCTCGGACATGCTCGCCCGCGAGGCGCTGCGTCTGCTCGCGGGAAATATTGACGAGGCAGTGCACAACGGCAGCAACCGTGAGGCGCGCCAGGCCATGCTGCTCGGGGCCCTGCTAGCGGGCCAGGCGTTCGCCAATGCGCCAGTCGCGGCAGTGCATGCGCTGGCCTACCCCCTGGGTGGCCACTTCCATATTCCCCACGGTTTGTCCAACTCGCTGGTGCTGCCGGCGGTTATCGAGTTCAACGCATCCCATGCAGCGCCGCTTTACGCCGAGCTGGCGCCACTGCTGGTGCCGGAGCTCAAGCCCGGCAATGACGAGAGTTTGACTGCGCAGCTGGTAGACGCGCTATGTCAGTTGAGCCCTCGCTCAGGCCTGCCGAACCGCCTGCGTGATGCTGGCGTGCCGGAAGATGCCCTGCCTATGCTTGCGCGCGACGCGATGCTGCAGCAGCGCCTGCTGATCAACAACCCGCGCGAGCTGACCGAAGCGGACGCGCTGGCGATCTACCAGAAAGCCTACTGACACCTTTCCCGCACCGGGCCCCTGCGGCCCGGTAGCCTGTTTACCCGTACGGAACCGACATGACCGAGACGCAAAAGCCCCGCCGCGAGGACTTCAACTACCTGCATCAGATCCTCACCCGCTGGCACGACAACGACGTGTATGGCCACGTCAACAATGTCACCTATTACGCCTACTTCGACAGCGCGGTGAACGCCTGGTTGATCGAACAGGGCGGGCTGGATATCCACCAGGGCGAACAGGTGGCATTCGTCGTCAGCTCGGCCTGCGATTATTTCCAGCCGATTGCCTTCCCGGAGAAAGTCGAGGTAGGCGTGCGCGTGGCGAAGCTGGGTAACAGCTCGGTACAGTATGAGTTGGGGGTGTTCAAGCAGGGCAGCGATGACGCCTGTGCAGCCGGGCGATTTGTGCACGTTTTTGTCGAGCGCGAGAGCAATCGACCGTGCCCTATTCCGCCGGGTCCTCGAGCCGCGTTGGAGCGGTTGGTCCGAGGTTAGACTACGGGCAGCGGCGGAGTCTACAGCACCTGCTTTCGCGCCCAGGCGCGCTCCTACATCGGGACGATATCGGCCTCGACCCGTAGAAGCGGGCATGATCGCGAAGAAGCACGCTCGGACTCCGCCTTCGCGCCCAGGTGCGCTCCTACATCGGAACGATGTCAGCCTCGACCTGTGGGAGCGGGCATGACCGCGAAGAAGGATGCTCGGACTCCGCTGCGCGCCCAGGTGCGCCCGCACATAACCTAACGTCTCAGCCCCAATCTGTAGGAGCGGGCATGACCGCGAAGAAGGACACTCGGACTCCGCTTTCGCGCCCAGGTGCGCTCCCACAGCGGAACGATATAGCCTCGACCTGTAGGAGCGGGCATGACCGCGAAGAAGGATGCTCGGACTCCGCCTTCGCGCCCAGGTGCGCCCGCACACAACCTAACGTCTCAGCCCAGTACTTCGGGCAGGCGCCCCGGTGTGAACAACTCAATCCAGTAACCATCCGGGTCGCGGATGAAAGCGATGTGCTTCATCTTGCCGTCCTGCGGCCGCTTGACGAACGATACGCCGAGCTTTTCGAAACGCTCGCAGGCGAGATCGAGATCCGGTACCGCAAATCCGATATGACCGAAGCCCTTCGGCTCATCGTTGCCGTTGTGGTAGACAAACTCAGGGTCGCCCTCGGTGCCCCAGTTGTGCGTGAGCTCGAGCATCGCCGGTCGGCCGAAGGTCTGGACCAGCCGCTTGTCAGGCTCGGGTGACCAGTAGCCGAGATCCTTGTGATCGATCGCGGCGAGAAAGAACAGGCTGAACTTCATCTCCTCGAAATCCAGCCGCTTGACCAGCGTCATGCCCATTATCCGGGTATAGAAATCCAGGCTGACCTCAGGTGACCTGATGCGCAGCATGGTCTGGTTGAAGACGAACCCCTCGGTGGAGGGGTCGCGGTTCTCGCACAAACCAGGGGCGGATTCGAAATGACGGCTCATACACTGCTCCTCTCGTACGGGTCAAACCGCAAGCTTAGCATCGCCCCCGCCAGGGGTTTAACGGTATGG
>CAYZFU010000078.1:0-12032 GCA_964477725.1 uncultured Halopseudomonas sp.
GACGCTGCCTTTCTCCTCCACACTGATCGGCATGACGCTCCTGGCGGAACTGGTGGCCTGTGCGTTGTACTTGGGGTCGCTGCGTCGCTCGATCTGGCAGATGTTCACACAGCGAAACGAGCCAACAACGCCCATGCGCCAGCTTGCCTCGCAACATAAGGATTTTCCTCTATACCGGGCGCCGCAGATACTGGTCAGCAGCTTTTCCCTCGGGTTGCCGGTGCTCATCCTTGGCGCCTGGTATGGCGCTGCCGCAGCGGGCTTCTACGTCCTCGCTCGGGTGGTGGTCACTGCGCCGGTTACCCTGATCGGCAAGGCAATTACCGATGTGCTTACCCCTCGGCTGGCAGAGGCCGCCCGCCGCGATCAACCATTGCGGCCGCTATTACGCAAGGCGATGGTGGCGCTGCTTCCCTCCGCCGCCCCGCCCATGCTTGCTGTCATCATCGCTGGCCCGGTGCTCTTCGAATGGCTGTTCGGCAACGAATGGCGCCAGGCCGGAGAACAGGCTCGCTGGCTTGCGCTGTGGTTTTACGTGACCCTGCTCAGCATGCCATGCCTTGCGGCACTGCCGGTTCTGCGTCTGCAGCGCTTTCACTTGAAACTCACCTGCTGGAGCGCCGCGCTGCGTCTGTCGCTATTGTTGGGTTGCGCGGTGGCGGGTGCCGATGTGCTGGTCACCGTCGCGGTCTATTCCATCTCGGGGGCGTTTATCAATCTTGTGCTGATCAGCAGGGTCTTGCCCGCCTCGTCCGCCCCCATCCGCGCGGCTTGAGCTATTAAGCCAGCGTCCGCTTCGATGCACCACCTTTAACAAATATCGTGACAGCGCTCGGGTCGGTAGCCGCCTTCCGGGTAGACCTTGGGCGTGAACATAACGGGTCGGTTAGAATTCATAGAACAGTCGCAGCCGGTTATTGTAGAAGCGATCAGCCCCGTCGAAGTCAGTGATACCGAGCACATTCTGCATCTTCAACCCGCTAAGCTGTGCGGAGTACTCCCCAAGGTCAACGGTTACACCGATATCCCAGCCCCAGCTGTTCTGGTCCTCGACGAGGGGGACACCGGCGGCGTAACCGCGATCGTCGTCGTAGTCATAGAATGCATGGCTCTGGCCGCGTTTGGCCTGATAGTAGACGTAGCGCGAGAATCCTTCGACGCCGTCGGAAAATGTGACGTCGAGGCGGCTGCCGATGCCATAGCCCGGCCCGAGACCGTCGACGCTATTGTTCATAGTATCGGTATAAAACACGCCGCTGAGATCGCTGTACGGGTGCACCAGCTGACCGTCGCGAAAGGTGCCCTCGCGCAGCGGCGAATAATGAGCGAGCAACGCGGCGCTGAGACGACGTGATTGCACGCCGAGCTTGAGTCCGTAGATGTCGGCATCGATAACACCAAGGCCGGCACGGCCGGTCTCGCCTTCGCGTACGTACTGGACCCGAACGTAGGGCTCGAAACCGCCCCATTCGGTATCGGCCATCATACGCGGCATTTGATAGCCGAGCTCCACGTACTGCATACGGGCCGTGTCGAAGAAGGTGTAGTACCAGAACTGTGCGACGTAATCACCGTTGGGGGTGTTCTGACGCACCGTGGAGCCTGCTGCGAAAAGACCTGGAGTATCTTCGATGTAGCGATTGTCGGAAGTGAACTCATCTTCGAACCGACTTTGGTAACGGGTCATGCGCGCGGCAAACAGCTGCCAGACTGGCTGGCTGTCGGCAGATGCGTCGAATTCGAAGGGCATGTGAGGATCATTGGGATAGTTCGCTGGCGCAGCGCGTTCTGACGCCGCGCTGCTTCGGTGGGTCTGATCCGGGCCGTCGTCCCGGCCAGCCAGCTCGAGTGGCCGGACGGCCAGGGAGACGCCGGAGAACGAACGTGGGATGAAAGTAAACCGGTCCGTCGTCGCAAACGGCGTGTTGAGCAGCTGGCGCCCGCCGCGCAAGCGCAGCCCCGGCATGTTGTACTGCAGATAACCCTCGGTAATCGCTTGTAACCCCTTGTCCGAGCCGACGAGATTTGTGTTGGGGTTTTCATAGTCGTATATCGGCTCGGCGAACGAGATCCCGAACCCGGCCGAAACGCCGTAGAACATCCCGGTCCGGGCGCTCACGCTGCCGCCCAAGGCATTGGAGCGAGTGTCAAAATCGTTGTCGGGGTCGTCTATGTTGGGATAAGGTCGGTTGGTGTCGTGGAACCGGCGGAAATCATAGATCCCCAACTCTCCAGTAAGCTCGGCACCCTCCACAACCTGCTGTACGAACCTGTCGCGGAAGGTGAGCGGTGCATTGTCAGCGACGGCCGTACCCGCCATGAGCAACGTCACCACGCCCGCCAACGCAGGCGGTCGAGAGCGGCGGCGCATGGTTGTACCTCGGCGGTCGAAACGAGATGCGCCTTGTATCATGTCTTCTCCTCTTCTACCGATTGTTCATCATCCCAATCACCTACCGGCTATCGGTTATAGTCTGTCTACCCGCCCCAAGGTCTGGCGCCCCTGTGATTCGGATATGTGCCTAGCAACCGCTTAAAGCATCGGACAGAAGACCCGCTTTGGCAAATCACATGCAACGTACCTGACCGGCGAAAGGGTTATCGCATCGTTGATCCGTTTCGGAAAGTAGTACTGATCGGGACATCCGAGAGAGAAGTGGGCGTTTGTCAGCTCAGCGCATAGCTTGTACCCGTTGACTTATTGCGTCTGCTGGCAGAGCGAGCGCCATGAAGGAAGCGACTTCACTGCGAGGCATCGTTACGGCTTTATCAACGACGCTTTCTAACGCGGCACGGCTAACGCCTCAATCTAGTAAGTACAGGCCGAGCGTTGAAGGCGATGTGCGCCTGCAGCGGCGGGAAGCTCAGGACAAGCTTAGGGGGGAGAAGATGTCAGGGTAGGGAAAACAAACTAAAGAAAACCTGCCGGCTGGCGCCGGCAGGTTCGGTATTACTGGATAATAGTTGCGGTATTGAATCCGCCGCTTTGCTGGATTAATGCTCTGTTGCTGTATTCGGCCAGCTGCTGGATAGTCGCGGTGTGGCTGATACCTGTCTGTCCGACCTCGGCCGTATTCTTTCTGCCGTCCTGCGTTATATTTGCAGTATGAAGGCTGCCTTCCTGGTCAACCAAGACCCCATTCTCGCGTCCATGCTGCGTCACGTTTGCAGTATGAAAGCTACCCTGTTGATCGATCACAACTTTACCGTCCGTGCCAGCCTGTTTAGAGCTTGCTCTGCTGAAGATTCCTTCATACTGATCGATCTTCACGTAGTTGTCGCTAAGCGACTGCTCCGCATATGCGTAATGCGAAGAACCGCTCTGCGAAATGCTGGACTCATTATCTGAACTACCAATGCTCTGGACCGAGGTCGCGCGATTCCAAACCCCCCCGTTTTGATTAACGTTCGAGCTGTTACTCGTCCCCGCTTGCGTTACATTTGCGTAATTCTGTCCTAGCCATCCGCCACCGTGTTGCGTTACGGCAACGGTTCCGTAGCTACCGGTTTGATCAGTAACAGCGTTGTTGTTACCGCTCTGATAGATGGTCACGCCGTTCTGGGTACCATTCTGGGTCGATTCAGCGAAGTTTCCCGCGCCGGAAACCTGTGTAATTGTGACTGTCTCACCCTCACCGAACTGAAACGAGTACGCAGTGTTGCGGCCGGCCTGATCAATAGTGGTGGTGTTAAGGTTGCCTGCTTGATTGGCTTCGGCGTAGCTGTGCACGGCATCGATCTGTTTAATCGTCACCTCACCAAGAGTTCCCGACTGCAGCGATTTAGCTGTGTTGAAAGAGCCGTCCTGCTCAATCTTCACCGTGTTCTCGGTGTTGACACGTCGACCTTGCCAGGCCTGCCCGGTTTCGACATTGTTATCGAACCCGCGCTGGGAAACAGTAGCGGTGTCACCGTTCCCTTTTTGGGTAGCTTCGATGGTGTTGTTGACACCAATAGTATCCGTTTCCATAAACGAATTTTCACCCGTCTGCTCCACGTTTACGCTGTTATTCTTTCCCTCTTGGTAAGTATCGGTTTGTATGCGTCGGCCACGCTGTTCAACGTAAGCATAGTTGCTTTCGCCTTGCTGCTCAACGAAGCCCAGCTGGGAGTCGCCATTTTTGTAGTCCTGATCTATAGTTGCCTGCTGTCCAGCTCCGCCTTGGGTGATCTCTGCTGTGCTTTTATCTGTAGCATGAGCCTGCATGGCGCCAACAGTCAGCATGGCTACTACTAACGGCTTGAATTTGAACATGTCCTTTCTCCTGGAATTCGTCATCATTAAGTAATAAACGCTAGCGATATTGGCGAACCAATACGTCTACAAGCTGACCGGACTGCCTGACGGCGGCATGCTTGTCCGAACCAGTCTGTTCTATAAGTGCCGTATGGTTGGCACCGTTTTGCTCGATGAGAGCGAAATTGTTATGTCCGAACTGATTTATCTGGGCCTGATGGCCAGAACCGGACTGAAGTATTTGAGCTTCGTTATAGGCCCCGAGCTGGTTGATATGCGCATCCAGCTCTGCGCCCCGCTGAGTTATCGCCGCCTCCAGAGAAGTGCCGACTTGCCTGATACTTGCTTGACTGTCGCGGCTATGCCGCCAGTTGGCGTTAGCGGATAACGATGAAGGGAGATCGATTTCAGACGAGCCGATATCCGGCTGGCTAGTAGCGCTTGCTGATAACGGATAAAGAACAGCAAGCGCCATGGCGCAAGATAGCAGTCGAAAATAGCGTATTAACTGTTCCATCGTTCAAATCCAGCTCCGATGTCGATGGATCTATAGTCAACTCTTTGCTGGAGATTGGAAATCAATCGAAGGATTGAAAGTGCAGATTAATTTGAGCAAAAAAAACCGCTCGGCATGGCGAGCGGTTTTTTTTCGGCGTGAAAGCTTCAGCTGGGCGTGTCGCTCGCGGCAACCTGCCAGAGCCGCTTTTCCACGCCCTGGTTGATCAAATGGGCAACTGCCGCCTCAATGGCAGACAAGACGCACAGTTGTGCAGGTTCGTTGGACGTATAGCCGGCTTCGGCTTCAAGCAGCTCCTTGAACTCTACGAACTTATACACGTTGGCATTGCGCCCGATGGAATAAATGGTCTTGGTCGTCATGACATTGGATAATACCTGCCCGCTGCGGACGTCCACCGCTCGCAAGTTCACTGTCACCTGATCGACTCGATACTCCTGCGAGACGCCAATGCCGAGGTACCGCGCACCCACTCCCCCGGTTCGAACGTTGGTTTCATAGGCGACGATGGCCCCTTCGAGGATGATATTCGCAGCCAGTAGCGAAGGTAGATCGTCGCGGATGTTCGGTGCTACATCCGGCTGGTTCTGCGAGGCGCGGATAATTTTGCGTTCGGTCAGCACATTCTGCAGGCCTTCGCGTTCAAGGACTACAAACCAACCGCTGGCCTGCAGCGCATCGACCAGCATACTGGCGGCGCCCTGGGTCACCGCAGTGGAAAACGAACTGGCGGGGTTGGGTTTGTACTGGCCAGTCTGGTCACGGAAGCCGTAAACCGCTGCCACCAGTTTGCCGCGGGGCCTGGGTAGCTCAAGCAGGTCCTGATAGGTCGAGGCTCGCGGAGTCAAGGTCGGTGAGTCGTGCTTGGCAGGCATGGGTTTCTGGACTGCACAGCCCTGGATGGCAACGGCGGCCATTACCAGCAGAATCAATCGCTTCATGTTACGTTCCTTGTCAGTTTACTGCGCCGTATCCGGACACACTGATTTCCGATACTTCACCGGTAAGCCGGTCGGTGATCTGCACGGTTAGGTTGCCCGCGTCGTTGACGATGTTGACGATGAAATCATCCGTCGTCAGGGTACCGGTGTTGGCGTCATCAAGATCGCTCAGCAGGTTCGACAACAGACGCGCCTCGAGCTGGGACGTGAATCGATCGAGCGCCGACTGGCCGGTCAAGGAGGCTCGATCGATCGCATCGGGATCCTTAGTATCGTTTTGCGCCTGAGCGTTGCCCAACAACCAGGAGCCGTTCAGGGGATTTCCTCCAAACGAAGGATTGATCGGGGTATACACCAGCTCTGTGGCGCTAGCGTGGCCCATCATCAAGGCGCCAGCACCCAGGGCAGCCAACCATCGTGTTGTGTGTTTCATAGCTCGTCCTTGTCCAAATCAATATGGTCTTCGAATAACGATTCGACTTTACGTCGGTTGATTTCCTGTAATACGCCGTCTGCAGCCGCGTAGGCGGTCTCATCCATGGCGGTCACGTTTGGCGAAAGGAATCTCCGATAGATCGGCGTATTTTCCAGCTCTACCCAAATCAGAATTCCCCAGCGAGCGGACGGACGTTCCTTGACCACCAAGTTGGCCTCAAGGTCCCCCGAGTCGGTTATCCGCTCGCTGAACTTGCGATAGAACTCATTGCCAGTACGGGTAATGGTGTTATTGATCACCAACCCGCTGATTTCTGCTTCCTGTGCTTGCGTCTCGATAACGGTTAGCAACGCCACCAGCCAAAGCCATCTCATACGCTGCTCTCGACGTGCCCGATGACCATCGCCGAGGCCTGCGCACGGTTCGCCGCGCCCAGCTTGCGCAATGCGTTGTGCACATGGCTTTTTACGGTGTGAATGCTGAGATGGATGCGGTTAGCTATGTCGACGTTGGAAAGGCCCTGACCCGCCAGCGTGAGAATCTGTTTTTCGCGGTCGCTTAGCTGCGAAACCACTTCATAGGAATGCGCCAACTGCCGATACCGTGCGACCAGCCTTTCCATCAAGGCGCGGGGCAGCCAGTCACCACCGGCTATCAGAGTCTCCATACCCTGCACGAAATTGTTGCGAGAGCACGATCGATAGAACACGCCCTTCACCCACGGATATTTTTCCATCAGCAGCAGCGCCGCTTCGCGGTTCGCGTTTACCAGCGCCACGGGGGTATCGTGCAAGGTCTTGAAGAAGTCCAGACAGTCATCTATCGAGACGCTGCCCAGATCAATCAGAATCAGGGGAAAGTCGCCGCTGTTGTCGCCGGCGGTCGTGGAGTAGCGATGTAGCGTGATATCGCTCGCATCGGCCAGCTGCGCTTTCAGGGACGCAACGAACAGCTCACTGGCCGAGACACATGCTGCAGCAGTCTGGGATGCCGGCAACATGCCGGCAATCTTGTTATTAGGCATGGCAATGTTCCTTTTGCGTTGATCATCCTGCTTGCAATCAAGCCCGTTGATAATTTGACGCTAAATCAACCTAGCTTGCAAATTTGACAAAATAAAGTCGCGCGTTGTTAAAACAACCTCGCTCCGACGAATGGACAAGCCCCCCCTCAGCTTAGTTCCGGCAAAAGGCCAGCAAAACGCCACCTGTCGGAATTCATTCACGGCGCCTCCAGTACCGCAGCACAGGCAGCCGGCAATTTCCGGCTCGGACGCGCCTCCAACCCGGTGCGAGGCGTTGGGGTAAGGTTCGCGCAACCTTCGCCCGCCGGAGGTTCGGGCTGGTCGACGCAGGCCATCGAGCCGGGAGGGCAGCGCAGCCGGACGTGCAGGTGCTCGTCGTGAGCCGCCCACGGGCGAATGCGGCGCAGCCAGGACCGATCCTCCCACTCCCGCTCGCACAGGTCGCGTTTGATCTCTGCGTCGACGAAAATCCGCGCGACCCGGGCGTCGTCTGCTGCCATGCGAATCATTTCTGCGTGAGTATCGGTCCAGCGTGCACGATCGATTTCTCCGGTCTGGGCATCGACCACGATCGGCTGTTCCAGGCCTTCCCGTTCGCTGCGTTCCAGCTGCGGCAAGTCGAGGCGAAACCAGATATCCACGTCCAGACCACTCTGGTGGCTGACGTGCCCATAGGACATGGGTCCACCGCGCGGCTGCGCCATGTCGCCAATCAGCATCGGACCATGGCCGGCAGCGGCAAAGCGTTCGCCGAGCGTCTGAATGTAATCAAGCAGCTCGGGGTGCCCGTAGTGCCTGTTGCGCTGAAGGTCGACCGCCTGATAACCCGGTCCCTCGGGCGGCAACTGCATGGCGCCGATAATGCACGCTCCACCATGATGGCCGATGATCTGCGGCTCGCCTTCGAGCGGTTCGGCTACGGTAGACCAGTCGGGCGCTGCAGACGCCCGCTCCGGCCAGGCCATGAACAGCAACGCCAAGGTAAGCAGTGATAAAAGAGCCAGAGCGGCACGAATCGGGTTCAACATATGACGCATGCTTCGTTCCTCGAAGGTTAATCAGTTGCGACGCTGACGTGCCAGCCATTCCAGGCCGGGGCGATACAGCATGTCGTGCTCGCCTTCGAACAGAACCAGCTCCGCCGGTCCGGATTTAAGGTGTAGAAGTATTTCGGCGTCAGCTTGCTCGAACCCGACGAGTCCGCCGCCGCTGACGTGCCGCGAGCGCAGCGACTCAGGAATCTCCCGCGTAGAGCGCAGCTGCTCGAAAAGCGCCGGATCAATCGCGTCACCTTCTTCTGCTAGGTCACTGAATGCCCGCAAGGCATAGTCGGGCGGTACCGTTTCGTCGCCGATGCCGTGGGCGATGAGGATCGGCACCTCACCCGCGACCTCAGACATATGGGTACTCGGGCTACGCTTGCGGCATTCTTCGCGCGCCGACTCGTCGGTTGTCGGCTTGCCGCCGCAGGCTCCTTCGATTTCGCCGGCGTATTTCTCCCCGCGCCGGGCATTCCACTCATACCAGTCCACCAGGTCGTATACCGGCACCCAGATCGAGGTGCCAGCGAACACGTCAGGATTCAGGCGCGCCAGGTGCAGCGCATTCATTGCACCGCCGGAATAGCCCATCAGATAAATCCGTGACTCGTCCACATTGGCGTTTTCACGGGCGTAGCGCAGCGCATCCTGCATGTCCGAAAGAACCAACTGCGAAGCGGTAGTCTGCGGATCTCCATCATTGGCGCCACGGAAATTCGGGTGCATGAAGACCCAGTCGTTGGCCTTGGCGAACTCCGCGATAGGGATATCGATATTCTGCAGGTAACCGGTACTCCAGCTATGCAACACCACCAGCAACGGCTTTGCCTGCTCCGAGCCGGAGTCGAAGTACAGTGCCTTCTGGGGGGAGGCTCCGGCTGAAGAAGGAATTTCGACATCCTCGATTTCTGGTACTGCTTCTCGCCAGCTCTCTCGGTCGGCGCCGACAAAGCCGCCGGGGTAGTTGGTCACGCGAAGATAATCGCTGGGATGCTCAAGCTCGCTCGCGCCGCTCTGTGCAGCCGCCGGGGTAGCGCAAAGCGCAGTGGCAACCAGCCACGCCGATGCGAAAAGAACGCTGGATCGTTTCATGGGTCGTCTCCGGGTCGAAGCGCTCCTTGCCGTGGGTGCCCTGACGGATGCGCGCCAGGCCGCTAATCTTGCGACTGTGCATGAGACCACGGGTTCCTCATCACAAAGTGAATGAACGCTTGCAAAGCCACAGCGCCATTCAGACAGTAAATGGCGGTTGTGAGCCTGGCATCGCCATGCCACCTTTGATTGATCACATGCTCTTTGCAGAAATCAATGAGGACAACCCGATGCCTGAAGAACAAGCCCGACATGGTCTCGAACTACGTTCGTTGATCACTTCCGAGGGAAACCTGGAGCTGTCACTGACGGAGGTGGAGATACCATCGCCGCGCCCCGATCAGGTGGTCATCGAAGTGCGCGCCACCCCGATCAACCCGGCACGTGGGCGTGCGGACTAAGCAGGTGGCGTTTTTGCTACGACGCGGTGACGTCCTGGCGTGGATGCGGTCTCACGAAGCACTCATGCACCACGAACCCAAGCGAGAGATGTATTGACGCAAGCGCTTTCAAACTCTGCCCTGCGGACGATTTTGGCCGGCCCGGTGCTGCGCCGGATCGCCCCGGACCGCTTGCTCATCTGGCTGGTAACGTCCCGGCCCGTTGAGCTGACGCTGCGGTTGCATCCATCCGGAATGGATACCCAGCAGGTCAGCTGTGATTCAGGCGCGTCACGCAGCGTTCCGGTGGGCCGACACGCGTTCGTGCAACTGCTTGACTTCGTTCCGTCCGCACCTCTGCCAGCCGATACCCTGATCGGCTACGACCTGACCTGGAGCGAGAACTCCACAGAACATAGCCTGGTAGCCGAATTGCCCTATCTATGTCACCAGGGCCAGATCCGACCCAGCTTCGTGATCGCTTCGCACAATCGCCGCCTGCTGCACGGATCCTGCCGCAAACCGCATTTCGATGCCGCCGATGGCCTGGTGCGTGCTGACAGCTGGCTGGCACAACGCGTCGAGGACCCCGCCCAGCGGCCGTCCTGGCTTCTGATGAGCGGTGACCAGATCTATGCAGACGATGTCGCCGGCCCCATGCTGGTAACGATTCACCGACTGATCGAGCGTCTGGGCCTGTTCGGCGAAACCCTCGGTGGTGCGACCGTCGGTGACAGCGACGAGCTGTATCGCGCCGCCAACACCTACTACCGGCGCGAAGAACTGCTGCCGGACGTGCAGCCCAACGCGGCGCTGCGCGAGCGCTTTTTCGGCGGCGTAAATAAGCCGGTGTTCACTACTGCACATGCGCATAACCATCTGATCACTTTTTCCGAGATCATCGCCATGTACCTGCTGGCCTGGTCACCGGAATGCTGGGCACTGGTCGATGACGAGCCGCCCGTTCTGGATGCTGACTGGCAGCAGACCTACCGGCGTGAACAGCGCATTCTCGCCGGATTTGTCGACGGTTTGCCGCAGGCTGCACGTCTCATGGCGCACCTGCCGAGTCTGATGATCTTTGACGATCACGACATAACCGATGACTGGAATCTGACTGCCGAATGGGAGCAAACCGCGTACGGGCATCCGTTCTCCCGGCGCATCATCGGTAACGCCCTGCTCGGCTATCTGCTGTGCCAGGGCTGGGGTAACGCGCCGGACATGACTGCCGAGCCCATGGCCGCGCTTGGCGAACTGCTCGCCAGCGGCGAAGCCGATCCTGACGCCAAGCTCGACGCACAGCTTCATGACAGCTGTATCGACCACGTACTGTCGTTTCACCGCTGGAGTTACGAAGTTGCTGGCGAGCCCGCACTGCTGGTGCTGGACACCCGTACCCGCCGCTGGCGCAGCGAGGATCGCCCGGCGCGCCCATCGGGTCTGATGAACTGGGAAGCACTGACCGATATGCAGCAGAAACTGCTTGATCGTCAAAGCGTGGTGATCGTTTCGCCTGCTCCCATGTTCGGCGTGAAGCTGATCGAGGCCGTTCAGAAGCTATTCACGCTAGGCGGTTATCCGCTCCTGGTAGACGCAGAGAACTGGATGGCGCATCGAGGCGCGGCGCAAGTCATGCTGAATATCTTCCGGCACACCCGTACTCCGGCCAACTACGTGATCCTGTCGGGCGATGTGCATTATTCGTTTGTGTACGAGGTTCGTATTCGCCAACGATCACGCGGACCACATATCTGGCAGATCACCAGCAGCGGTCTGAAAAACAGCTTTCCCCGCTCGCTGCTGGACTGGTTCGACCGCCTGAATCGTTGGCTCTACTCGCCGCGCTCGCCGCTCAACTGGATGACAAAGCGCCGCGCCATGCAGGTCACGCCTCGAGATCCCGATCAGGCGAGTGCAGGCGAGAGACTCTGGAACGGCAGCGGTATTGGTCTGGTTAGCCTGGACAGTCAGGGCCGGCCGGTGGAGATAGTTCAGCTGGATACCACAGGCATCGAGGTTCGCTTCCCCCCAGCCTCCCACGCTGCGCAAGAATCCTGAATCAACCGTCGGGACAGCGGTGCTTATCGCCGACAATTGGGTAATATGCTGGCACCCGAACAAAACAAGGAACCACTGCCATGCGGCGGTCTCAACGCGGCCTTTCCCGAAACCCGCGGACATCCCTCCTCGCTTCTCGCTCGCCCGTTGCCTGGCAATCCCACGGCAAGCCAGCGTGAACCGATCGTCACGCTCGGGCAGGCAGGTCGTCCCGCTTCGCCGTCGGTTATTGGCGATTGCACTCGCCGGCATCCTGCCGCTGGCCACCATTGCCGGTATCGGCTTGTGGCGGTTGGTCGATTAC
>CAYZFU010000078.1:12042-13863 GCA_964477725.1 uncultured Halopseudomonas sp.
AAGCCCAGGTCGAGCTGCGCAACCTGGACGTTACCCGCCTGGCCGCTACCGCGATCGAGACGGAGGTTGGTCGGTCACTGGATGTCCTAGAGGCGTTATCACTGTCCCCTGCGTTAGCGGAGGAGGATCTGGAGCCGTTCGCCAGGCTGGTGCAGCGGGTATTACCTTTGGTGCCCGATTGGCACGCGCTGCTGATAGTCGACCCTGACGGGAAAGTCCTACAACGCGTAACGCTAGAACACATCGAGCCCGGCGGCCTGCTTGCCGACTGGGACAGTTTCAGTTCGGTGGTTGCCAACGAAAGGCGGCAGGCCGGCAGCATCGCGCAAGGTCCGGGCGGAACCTGGGGTATCCCGCTCCGCGTTCCGGTCATACGTGGTGATGCGGTCGAGTATGTATTGACCGCCGTGCTCAAGCCGTCGGCGATTCTCAAGGTGGTGAGCACCCGCGCGTTACCCGAGGGAGCGGTAATGACAGTGCTCGATCGGAACGGCAGGCGCATCGCCAGGACCAGCCACCATGAGGAGAGCCTGGGCCAGCCTGCCTCGCCGACGCTGGTCGATATGCTGGCGGAACGTCCCGAAGCCGAAGGCACGGGGCGCACCATTACTATCGAAGGATTCGATGCCTACACTTCGTTTGTTCGCCTGCAGCGCGAAGCAGGCTGGACGGTAGCCACCGGCATGCCGACTGCGGTAGTCCAAGCCTCGGCGGCCCGGGCTTTCAGCATCTATGGCGGCGGGCTGATACTTTCGTTGCTACTGGCCATCGTCGCCGCCCTGATTGCCACTAGGCGCATCAGTACACCGATGACCGAGTTGCGCCAGGCCGCGCTGGCCATCGGCTCAGGCGAAATGCCGATGGCACCGAAGACTGACATCGAGGAAATCAGCGAGGTCGGACATGCACTGGAAGCCTCCGGGCGGGCGCGCCTGGAAAGCGAAGCAGAGCGCAGCCGGACCCTGCTTCGCCTGAGACAGGCGCAGCAGGAGCTGACGCTCCAGGTGACCGGACTCGAGCGGCTCCATGGGCTGAGCAACAGGCTGATTGAAATCCCCGACCTGCCCGCTCAACTGACCGCGATCGCCAACCTGCTCTGCGAATTGCAGGATACCGATCATGCGCTGATTGTCTCGCGCCAGGCCACCGGCCCGCTGCGCATCGTCGCTGCAGCCGGCTTCAGTCCGGATAGCGTGGCGCAGCTGAACAGATCGTCCAGCCTGACAGGGGACCTCGGCGGCCGGTTGCTGCGCGGCGGGCAAATAGTGCTCGATGAGGCGAAGTGCGACCTGGAGGGCTTCCGCTCGCTGCACAGCACACCGTTCAGAGGTAGCGACGGGTCGGTTTCCGGCGCCATAGCACTGTTGCAAACGCATCCTCACGAGCCCAGCGCTCTGGATCGTCACCTTGCCGATCTATGTGCCGGCCTGGCGGCGGTACTGATCGATCGCGCGAACATGCAGATCCGCGCTGACGAATCGCAACGAACCCTGCAGGTTGCGCTTGAATCATCTTCAGTGCCCTTTTGCGTCCTGGCTCCGGACCGCGACGACCACGGACAGGTACGCGACTTCTTCTGGGAATTCATCAATCCCGAGGGCGCCCGGGCCTTTCAGCGCTCGGTCGGGGAACTGGTCGGCTCGCCACTGAGCAAGGTGCTGATAGGCTGGCAGTCCCGCAGGACCTTTGCCGAGTTGCTGCGTGTGGTCAACGACGGCGAATCCAGAGACGTCGAGCTCGCCGCAGCGGAGGACCGACCGCAGCGCTGGGTGCATATCATTGCGACGCCATTCGAAGGCCGGGTGGCCGTCTGGTTTACCG
>CAYZFU010000079.1:0-13750 GCA_964477725.1 uncultured Halopseudomonas sp.
TTTTCGGTCATCCCGAGGTGTACATCATGATTCTGCCGGCCTTCGGCGCGGTGAGCATGATAATCCCGGCCTTTGCCCGCAAGCCGCTGTTCGGCTACACCTCGATGGTCTACGCCACGGCCGCGATCGCCTTCCTCTCGTTCGTGGTCTGGGCGCACCACATGTTCACCGTCGGCATTCCGCTGACCGGCGAGCTGTTCTTCATGTACGCCACCATGCTGATCGCCGTGCCTACTGGAGTGAAAGTGTTCAACTGGGTGAGCACCATGTGGCGGGGCTCACTGACCTTCGAAGCGCCGATGCTGTTTTCCATTGCCTTCGTCATCCTGTTTACCATCGGCGGCTTTTCCGGCTTGATGCTGGCGATCGCTCCGGCTGACTTCCAGTATCACGACACCTACTTCGTGGTAGCGCATTTCCACTACGTGCTGGTGCCCGGTGCGATCTTCGGCATCTTCGCCTCCGCCTACTACTGGCTGCCCAAATGGACAGGCCACATGTACGACGAAGTGCTGGCCAAGACACACTTCTGGATGAGCTTCATCGGCATGAATCTGGCGTTCTTCCCGATGCATTTCATCGGGCTGGCCGGCATGCCGAGACGCATCCCCGACTACAACATGATGTTCGCCAACTTCAACATGGTGTCGTCGGTAGGTGCCTTCATGTTCGGCGCCACCCAGCTATTGTTCCTGTTCATCGTGATCAAGTGCATCAAGGGTGGCCCGAAAGCCGCAGCCAAGCCGTGGGAAGGAGCCGAAGGCCTGGAATGGACAGTACCCTCGCCCGCGCCATACCACACCTTCACCACGCCGCCGGAAGTGAAGTAGGAGTCCGCACATGAGCGAAGGCTTGAGCAACAAACGTCTGGTCGGCCGCCTGCTGATGCTGGTGGTCGCCATGTTCGGCTTCGGCTTTCTACTGGTGCCGATCTACGACGTCATGTGCCAGGCCTTCGGCATCAATGGCAAGACCGACAAGGCGGCCTTTGTCGGCGAAGCGGGTGCCGTGGACACCAGCCGCACGCTGCGTGTGCAGTTCATCGCCACCAACGCCGAAGGCATGCAGTGGTCGTTCGGCCCGGTAGCCCACGAACTCTCGCTGCACCCGGGGGAAACGCACGAGATGCGTTTCGTTGCCCACAACCCCACCGAGCGTCCAATGATTGCCCAGGCCATACCCAGCGTTGCCCCTTCGAAGGCAGCGGCATACTTCCACAAGACCGAGTGCTTCTGTTTTACCCAGCAGATGCTTCAGCCAGGCGAGCGGATCGAAATGCCCGTACGTTTCATTGTCGATCCGGCTGTGCCCGCGGATGTTCGGCGGCTGACGCTGTCCTACACGATATTCGATGTGACCGAGCGTATGGCAGGCGATTTCGATCTCGCTGCCGCACCGACCAACTGAATCAGGCTGCCTTACAAGGAGAACAACATAATGGCAAGTCACGATACGCAACACGACGTCTACTACGTGCCGGCGCAGAGCAAATGGCCAATTGTTGGCTCGATCGGCTTGCTGGTAACGGTCCTTGGTGCCGGCACGCTGATGAACAACCTCAGCACAAACGGCGAAGCCGGCATGGCGCGCTGGGTTTTCATCGCCGGGTTGGCGATTGTCTCCTACATGATCTTCGGCTGGTTCAGCAATGTCATCGACGAGAGCCGGCAGGGCCTGTACAGCGCGCAGATGGACCGGTCCTTTCGTATGGGCATGGGCTGGTTCATCTTTTCCGAAGTGATGTTTTTCGCCGCATTCTTTGGCGCCCTGTTCTACATTCGCGTGCTGGTCGGCCCATGGTTGTCCGGCGAAGGCGAGCGCGGATACTCGAACATGCTCTGGCCCAACTTCGAATTTACCTGGCCGCTGCTGCAGAATCCCGACCCGGCAGTCTTCCCCGGGCCGCGCGAAACCATCAGTCCCTGGCAGCTGCCACTGATCAACACCATCATTCTGATCAGCTCCAGCGTCACCGTAACCCTGGCGCACCACGCATTGCGTGCCGGCAAGCGGGCGGCATTACGCAACTGGCTGGCGCTCACCGTGCTGCTCGCGGTCGTGTTCCTGGGACTGCAGATGATGGAATACGTGCACGCCTATAACGATCTGGGGCTTACCCTGAAGTCTGGCATCTACGGTGCGACTTTCTTCATGTTGACCGGCTTTCACGGCTTTCATGTGGCCATGGGTACGCTGATCCTCACGGTGATCCTGCTGCGGGTCATGAAGGGGCACTTCACGCCGGATAATCACTTTGCCTTCGAAGCAGCCGCCTGGTATTGGCACTTCGTCGATGTGGTCTGGGTGGGGCTGTTTATCTTCGTTTATGTTCTCTGATTCGCGGCCCTGGCTGTTCAACCGTGCAGCCAGGGCGCGTTCCAGCCAAGCTGACCCGACCAGAAGCCGTAGGCGAGCAGCACGACGACAGCGACCGTCAGACAGATCCGCACGGTCAGCGCCGTGACCAGGCGGCTCTGATTGCCGGTATCCTTCATCAGGAAGAACAATCCACTGAACAAACTCACCGCCAGCGCTGCCAATAAAAGCAAGATGGTTAACTTGAGCCACATGATCGACGTTTCCTTGTTCGCTGTCAGTCCCGGCAGTATAGCCCTACCGTCCTGCGCCGGGTGCGCGCTATGACCCGGCGGTTCGCGCCTGGCTGGCCGATGTGGGCCTTCGTCGGCGTCTTCCTGCCTCTGCTCGTGGTGCTGGGTTTCTGGCAGCTCGAACGCGCCGAGGAGAAGCGCGAGATGCAGGCGCGGATTGACCAGGGTCGCGCCCAGGCGCCCACTAGCCTGGATGAACTTGCCACAGGACAGGATGTTGCCTGGCAGCCGATTCGATTGAAGGGTCGGTTCGACGTCGAACACGCGTGGATACTGGATAACCGTACCCGCAGCGGTCGGGTCGGGGTCGAGGTGTTGCAGCCTTTCTATGACGAGCTTTCCGGGCAATGGGTGATCGTCAACCGCGGCTGGCTGCCTTGGCGCGACCGCAGTCAGCGGCCGACAGTGGAAACCCCTGAGGGGACGCTCACGTTGACAGTAGAGGCTCTTCCCGAACCCGGACGTGGCTTCGAATTACCCGACGGCACCAACCGTCCGGGCTGGCCCAAGCTGATCGTGCGCGTCGAACCCTCACGGCTATATGAGCAACTCGAACTCGATGGCCCGGGCTGGATCGCACGGGTCACCGATAGCGGACCCGGCGCCCTGCACCTGGAGTGGCCCGGTTTGCCGATGACACCCGCCAAGCATATCGGATATGCGGTTCAGTGGTTTGCGCTTGCCGCCGCCCTGCTCGTTCTGTTCATCTGGGCCGGCTTGCGGCCCGACTCGGAAGGAACCATACCTCATGGAAAACCCTAGCCCCTCCGGCACGACGCCACCTCGGCGTGGCCAGCTCAAACTGCTTGCCGTGTTCGCAGTGGTCCTCGGGCCGATCCTGGTCGCCTGGCTGATGGCCCGCTCCGGTTTCGGTGTGCCTGAAGGCAATACCAACAAGTCCGATCTGGTCGAGCCGGCGATCTCGGTGCAAACCTGGGGTGCCGGCGTCGAACCCTTGGGTTATGGCGCACCCTGGCGGCTTACCGTGACCAGCCCGGGCGACTGCTCTGACGCCTGTCTCGCCCTGATCCACGAGGCACGGCAGATCAACGTGGCGCTGGGCCGGGAGGCGGGACGCGTGGAGCACGTGCTGCTGCAGGCTCACGCCGCCTCGCCGCAGCTGCGCAAGCGACTCGAAAGCGAATTTCCGCGCCTCGCCGTGCTGCCGCTCAACGAGGCCGCCTATCAAGATAGTCTCGCCAGCCAGCCGCAGACATGGGGCCAGCAACCACAGCTTTGGGTGGTCGACCCCTTGGGTCGTGTAGTCCTGCGCCGCAATCCGGAGCGGCCCGCCCGGCAGATTCTGGACGACCTGAAACACCTGCTCAAAGTCTCGAAGATAGGGTGATCGTATGCACAGACCGGGATATCGCTTTGCATTGCTTGGACTGCTCCTGGGCTTCGTGGTGGTCGTGCTCGGTGCTTACACGCGCCTGACCCATGCCGGCCTCGGCTGCCCGGACTGGCCGGGTTGCTATGGTTTTCTCAGCGTGCCGCGCGGAGACTCGGCCTTGCAGCTAGCGCAGATGCGCTTTCCCGACAGCCCCGTCGAGTCGTTCAAGGCCTGGGCCGAGATGATCCATCGATACGCTGCCGGCATCCTGGGCCTGGTCATTCTCGGCCTGGCGTTGTTCAGCCTGCGTCACCGTCACCAAGACGGCTACCCGGTAGGCCTGAGCTTCGGATTGCTGGCATTGGTGATCTGTCAGGCGGCGTTCGGCATGTGGACCGTCACGCTCAAGCTCTGGCCACAGGTAGTCACTGCCCACCTGCTCGGCGGCTTCGCCACACTGAGTCTGCTGCTTCTGTTGTGCCTGCGGTTGCATGGGGGACTGTCCGCCCTTGGCGGAGCCGGCCGAGCCTCGCTGCGCAGGGTTGCCCGCTTCGCACTGGTTGTGGTCGTCCTGCAGGTGGCGCTGGGCGGCTGGACCAGCAGCAACTACGCAGCACTGGCCTGTACCGACTTGCCGACCTGTCACGGAGAGTGGTGGCCGGACATGAACTTCGCGGCCGGCTTCGATGTCTTCCACGAGATCGGTCCCAACTACCTTGGCGGCATTCTGGACGGAGCAGGCCGGACGGCGATTCATTTCACCCACCGGGTCGGTGCGCTGATCACGACGCTAGCGGTGCTATATCTAGCCTGGCGTCTGCTGCGCACTGGCCTGCCGCGCCTTGCCGGGCTGGTCGTGGTGGCTCTGCTGGTGCAGGTCTCGCTGGGCATTACCAATGTGCTGGCGCACCTGCCGCTGGCGGTCGCGGTAGCGCACAACGCCGGGGGCGCCTGCCTGCTATTGGTCATGGTGGCGGTGAATTACCGGCTTCGCTCGCCAGGCCAGGCGGCAAGCTTCGCCAGGCCGCATCCGGGGAGCGCACTGGCCAGCCCGTAACAGCCGGAGCATACTGGGACCACAATAAACATAAAGGCGCACAAAGCGTCAGGGGGAGAGCACGATGCGGAGCTTGACCAATACAGCGCGACTACAGGCTGGCTGGCGCGACTATCTGGAGCTGACCAAGCCCAAGGTGGTCGCCCTGATGATCATCACGTCAGCTATCGGCATGCTGCTGGCCACCGAAGGCGCCGTGCCCTGGACTATTCTGGTCGCCGGTAATCTGGGTATCGCCCTGTGTGCCGGCTCGGCCGCCGCCATCAACCACGTGGTGGATCGACGCATAGATCTGCATATGGCCCGAACGCAGCGGCGACCGCTGGCGCAAGGCCGGGTGAATCCGTTCAACGCATTGCTGTTCGCCATGTTGCTCGGCGTAGCCGGGATGGCAATTCTCCTGCAATGGGTCAATGCCATCACCGCCTGGCTGACGCTGGGCTCGCTGCTCGGTTACGCAGTGATCTACACCTCCTTTCTCAAGCGTGCCACGCCGCAGAACATCGTCATTGGCGGTCTCGCCGGTGCCGCCCCGCCGCTGCTGGGCTGGACCGCGGTGACTGGTCAGATCGATGCGGAAGGCTTGCTTCTGGTGCTGATCATCTTCGCCTGGACGCCACCGCATTTCTGGGCGCTGGCCATTCACCGCAAGGCCGAATACGCCAAGGTCGACATTCCGATGCTGCCGGTCACCCATGGCGAACGCTACACCAAGCTGCATATTCTGCTCTACACGGCGATCCTGCTGGCGGCGAGCCTGTTACCTTATGTCATCCAGATGAGCGGACCCTTGTACCTGGTGGCTGCACTGGTGCTGGGCCTTCGTTTTCTCGACTGGGCCTGGGCGCTGTGGCGCGACAGCCGTCCGCACGTTGCGATCAGGACGTTCAAGTATTCACTGTGGTACCTGCTGTGGCTGTTCGTTGCCCTGCTGGTCGACCACTACGCCAGTATCGCTGGTTGGCTATGAGCGGAGTCCAGAAGACCGTCTGGGTCATCCTGGCCGTCATCGCACTGATCCTCGGCCTGCTGCTGTTCAAGATGACCCGCGCGCCTGCGCTTGACGCGGAGCAGCTATCGCAGGCCGGCATTTTCCTGTTCGACACGCCCCGGTCCATTCCCGAGTTGCGCCTGCAAAACGCCGATGGCGGACAGTGGACCGAACAGCAACTGCGCGGGCAATGGGATCTGCTGTTTTTTGGCTATACCTTCTGCCCGGACGTATGCCCAACCACTCTGGCCGAGCTGCGCCAGCTGATTGCCGATCTGCCAGAGGCAGCGCGCGACAATCTGCACGTCACGCTTGTCAGCCTCGACCCCGAGCGCGACACGCCCGAGCGGTTGCGTGAATACCTCGATTACTTCAATCCGGCATTCAGCGGTGCGACGGGAAAGCCCGAGCAGCTTGAGAAACTTGCCGCCGCCCTGTCGATTGCCTATATCGAGCCGGACACGTCCCAGCAGGATTATCTGGTCGACCACAGCGGACAGGTGGTCCTGGTCGATCCAGAGGGTCGCTATGCCGGGTTCCTGCGCGCACCGCTGCAACGTGAATCGGTAACCCGTTATCTGCCCCGGCTGGTCGCCCCTTGATCCGCTTTCGGCGCGATGTCGATGCGCTTGCCGCGCCGGGCGATGACCCGGCCGGCCTGTCCGACCTGCCGCGCGCCCAGCCTGGCGCCACCAACCAGTCCGGCTATCAGCTTCCCTTCCGGCAGGCCTGACCAGAAGCGGCTGGGCATGTGTCCGCGCATGACTGTCGGATTCACCCGTGCCGGATTGAAGATACAGCTGTAGTAGGTTTGCCAAAGCACATCATCCTCGTTGCAAACCGCCTCGGCGAGCGCTCGCCACTCGGGTGGGCACTTGCGTCGATGCTGCAGCGTTTCACCGTCGAACCACACGGCGTCGCGAGAAGAGACAATCATCCAGCGCTGCCGCCCGAGGCGACCAATGAAGTGTTCGCTGGCCCAGGCGAGCACATCATGCGCGGCCTGGTGCACGGCGATGTAGTCCAGCGAGGGGTTCGCCGGGCATGGGTGAAAGCGCAGAAAAGCATGCAGGTGATGGGCCTCGCGTCGGACCGCCTTGATCCGACGCTGCAGTTCGCTGCCATCCGGATCACCGGCAAGCCGCGCCTGGGGTTCGCCATGCGTCACGCGCCAGAGGACGCGATAGAGCAGATTCCAGCGACCCGGCATACGGTGGCAGCCGGCCAGTTTGAGATCCTGCAGCAGGTCTGCCGGCACCCGAATGGACTTATCGGTTGCCGGCGGGGCGACATCACCGTGAGGGCTATCTTCGCTGAACAATTGTCTGGCTGCGGCGTCCTCCCAGCACACCTGATCAGGCGGCACGCTCGCCCGTAACAGATTGCGCGCCTGCTCGCGCCAACGGTCGAAGTCGTCGTCGCAATCGAGCACCTTCATCCCCACAACCCCATCTGCGCGGGCTGGTCGCGCAGGTGCGAGCGTAGTACGGCGGACTCGATGGTGTCCTGTCGGGGCCGGTAGTCTGCGGTGACCACGAATGGCCGCGCCTTGTCCATGATGCAGCGCATGCGCAACAGATCCTGATAACGCACTCGCTTCAGCGCGCGCAGTTCGACGATGCGTTGCGCAGATCGCAGCCCGATGCCGGGGATGCGCGCGATCATGCCGGCGTCGGCGCGATTGAGATCGACCGGAAACTGCTCGCGGTTGGCCAATGCCCAGGCCAGCTTGGGATCGATATCCAGCGCCAGCTCGGACGTATCGCCAAGCAGCTCACCAGCCTTGAAACCATAGCCACGCAGCAGAAAGTCGGCCTGGTACAAACGGTGTTCACGCATCAGCGGCGGCGGCTGGCATGGCACCGATGACGGGCTGTTGGGAATCGGACTGAAGGCAGAGTAGTACACCCGCTTGAGACGGTAGTCGCGGTACAGCGACTCGGCCCGGAACAAAACGGTGCGATCGTCACTGGCGTCAGCGCCAACGATCATCTGCGTGCTCTGGCCACCGGGCGCAAATGTCGGCGCGCGGCGATCCTCCCTGGAATCCTGCGAGGCATCATCGATCGTACCCATCGCCTGGGTGATGCTGTCGATACGCTTTTCCGGCGCCAGCTTGATAAGGTTGCCCGGATCCGGCAGCTCGATGTTCACACTCAGCCGATCGGCGTAGCGACCCGCCTCGACGATCAGCGCCGGGTCGGCTTCTGGAATTGTTTTCAGATGAATGTAGCCGCGAAACTCGTGCTCCTCGCGCAACAGCCGGGCGACACGCACCAGTTGCTCCATGGTGTAGTCCGCCGAGCGGATGATGCCGGAGCTGAGAAACAGCCCGCTGATGTAATTGCGCTGGTAAAAGTCCAGCGTGAGCCGTACGACTTCCTCCGGCGTGAAGCGCGCCCGCGGCACATCGCTGGAGCGACGGTTGACGCAGTATTGGCAATCGAATAGGCAGAAGTTGGTCAGCAGGATTTTCAATAGCGACACGCAGCGACCATCTGGCGTGAAGCTGTGGCAGATGCCCATGCCGTCAGTCGACCCAATGCCGCTCTTGCCCTTCGAGCTGCGCTTGGGCGCCCCACTGCTGGCGCAGGAGGCGTCGTACTTGGCGGCATCGGCGAGCACGGCGAGTTTGTCGATAAGCAGCATGGCAGCGTCCGGTAGCTGTATGAACATACAGCATATGGCAGCCAGCCTGCTCTGCTCAAGC
Organism: uncultured Halopseudomonas sp.; assembly: GCA_964477725.1. GTDB lineage: Bacteria > Pseudomonadota > Gammaproteobacteria > Pseudomonadales > Pseudomonadaceae > Halopseudomonas. The sequence continues at coordinate 8,701 of CAYZFU010000079.1, forward strand.
GAAGGCTGACCGGCGGCGGTTCATGGTTCCGGCAAGGGCAGCAGTTGACCGTCCAGCACCATGACCAGCCGGCTGCCCTTCGCCTCGGGAACATTCCAGCCGCCGGTCAACGCACCGAAGGATGGCAGTACGGTTACGCCGGGACGCATCCAGAATACCGGCGCCCTCAATCGATCGCCGGCTGCCGCAAGCGCATAGGCGGGATGAATGTGCCCGGCAATCACATGTCGCCCCTGCACTGCGTCTGGCTCATGGCACAAGCGAAACGGCCCGATGTCCAGATGCGGGTGCCAGTCGATCGGCAGCGTGAGTCCGCGGACGTGACGGTCATGATTACCCACTACTGCTTCCAGCGTGAGGTCCGGGTGTCGCGCCTGCCAGGCGGCAAAGTGCTCGAAGAACGGCTCGTCGGCAGTCGGCCGATGATGAAATACATCGCCCAGTACAATAAGGCGCTCGGGGTCGAACTGCTCCACCAGTTGACTCAAGCGCCGCAGGTCATCGGCGCTCTGCCCGCTGGGCACGGCGATGCCCTGTCTGCGGAAAAAGGCCCCCTTGCTGAAATGCGTGTCCGCGACCAGCAGCGTGGCATGCTCCTGCAGATACAGCGCCTTGTTGGCATGCATGATCACGCCTTCACCGGCAAGCTCCCAGTCGAGCATGTCTTTCATGCGCGCTTCCTGCGCTTGCTGGCGTTGCGCTCCAGCGATTCGAGCATGCGTTGTACGCGCTGACGCCAGTCCTCGGTGCTCAGCCGGCTACGCTGGCGTTCGACCCAGAGCGGGAAGCCCAGCGGCGAAAAGCGCTCCAACGCCATCACCCGTAGCTGCTGGGCCGCGGCGCGCTCCAGCACTTCGCGCAATCGGCGGATGTCGAGTTGCTCTTCGAGCACCTCCCGACGCGCCTGGTCGAGCAGGCGATGCTGCGGATCGTAGCGCTGCAGGGTGTCGTAGAGCAGCCCGGTGGAGGCCTGCAACTGGCGGTCGGTCTTGCTGCGCCCTGGGAATCCCTGAAACACCAGTCCGCTAATACGCGCAATATCGCGAAACTGACGCCGCGCCAGCTCGCTGGCGTTCAGCGCAGCGAGTACATCTTCCAGCAGACGTTCCGGTGTGAGCAAGTCGCGCCAGTCGGCTTCGCTCAGCGCGTCGAGCCGCGCAGAGCTTAGCAATTCCAGGCCGTAGTCATTCACTGACAGGGCGAAGGTAGCCGGGGTGCGTTGGCCGATCCGCCAGGCCAGTACTGCAGCAAGCCCCTCGTGGGCCAACCTGCCGGCGAATGGGTAGATGAACAGGTGGTCGCCCTCACGCGAGCGGCAATGCTCGATCAGCAGGCAGTCACGGGCCGGCAGCGACGATTGCGCCTTCTGCAACTCGAGCACCGGCGCCACGGCACTCACCTCGTCATCGGCATAATTGCCGGCCGCCACTTCTTCCAGAATCTGTAACACGCTTTCCGCCAGCTCGCTGGACAAGGGCAAGCGTCCGCCGTACCAGCGCGGGACATGGTTGCGCCGCGTCTTGGCCGGTTTCACATAGGCGATCAGGTCGCGCACGCGCACCAGCTCCAGCGGTCGGCCGGAAAAAAGGAATACGTCGCCTGGATTGAGCCGAGCGATGAAGGTCTCCTCGATGCTACCGAGGCTGCCGCCCTTCATGAAGCGCACCTGCATCTGCGCATCGCTGGTGATGGTGCCGATGGCCATGCGATGGCGGCGGGCGATGCCGACATCTTCGACCCGGTAGGCACCCTGGTCATCCTGTGTCACCCGCTGAAATTGCGGATAATGCTCAAGCACCGGACCGCCGCGGGTGATGAACAGCAAGCACCAATCGAACATTTCCGCCGTGAGATCGGCGAACGCATGCGTCGATTGCGCCTCGGCCAGCGCCGCCTCGGCGCGAAATCCCGGGCCAGCTGCCAGCGTGACCAGATGTTGGGCGAGCACATCCAGACACAGCCGTAGCGGCCGCCTGGATTCGATCCGCCCGGCATGCCAGGCGCGACGCGCAGCGGCGATTTCGACCAGCTCGAAGGCGTGACTGGGGACGCAGAGGATTTCGCTGGCGGCATCGGGACGGTGGCCCGAACGGCCGGCGCGCTGCATCAGCCGAGCAATCCCCTTGGGACTGCCGACCTGCACCACACGGTCGACCGGCGAGAAATCCACGCCAAGATCGAGGCTCGACGTACAGACCACACAGCGGAATCGCCCTTCGCGCAGCCCGTCTTCGAGCCGCTTGCGCAAGCCGCGGTCGATCGATCCGTGATGCAGGCCGATTTCGGTTATCCAGTCCATTCGCGTCCTGGCGATCGCCTCGAACCAGAGCTCGGCCTGCGATCGGGTATTGGTGAACAACAACGAAGTGTCTGCCTGCTCGAGATACCTCAGCACGCCGTCGAGCTGGGACAAGCCCAGATGGCCAGCCCAGGGGAAGCGATCGATACTCGGCGGGCACAACCCACGCACGGTCAGCGCCTTAGCTGCAGCGCCAGCGACGCGCTCGCCCGGCTCGGCTCCCTCGCCCAGCAGCACCGCGAGCGCCTCGTCGAGATTGCCCAGCGTCGCCGACAGCCCCCACACCGGCAGGCCCGGACGTCTCGCGCGCAACCAGGCCAGGCACAACTGCAACTGCACGCCGCGCTTGCTGCCGAGCAGCTCGTGCCATTCATCGACGATGATCGCGTCCAGCCCGGAAAACTGGTCTTCGGCATTGCGATAGGAAAGCAGCACCGACAGGCTCTCAGGCGTGGTGACCAGCGCCTGGGGCAGCTTGCGCTGTTGACGGGCGCGGACGCTGGCGCTGGTGTCGCCGGTGCGGATTTCCACTTTCCAGTCCAGGCCCACGGCATCGACTGCGTTTTGCAGGTGCCCCGCAGTGTCGCTGGCCAGGGCACGCAGCGGAGTAATCCAGAGTACCCGCAGCCCGGTCTGGACGCGCTCCTGTTCGAGCGCCAGCGAAACCGGCCCGAGCCAGGCGGCGAAGGTCTTGCCCGAACCGGTCGAGGCGTGAATCAATCCACTGCGACCGGCGCGAAACGCTTGCCAGGCCTGACGCTGGAAACCGGCCGGAAGCCAACCCAGCCCGGCGAACCATGCCTCGATCCGCTCCAGCCCGTCAGCTGCCGTAGACACGCAGCAGCTCCCGGACCTGTTCGATGCTGTCCGCTTCGGCAACCGGTTTGTCGTGGCGCCAGCGAAGAATGCGCGGAAAGCGCAGGGCAATGCCCGATTTGTGTCGAGGCGAAGGCTGAATGCCCTCGAAGGCGATTTCCAGCACCTGCTCCGGCTTGACCGAACGAACCGGCCCGAACTTCTCCAGCGTGTTGCGCCGGACCCAGCGATCCAGCTTGCCGATCTCTTCGTCAGTCAGCCCCGAATAAGCCTTGGCGATCGGCACGAAGCTGTCGCCATCGGCGACCGCCAGCGTGTAATCGGTATACAGATTGGCCCGCCGGCCATGACCCGGCTGGGCGTACAGCAGAACGGCATCGATCGACAAAGGGTCGATCTTCCATTTCCACCAGTCGCCGCGCCGCCGGCCGCTGCGGTAGGGGCTCTGCTTGCGCTTGAGCATCAGGCCTTCGACGCGACGGTCACGGCTGCTTTCACGCACAACGGCCAGCGCGTCCCAATCTGCGGCGTCCGCGGCAGGGCTCAGGCGCAGCGCCGGATGATCAACGTCGGCGAGGATGGCCGCAAGCCGGGCCCGACGCTCCTCCAGCGGCCTGTCGCGCCAGTCCACACCCTGGTCTTCGAGCAGGTCATAGGCGAGGAAAACCACCGGGACCTCTCGCAACAGTTTTTCCCCGACGGTCTTGCGCTGGATGCGCCGCTGCATCTGGGAAAACGGCATGACATCGGTATCCCAGGCGAGCAGCTCGCCGTCGAGTACCACTTCGGGCAACAGCTTCGCTGCCGCCTCGACCTCCGGAAAACGGCCGCCCATGGGCTCCTCGCCACGCGACCACAGCCAGATGCCCGTCGGCCGCGCGATCAGCTGGGCGCGGATGCCGTCCCACTTCCATTCGGCGAGCCATTCATGGAGATCGCCGAGCGCCTCGGGACCGCCTTCGAGAGGCGAAGCAAGGAAGAACGGATAGGGCTGCCCGGCGCGCTCTTCACGCTGTTCCGTGTCGAACAGGCATTGATAAAACTGCGCGCTGGGCTCGAACTCACCCATGAGCCGGCGTGCGATCAATGCCCGCGGCCGGCCGCTCAACGCTGCCAACGCGCGCTCGACCAGCCCGCGTGAGACACCGACCCTCAGGCTACCGGTAAGCAGCTTGTTGTAGAGAAAGCAGACCGGCCGCGGCAACTCCCGCCAGTGCCGGATAACATGCTCCTTTCGCTGATCCTCGTCGAGGGCCAGCAGGCCCAGCACGGCGTGCTCGATCCAGTCGGCCAGCGAACCGCCGACCGCCTCCCGCTCGCGGTCGTCCTCCATCAGCAGGCTGATGGTTTCCGCCAGGTCGCCGACGTGCTGGTAGGTTTCCTCGACCAGCCAGTCCGGCAGGCCGGTGGCTTCGCTCAGCCATTCGCGCAGCTTTCGCGGACCTACCAGACGCTTCATGCGCCGACCGGCGAGAATGTAGGTGGCCCAGGCGCCGTCAGCCGGGTCGACACCCTGGAAATAGCGCACCATGGCATCGAGCTTGGCCTGGGTGCGCGTGGTGGCGTCGAGTTCGGCATAGAGGTCGGCGAACGCCTGCATCAGTCGTCCTCCCCGCCGTACAGGGTAGTCAGCGCCCGCGCATCGACGCCGCGCTCGCAGAGAAAATGCACCAGCTCTTCGCTGCGCCCATGCGTAGTCAGAATAGTGCTGGCGCCGCTTTGCTCGATGGTTTGCAGCAAAGCCGGCCAGTCGGCGTGATCGCTGAGCTCGAAACCGTGATCGTAACCGCGCCGCCGCCGGTTGCCGCGTATGCGCATCCAGCCTGAAGCAAAGCCGGTGCTGGCGCCGCGAAAGCGCCGCATCCACGGCGAACCGGCCGCCGACGGAGGGGCGAGAATCAATTCGCCGGAAAAATCATGATCGGTCGGCAACTC
>CAYZFU010000080.1:0-13739 GCA_964477725.1 uncultured Halopseudomonas sp.
TGCTGCTGCTTCAGCGGCATGTGGTCAAGCGTACCCAGTCCACGGCCATCCGCGCCGATGCATTGCACTACCGCTCCGACCTGCTGATGAACATCAGCATTATCCTGGCGCTGATTCTTGCCTATTACGGTGTTGCGCGGGCCGATGCGATCTTCGGCATCGGCATTGCCATCTACATCGGCTATGGCGCAGTAACCATTGGCCTGACGGCCATGCAGATTCTGATGGATCACGAGTTGCCAGACGAGGTCCGCAGCAACGCCTTGCGCCTCGCCCGCGAAGTGCCTGGCGTGATCGGCGTGCATGACCTGCGCACCCGCGAGTCCGGCCAGCACTGGTTCATGCAGGTGCACGTGGAACTGCCGGGCGATCTATCGTTGAACGAAGCCCATGAACTGGGCGAGAACGTGCGCAAGGCCATCCAGAGCGGATACCCACAGGCCGAGGTGCTGGTGCACAAGGATCCGGTGTGAACAGAAAAAAGGCGGAACGCCGTGATCGGCGGTCCGCCTTTTTTGTTGTCGTCCGTCTGGCATCCGGGTGGGATGTCGCCTGTCCCTGCGCCTTGTGAGCGGGGCAACCGGTTGACGACTGAATCGGTGGATTCGGGCGCCTCCATATCCCTTGGTGCGGGAGCTGGCTGGACAATCCGGCTGAGGCTGAAAACCTGAAATCAATATTACCCACGCACCAGGGCAATTTCTTGTCTATTATTGCGCGATATAAGGTATTTTCAGCAACGAACAACCGTTTATACTCCACTTTCCGCAACATCCGTGGTCAAATATCATGTCCGAGCACAATCTCGATCGTTATGACTTGAAAATCCTCGCCGAGCTGCAGCGCGACGCGCGCATCAGCAATCAGGAACTCGCCGAACGCATCGGTCTTTCACCCTCCCCCTGTTCGCGCCGTGTCAAACACCTGGAGGACAGCGGTTATATCGTCAGACAGGTAGCCCTGCTCGACCCCAGCAGACTCGGACTGAAGCTGACGGCCTTCGTCCTGATCGGCATGGACCGCCATACCCCCGAACGCTTCGCTGGCTTCGAAAAGGTCATCCGCGAATGCCCGGAAGTACTCGACTGCTGCCTGGTTACCGGAATGGATGCCGATTACCAGCTACGCGTGGTGGTCCCGGACATGGAGCATTACCAGCAGTTTCTGCTGGGCAAGCTTACCCGCATTGAGGGCGTATCCAGCGTACGCTCGAGCTTCATGCTCAACCGGGTGGTCAGCTCGACCGAACTCCCGCTGCAGCACATGGGTCTGCAGTAAGACTCGGACAGCATGCTGCGAGCCCACGCTGTATCATTCGCGCTTCTCAACGACGGAGGTCGGACTTGGATTACCAACAATTTGAAGCCATAGCCATGCCGGTCATGCTGCTTGGCCTGGTCGCATTCATGGGTTTCATCGTCTGGGACCTGGCGAAGAAATCACAGGCCGGCCGCTGGGGCACCGCCGTGCTGTTCTTTGGTCTCGGTCTGGGTGTGGCTGCCTTCATCATCAAGGAAGTAGCCATCATCGTCCTCGACTGACCGACCCGGCCAGCACACCTGCTGGCCGAATCCCCCTGCAATCTGATCAATTTCCCGCCTGTACGACTCAGCAATTCCTGCTTCACTGTATCCATGATATGAATCCGGATTCAGACCATGGCTTATCGGACCACTGCAGCACGCGCGGAGCGCGACAGGGCGCTGCGCGAACACATCCTGGACTGCGGCATGCAACAGGTCGCCGAGGGCGGGTTCGCAGCACTGAACATGAGCGGGCTGGCCACGAGCGCAGGCGTCGCCACCGGCAGCCTGTACCGCCACTTTCCGGGCAAGGGCGCGCTGGCCGCGGAGATTTTCACTCGCGCCACGCGTATCGAGTTCGAGGCGCTACGTGAACAGTTCAGCCGGCCGGGGAAAGCAGCGCAGCGGCTCGCTGGCGGAGTGGGCGAATTCGCTGCGCGTGCCTGGCACAGCCGCCAGCTGGCGTATGCCTTGATTGCCGAACCGGTGGAGCCTGAAGTGGACGAACAGCGCCTGCGCTTCCGTGAAGCCTACGCTGAGCTGTATTGCTCGCTGATTCGCGAGGGGAACCGCGACGGCAGCTTCGGCGTCGAGCACGTCCCGCTCACGGCTGCCTGCCTGGTCGGCGCCGTGGCCGAAGCCCTGGTCGGCCCCCTGTCTCCCCAGGCGCGGGCCGCACGCGCCAGCGGCCTGCCCAGCGACAGCCTGGAAAGCGTTACCCAGGCAATCATTCGTTTCAGTTTGCGCGCCCTGGGCGCGAAGGAGCACACCGCATGAATCTTCACGCCTACGCCGAAACCCATGAAGTCACCAATCAGGTGCCGCCGCTGGACGGGGTTAATCTGTACCGACAGGATCTGCCGTTGCAGGAGTGGGTCCGCCGTTACCAGGGCGACTGGGCCGACCAGTCGCTCGATGATTACGGCGCTCTGGCAGGCGGCCCGCTGATGCAGGCGGGTTTCCTCGCCAACGAGAACAAGCCGGTGTTCAAGAGCCATGATCGCTACGGCCATCGCGTCGATCTGGTTGAATTCCATCCCGCCTATCACGAGCTGATGTCGGCCGGCATCGGCGCTGGCATTACCTCGGCACCCTGGACCGATCCGCGCGCTGGCGCTCAGGTCGCTCGTGCAGCCACCATGTACCTGCACAATCAGGCCGAAGCCGGAACCAGTTGTCCGATGACCATGACCTTCGCCTGTATTCCGGCGCTGCGCTTGCAGCCCGACGTTGCTGACGTCTGGCTGCCAAAGATCCTTTCGCGCCAGTACGATCCGCGCAACTTGCCGATCGAGCAGAAAACTGGCGCGACCATCGGCATGGCGATGACCGAAAAGCAGGGCGGCACCGATGTCCGGGCCAATACCACCCGCGCCTACCCGGTCGGCATCGGTGGCCCCGGACAGGGCTACGAGCTGGTCGGTCACAAATGGTTCTGCTCGGCGCCGATGTGCGATGCCTTTCTGACGCTGGCCTACACCGACAAGGGGTTGTGCTGCTTTCTGCTGCCCAGGCACCGGCCGGACGGCACGCGCAACCAGTTCTATGTACAACGGCTGAAAAACAAGCTGGGTAACTGGGCCAACGCATCCAGCGAAGTGGAATTTCGCGGCGCCTTCGCCTGGATGATCGGCGAAGAAGGCCGTGGCGTGCCGACCATCATCGAAATGGTCTCACTGACCCGCTTCGACTGCATGATCGGCTCCAGCTCGCTGATGCGCCAGGCGCTGACGCAGGCTGCCCATCACTGCGCCTACCGTACCGTCGGCGGCCGCGTGCTGGCTGACCAGCCGCTGATGCAGAATGTGCTCGCCGACCTGGCACTGGAAAGCGAAGCTGCGCTGGCCCTGACCATGCGCATGGGCAAGGCGCTGGATAACCCGCACGACGAGCAGGAAGCAAAGTTTGCCCGTCTGGTCACCGCCATCGGCAAATACTGGATCTGCAAACGCGCCCCGGCAATGATCAACGAGGCTCAGGAATGCCTGGGCGGCGCCGGCTATGTCGAGGAGACCATTCTGCCCCGACTATACCGCGAGGCGCCGGTCAACTCGATCTGGGAAGGCTCCGGCAATGTGCAATGTCTGGATGTGTTGCGCGCGCTGTCCAAAGAGCCGGGTGTTCTCGAAGCCCTGTTCGCTGAACTGGGCGACGGCCATGGTGATGCCCGCCTTGGTGCGCACATCGAGCGGCTGAAAGCGGACTTCAGCGACACCGACGACATCCAGTACCGCGCGCGCCAGCTGACCGAGGACGTAGCGGTCGCGATACAGGCGAAACTGCTACTCGAAGCTGGCAATGCAAGCGTTTCCGACGCCTTCATCGCCAGTCGCCTGGTCGGACACGGGCGCGCCTTCGGCACCCTGCCCCGCGGCGTCGAGGTTGAACAGCTGGTTGCACGCTCGACGCCGAACCACGGCTGAAGCGATTCGTCTCCGGGAACCGCAGACACTCACATCAATAACAAGAACGAGAGCCCGACCCATGCACATCGCCGAACTACTCGCGCTCAATGCGCGCAAGTACCCGAACGCCGAAGCCATCATAACGCCCTCCAGCCGGCACAGCTGGAGTCAGCTCCACCGAGACGTTCTGCGGCTCGCCGGCTATCTGCAGACACATCACGGCATCCAACCGGGTGAGCGTGTCGCCCTGTTCATGCCCAACGGTTATCCGTGGGTGCTCGGCTACTTCGCGGCGATCAGCCTGGGCGCGGTCATCGTGCCCATCAACGCCCGGTTGACCGCCAGCGAACTCGAATACATCCTCGGTGACTGCGATGCTCGGCTATTGCTGACCAGCAATAGCCAGAAGGCAGTGCTGGACAACCCGCCAATGCAAATGTGTCCGGCGGTATTGTTGGACGACCCGCAAAGCCTGCTCGGCGATGAGCCGGATGGATTCACCCCGCCAGCCATCCAACCGGAGGACCCGTGCACTGTTCTCTACACGTCGGGCACCACCGGTAAGCCAAAGGGCGTGCTGTTCAATCACCGGAGCCTGCTGACGGTGGCCACCTGCACGGCGGTGGAGATGGGCGTGCGCCATGAGAGCCGGCTTCTGCACATGATGCCGCTGACCCACTCCGCGCCGGTGCATGTATTTCTGCTGGGCGGCACGCTGAGCGGGGCCAGCCACGTGATTCTCGGCGAGTACCGGCCAGACCTGCTGCTCGACTATGTAGAGCGGGAGCAGACCACTCACTTCTTCGGCGCTCCAGTCGCCTATCTGCTGACGGCCGCCCAGCCAGACGTGCATCAGCGCGACCTGAGCTCGATGCAAGCCTGGGTCTACGGTGGCGCACCGCTATCGGCAGAGCAGGTTCGTACGATACGTGAGGCCCTGGGTTCGGATCAGTTGTACTGCGTGTACGGACTGACCGAAGCCGGGCCCAGCGGCACGCTCATGACGCCCGCCGAGCACCGGTGCAAGGCGGGCTCGATCGGCCGACGGGGCGGCTGGCATACCGAGATCCGCCTGGTCGACGAGCAGCTCCGGGACGTGCCGGACGACGCGGTCGGCGAGATCATGATTCGCTGCGAGGCGATGATGCAGGGCTACTGGAATAACCCGGAAGCGACCGCTGCCTGCCTGACCGAGGACGGCTGGCTATTCAGTGGCGATCTGGCCCGGCGCGACAGCGACGGCTATCTCTGGGTCGTTGGCCGCAAAAAGGATCTGATCATTTCCGGTGGCGTGAATATCTACCCGCGCGAGATCGAGGCCTTGCTCGAGCTGCACCCGGCCGTCGCCGAAGTAGCAGTGATCGGCGCGCCGCATGAACAATGGGGCGAAACGGTCAAGGCTTGCGTCGTGCTACGCGAGCCGCTGGAAGATGTCGGCTCGGTGTTGCGCGACTACCTCGAACCGCAGCTTGCCGACTACAAGATCCCCAAGCTGTACGAGCAATACCCCGCTCTGCCGCGAAACGCCAATGGAAAAATCATGAAGCACAAGCTGAGCTGAGCGAAAGCCCACTCCAACCATACAACCCGACACAGGATATGAACGTGACCGAAGCACAGCAGCCAAGCGCCCGTCAGCGCGCCATTGCCGAAGCGGGATTCGCCAGGGCCAACTTCATCGCCGACGTCGGCATCTACATGACCGATTGCGGCGTGGGCTGGGTAGAAGCCGCGGTCAATATCCTGCCCCGACACGCCCAGCAGAACGGCTTCGTACATGCCGGAGTCCAGACCACGCTGGCTGACCACACCGCTGGTGCTGCAGCTGGAATGCTCGCGCCGGAGGGCTATACCGTGCTCACGCTCGAGTTCAAGGTGAACCTGCTGCGCCCGGCGCTGTGCGAGCGCTTGCTGTGCAGAGCCGAGGTATTGAAGGCTGGTAGGCAGGTCAGTGTCGTCGAGTCGGAAGTCTTCGCCATGATCAAAGGCGAGAAACGCCTGTTCAGCAAGGCTACCGTCACCATGGCAGTGGTGGAAATACCCACCTGAAGCGCAACGGGTTGCCCCGAACAGGTGCGGGCCTCTAGCATAAGCGCCCGCACCCTGCTGCAGGTTTCGATCATGCCCCGCCCGCCACGCCAATCCGCTCCTCGCCCCGCCGGCAAGCCACGGCGCCAACCGGCGCCGCCACCGGCCAACCCGCGCCTGATCGCACTGAACAAACCCTTCGACGTGCTGACCCAGTTCACTGATGACCAGGGTCGCGCCACGCTGAAGGACTTCGTCAGTGAGCCGGGACTTTATCCCGCCGGACGGCTCGATCGCGACAGCGAAGGACTGTTACTGCTGACCAACGACGGCCGGCTGCAGGCCCGCATCACCGATCCCCGGCACAAACTGGCCAAGACCTACTGGGTGCAGGTGGAAGGCGAAGCGACACCGGAGCAGCTGGACCAGCTGCGCGCCGGGCCGACACTCAATGACGGGCCTACGCGACCAGCCGAGGTGGAGCTGATCGCCGAACCGGAACTCTGGACCAGGAACCCACCGGTGCGGTTTCGCAAGAATGTACCGACCAGTTGGCTGGCGATAACCATTCGCGAGGGTCGCAACCGCCAGGTACGGCGCATGACCGCCGCGGTCGGACTTCCGACGCTACGGCTGGTACGGGTAAGAATCGGCGACTGGGCGCTCGACGACCTGCAACCGGGCGAATGGCGCGAGATGGCCCTCGGCCCGGCTGAAGCTCAGTAACGCAGACCGATTTTGCGGAATACGAAACCCAGCAACCAGATCGGGCCGATCAACAGGAACTGCATGTCCTTGAGAAAGGAAGGCTTCTTGCCTTCGATGTGATGTCCGATGAACTGACCGATCCAGGCCAGGACAAAGATGATCACGCTGGGCCAGAAAACCGTCGGCATCGCCTCGAGGATCAGCAGCATCAGCACGGCGATACCCAGCATCGCCGCAGCAATTCGCCAGGACAGCGCCATGTAGAACACCAGAGAGCTGACCACCGCCATGATTGCCACGGTCGGGTGGATAGCCCACAACATGCCCAGCACGCTGAAGGTGATCAGCGGCACACAGACCCAGTGGACAATTTTGTTAAGTGGGTTCTGGTGGCTTTCGCCGTATTCGTCGAACCATTGATCAATCGCTTTCATGGGAGCATCCCTTGTTATTGTTTTGCCGATGCCAACGATGCTGACGCGGACCCCGCTTCAGCGCCAATGGCCGCGGCGGCCAGCTTGCTGACCTGCCGTTACTCTCACTCAGATGATAAGCTTAGCCCATGAACAGACCTGACCCTTCCCGCCCTGTTGTGCTCTGCCTCTCCGGTCACGACCCGAGCGGTGGTGCCGGCCTCCAGGCCGATATCGAAGCCCTGCTTGCGCAGGGTTGCCACGCCGCCCCGACCGTCACCGCTTTGACGGTGCAGGACACGGTGGATGTCACCGACTTTCGCGTGCTCGACCGCGAGTGGGTGCTGGCCCAGGCCAACAAGGTGATCGCCGATATGCCGGTCGCGGCAGTCAAGCTGGGTATGCTCGGCTCGGTGGAAATGGTCGAGACGGTGCTCGAACTCATGCAGCGGCTGCCCGGCGTGCCACTGGTCTGTGACCCCGTGCTACGTGCCGGTGGCGGCGGCTCGCTGGGCAAGGATGATGTCGGCTATGCCATGCGCGAACGGTTGTTCCCCGTCGCGGCCGTGGCCACGCCCAACCTGCCGGAAGCGCGCATTCTCGCCGAACTACCCGACGGCACCGCAGACCAGTGCGCCGAGCGCCTGCTGCCGCACATCGAACACTTGCTGATTACCGGCGGACACGGCGACGAGGCGGAGATCCACAACCGGCTCTACAGTCGCGATGGCAGTCGCCACGACTTCACCTGCCAGCGTCTCCCGGGGAGCTATCACGGCTCCGGTTGTACGCTGGCAAGCGCACTGTCCGGACGCCTGGCTCTGGGTCAGGATCTGGTCAGCGCAGTGAAAACCGCGCTGGACTATACCTGGCGTACGCTGCGCGATGCCGAACAGCCGGGCCATGGGCAGTTTGTGCCGCGCCGGCTACCGCTGGACTACTGCTCGTGAACGAGCAGCTGCGTGGCCTTTATGCGATTACCGACAGCGAACTGCTCGGCGCAGGTCGCCTGCTGAGCTGGGTAGACGCCGCCCTGGCTGGCGGCGCACGACTGCTGCAGTATCGGGATAAAATCGCCGACGTCGAACGCCGCCGGGAAGAAGCGGGTCAGCTGCTGCGCCTGTGCAACTACTACGGCGCCAGACTGATCATCAATGACGACCTGCCTCTGGCTGCCGAACTGAACGTAGGGCTGCATCTGGGTCGTGACGATGGGTCGCTGCGCGAGGCGCGTCAGGCGCTCGGCGACCAGGCGATCATCGGCGCGACCTGCCATGCCAGCCTCGATTTTGCCGAACAGGCCGTCGACGAAGGCGCCAGCTACATCGCCTTCGGCCGGTTCTTCCAGTCGGTCACCAAGCCCGGCGCACCCGCCGCGACGCCGGTGCTACTGGAGCAGGCGCGCCGCGCGTTTGACGTACCTATCGTCGCCATCGGCGGCGTCACACTGCACAACGCACCGCAGCTACGCATCGCCGGAGCCGACATGCTCGCCGTGGTGCATGGCCTGTTCGGCGCCAACTCGCCGAGCGAAGTCGAACGTCGGGCCCGCCTGTTCAGCGAGATGTACCAGACCATCTGAATTCACCAGTGAGGATCGCCATGTCCCGTTCCGAAGAGCTTTTTGCCAGTGCCCAGAAACACATTCCCGGTGGCGTGAACTCGCCGGTGCGCGCATTCAAGAGCGTTGGCGGCACGCCGCTGTTCTTCAAGCACGCCGAGGGCGCCTACGTCACCGATGAAGACGACCGCCGCTACGTCGATTACGTCGGATCCTGGGGACCGATGATCCTCGGACACAGCCATCCGGACGTGCTCGACGCCGTGCGCCAGCAGCTTGAACATGGCCTGTCGTACGGCGCACCAACGGCGATGGAAACCCAGATGGCCGATCTGGTCTGCTCGCTTGTACCGTCGATGGACATGGTCCGCATGGTCAGCTCCGGCACCGAAGCGACCATGAGCGCCATTCGCCTGGCCCGCGGCTTTACCGGCCGCGACAGCATCATCAAGTTCGAAGGCTGCTACCACGGCCACTCCGACAGCCTGCTGGTCAAGGCCGGCTCAGGCGCCCTGACGCTGGGCGTGCCCAGCTCTCCGGGCGTACCTGCAGCCTTCGCCAAACACACGCTGACGCTGCCTTTCAACGACATCGAGGCGGTGCGCCAAATGCTTGCCGAGGTTGGCAAGGAAGTAGCCTGCATCATTGTCGAGCCGGTCGCCGGCAACATGAACTGCGTCCCGCCGGCCCGCGGCTTTCTGGAGGGATTGCGCGAAGCATGTGACGAGCACGGCGTCGTGCTGATCTTCGACGAGGTGATGACCGGCTTTCGCGTGGCGCTCGGGGGTGCCCAGGCGCATTACAATGTCACGCCAGATCTGACCACCTTCGGCAAGATCATCGGCGGCGGCATGCCGGTCGGCTGCTTCGGTGGCAAGCGCTCGATCATGGAGTTCATCGCCCCGCTGGGACCGGTCTATCAGGCCGGTACGCTCTCGGGTAACCCGTTGGCGATGGCCGCCGGCCTGACCACGCTGAACCTGATCAACCGCCCCGGGTTTCATGACGAGCTGACCGACTATACCGAGCGCATGCTGAGCGGAATGCAGGAACGTGCCGATGCCGCAAGCATTCCATTCGTCACCACTCAGGCCGGCGGCATGTTCGGACTGTATTTCACCGGAGCAGATGACATCATCACCTTTGAAGATGTGATGGCCAGCGACGTGGAGCGTTTCAAGCGCTTCTTCCACCTGATGCTCGAAAACGGCGTATACCTCGCGCCCAGTGCCTTCGAGGCCGGCTTCACCTCGATCGCCCATGGCGAGGCCGAGCTGAAAATCACGCTCGACGCTGCGGAGAAGGCTTTCGCCGCGCTATGACGATCTTCATCTATAGCGTCCTGACGCTGTGCCTGCTTGGCGTGTCGGCCTGGCTTTTTTCGCGCCGTAACGGGTTGTCCGCCCCGGCCCGCGGCGCGGTGACGGCCAGCGTCGTGGTATTGCTACTGGCTGCAGTCGCTGCGTTGCTGACCACGCTGATCGTTGCCGGGCTCGGCGGCGACGCGCTGAAGGACGGACAGCGCCTGTTCGGGCTGGCTGCCCGCCACCTGACACTCCCGGTCATCGGGCTCGCAGCGTGTTTTCTGATGCATGGCTGGGGCTGGAAGCCGATGGTCTGGGGCCAGATCATACTCGGCCTGATGGGCGCTTTCGAGCTGGCACGACTGCTTGATGCTTCGCCGCGCTATGAGTGGCTGGTCAACGGGCTCGGCCTGCTGCTGATCGCCTGGGCCTGCCTCGGCGCGGGCCGGGCAAGACTGCTTATGGTGCTGGGTATCGCCGCGACAGGCTGTCTGCTCGCCGCCGCCTTCATAGCCGGCACCATGCCGCTGGTCGCCCTGTTTCGCCCGGGACCGACGGCCAGCTGGCTGGTGCCCGGCTTGACGGCCTGCGCCCTGGCTGTTGGCGTATTGGCTGATCAGGCGCACAATAGAACGCAACTTCCCGACTAACGGCCCGGACAGCTTCTACGGTCATGACAGCCCCGCTCTCCCGCTACGCCCTCTCCGCCTTGTTCGCTTGCCTCGCGCTACCGGCAGGTGCGTGGGCGCAGTCCGGCAACTCGCTGCTGATCACCACCGAGGAGCGTTGCGCGCTCAATCGGGTGGATGACGAAAGCCTGCCGCTGGCATTGCAGAGCTGCGAGGACATTGCCGAAGCCGGCAGTCCGTACGCGCAATACGAGCTGGGCGAATTCTACTATCACGGCGAGCGCGCCGAGCGCGACATCCGAAGCGCCCTGGCCTGGTACGAACGGGCCTCCTTGCAGGGGCACCCAGGCGCCCAGTACCGGCTCGGACTGATGCATTCCCAGGGCGAAGGCGTCGAGCGCAATCTGCCGCAGGCATATGTCATCCTCAAGATGGCCGCAGTCAACGGCAAGGACGCGGCAATGGATGCAAGCGACAGCGTCGCCACCCAAATGAACCAGGAAGAGCTGGCCGCAGCGACCCAGGTGCTCAGTACGCTGTTTCGCAATTATCTTTCACAGATTCGCGAGCAGCAGCTCAGCCGATCGTCGCCTGACGCTGCGCCGACCATGCCAGTACCGGAACCGGCCAACAGCGAATCGCTCCAGCCCTAGCGGGAAGGACCCGGGCCGCTGGGCATGGGAAATGCCATGACGTTGCCGCCCTTGGCCTCGCTGATCTTGGCCTGACCTGCCCGTTCCACCTCGTCGATTCTCACTACTGCGGGAATCGGGATGAAACTGCGGCTGACGCCCTCGAACTGGGTTTTCAGTTTTTCTTCGCTGGGATCGACCAGCATTTGCGATCGTTCGCCGAATACCAGCTCTTCCACTTCGAGAAAGCCCCACAGCTCGCTCTGGAATATCTGCCGGGCGTAGAGTTCGTAGACCTGTCCCTGGTTGTGGAATATCACCCGGAAAATCGGTTGTGCCTCTTTGCTCATGAATACACCTGACGCGGACAAGCGATTGACACGGACCGGCTGCAGAAGCGCGACCGGCCGGAAAGGGCGCGGATCATACCACAGGCCCGGGCGTAACATAGGCGCAGGCATACGTGTATAATCGCCGCTTTTCCTCATTCCCCTCCGCGAAAGTCCATGGCCAAGAAACTTTTTATCCAGACCCACGGTTGCCAGATGAACGAGTATGACAGCTCGCGCATGGCCGACCTGCTCGGCGAACATCAGGCAATGGAACTGACCGACAATCCGGACGACGCCGACGTCATCCTGCTCAATACCTGCTCGATCCGTGAAAAGGCGCAGGAAAAGGTATTTTCCGAACTTGGACGCTGGCGTCCGCTCAAGGAACGCAATCCCGAGCTGGTGATCGGCGTCGGCGGCTGCGTGGCGAGCCAGGAAGGTACGGCGATCCGTGACCGCGCGCCTTATGTCGACGTGGTATTCGGTCCGCAGACGCTGCACCGCCTTCCCGAGATGATCGATGCCGCCCGCAGCACCCGTAAACCGCAGGTGGACGTATCCTTCCCCGAGATCGAGAAATTCGACCGCCTGCCCGAGCCACGCGTGGATGGTCCGACCGCATTCGTATCGATCATGGAAGGTTGCAGTAAATATTGCAGCTTCTGTGTGGTGCCCTACACGCGCGGAGAGGAAGTCAGTCGGCCGTTCGATGACGTGATTGCCGAAGTCATCCATCTTGCCGAGAACGGCGTACGCGAAGTGACCCTGCTCGGCCAGAACGTCAACGGCTACCGTGGACAGACGCACGACGGCCAGATTGCCGATCTGGCTGATGTGATCCGGGTAGTCGCGGCCATCGACGGTATCGACCGGATTCGCTATACCACCTCGCATCCGCTGGAATTCTCCGACAGCCTGATCCAGGCGCACGCCGAGGTGCCGGAACTGGTCAAGTATCTGCATCTGCCGGTGCAGTCCGGCTCCGACCGGGTGCTGGCCGGCATGAAGCGCAACCATACCGCGCTGGAGTACAAGTCCCGGGTGCGCAAGCTAAAGGCGGCGGTGCCGGACATCCTGCTGAGTTCGGACTTCATCGTCGGCTTCCCCGGCGAAACCGACCGCGACTTCGAGCAGACCATGAAACTGGTCGAAGAGATCGGCTTCGACTTTTCCTACTCGTTCGTCTACAGCGCCCGCCCCGGCACACCGGCCTCTGACCTGGCCGACGACACCCCGATGGATGTGAAGAAGCAACGTTTGAAGATCCTTCAGGACCGCATCAACCAGCAGGGTTTCGCCAACAGCCGGCGCATGGTCGGCACTCGCCAGCGGATTCTGGTGACCGATTACTCGAAGAAAGACCCGGGCATGCTCCAGGGGCGGACCGAGCACAATCGCATCGTCAACTTCCGCAGCGCCAATCCGCAGCTGATCGGTCAGTTCGTGGACGTGCACATCGACGAGGCATTGCCGCACTCGCTTCGGGGAACTCTGCTCGACGGCCAGACTCTCCACTGAATAGACCGCGCATCACCCTGCTGCGCCGAGCATGCTCTTTGCAGTAGGGTTGTTGCGCGTTATTCTGTACCACCGTGAGCCATAGGCGACCAGCTGACCACATTGAATACCTCCTCAGATATCCATCGCTTCAGTATCGAACCTGTCGATTCGCGCCGCTTCGCCAACCTTTGCGGCCAGTTCGACGAACATCTACGCCTGATCGAGCAACGTCTCGGAATCGAGGTGCGCAATCGGGCCAACCAGTTCGAGTTGATTGGCGACCCGGAAATAACCCGGTCCGCCGAAGCCGTACTGCGTCAGCTGTACCGGGAAACACGCGACAACACCGACCTGACGCCAGACACGGTGCACCTGTTCCTGCAGGAATCAGGACTGGAAAATCTCAGCGAAGCGCTGCATGAAGGCCACGCGCCGATGATATTGCGCACCAAGCGCATGACCATCCAGCCGCGCGGCCCCAACCAGCAAAGCTATGTGCGCTCGATCCAGGAGCACGATATCAACTTCGGAATCGGTCCGGCCGGTACCGGCAAGACCTATCTGGCTGTCGCCTGCGCTGTCGATGCGCTGGAGCGCGAACAGATCCGTCGGATCCTGCTGGTACGTCCGGCGGTAGAGGCTGGCGAGAAGCTCGGCTTCCTGCCAGGCGATCTGTCGCAGAAGATCGACCCCTATCTACGTCC
>CAYZFU010000081.1:0-13530 GCA_964477725.1 uncultured Halopseudomonas sp.
GCTGCGCGTCGAGCGTATCCATCAATTCGCGGACGACGTCACGTGGCAGATCAGGCGCCAGATCGGCAAGCTCATCGGCGTCCAGCGTATTCGCTGCTGCGATGATCTCGTGACTATCCATGTCAGCGATCAGCGTCTCGCGGACCGCATCGGACACTTCGAGAAGGATTTCGCCATCGCGGTCGGATTTGACCAGCTGCCACACCGTGAGGCGCTGGTCTAGCGGAAGCGATTCAAGGATGTAGGCAATATCCGCAGGATGCAGCTCTTCCAGCTTGAGCTGCAGCTCGCGAAGGCTGTCGCGCTGATCCAGATCCTCTCCCCCGGTTGCCTCGGGTTCGAGCAGGTAAACAACCTGCTCGAGGCGGTCCTGGAGGCTTTCGGGAGACTTTCTGTTCAGCTCTGACATTGGCAGGACTTCCCTGGCGGGCCGGGGCCCGACGATACGACAACAGGAGCAGCGGCGACTATCGACTGTCCCTGAAAATTCAGCATCCAAGCCTAGCAGGTTTCGTCGACAGCTCAGCCGCCCGCCCTTCGGCAGGGCAAAAAAAAACCCACCGGGTATTAACCGATGGGTTTCTTCGTATGGCGCACTCGGGAGGATTCGAACCTCCGACCGCTCGGTTCGTAGCCGAGTACTCTATCCAGCTGAGCTACGAGTGCGTTGTGGGTGCGAATTATAGAGGCTTTATCCGCCCTGTCAAACATTTTTTTCCTTTTGAATCAGAAACTAACGCTTGACATCTAAAATCCACAAAGTGGCGGAGAGGGCGGGATTCGAACCCGCGATACCCTTTTGAGGTATACTCCCTTAGCAGGGGAGCGCCTTCGGCCACTCGGCCACCTCTCCGTAACACGCGCTGCATATTACCTGCGCGCATTACTCAATGCAATGAAAATCCCCAATAAAATTAGCTATTTGGTTCTTCATCCTTTTCTTTCTGGATGCGCTGGTAGATTTCCTCGCGGTGAACCGCTACTTCCTTGGGTGCGTTAACGCCGATTCGAACCTGGTTGCCCTTGACACCCAAGACGGTTACCGTCACTTCGTCACCTACCATCAGGGTCTCACCAACCCGTCGAGTCAAAATAAGCATTCCTTTCTCCTTGCTTGATCAGGACACTGCAGTCTGCAAAAAAAACCGGCTAGTTGCCTGTCGGCGGCCTTTGCTGGCTTGACTAGTTGACCACACATCCCCTTGTCGGTTCGATGCAGCGGCGAAGCGGTCACACCTTCTTGCCGATGGCGGGTGCGGCTGCCTGAAAACCGCACCCCGTCGGGACGCAATTGGTGCGCCCGCGACATGGACAGACCGAGTTAGAGATGGTCCGAACCGCTAGCGTCAGCATCAAGCTCGAACGCAGAGTGGAGGGACCGAACGGCCAGTTCTAGGTATTTCTCATCGATGACGACGGAAATCTTGATCTCCGAAGTGGAGATCATCTGGATATTGATGCCGTCGCAGGACAACGCCTCGAACATCTTGCTCGCGACGCCTGCGTGCGAGCGCATGCCAACTCCCACAATCGAGACCTTGGCAATGCGATTATCGCCGCCAACCTCGCGAGCACCGATATCGCTGGCCACTTCGCGCAGGATATCTTCGGTCTTGCGCAGGTCATTGCGATGGACCGTAAAGGTAAAGTCGGTGGTGTTATCCTGAGACACGTTCTGCACGATCATGTCCACTTCGATATTGGCAGCACTCACCGGCCCGAGAATTTTGAACGCCACGCCGGGAGTATCCGGCACGCCACGAATGGTCAGCTTGGCTTCATCGCGGTTGAACGCGATACCGGAGATGACGGGTTGTTCCATCGATGCATTATCCTCGAGAGTGATCAGAGTGCCGGGGCCTTCTTTGAAACTGTGCAGCACGCGCAGCGGTACGTTGTATTTGCCAGCGAACTCCACCGAGCGGATCTGCAGTACCTTCGAGCCGAGGCTGGCCATCTCCAGCATCTCTTCGAACGTGATCTTGTCCAGCCGGCGGGCGCTTTCGACGACACGGGGATCGGTGGTGTACACCCCGTCGACGTCGGTATAGATCTGGCACTCATCAGCCTTCAGAGCGGCAGCCAGCGCGACGCCGGTGGTATCCGAACCGCCACGGCCTAGCGTGGTAATGTTGCCCTGCTCATCCACGCCCTGAAAGCCTGCTACGATCACCACCTTGCCAGCGGATAGGTCCGCACGGATGGCATCGTCGTCAATCTTCTGAATTCGCGCCTTGTTGAAAGCGCTGTCGGTGACGATGCGGACCTGCGCGCCGGTATATGAAACCGCTGGCACGTCGATCGCTTTCAGCGCCATTGCCAGCAAGCCTATAGTGACCTGCTCGCCGGTGGACACGATAACGTCCAGCTCCCGCGCGTCAGGCTCCGCCTGGATTTGCTTGGCCAGATCAATCAGACGATTGGTTTCGCCGCTCATGGCCGAAACCACCACAACGATATCGTCACCGCGCTGACGGAAGCCTTTGACCTTCTCGGCCACCTGGCGAATCCGGTCGACACTGCCTACCGACGTACCCCCAAACTTTTGGACAATAAGCGCCATCTTGTTGCACCAACCCCACTGGCCGTCGGTTGCCCGACCTTGCGCAGGAGCCACAGAGCCCTGCCTGAATGAAAAACCTGCTGTTACTGCTGAGCAATCCAGTCGAGCGCCAGCGACAGCGCACTGTCCAGCTTGGCCGGCTCGGTACCGCCACCCTGCGCCATGTCCGGGCGACCGCCCCCCTTCCCGCCGACAGCCGACGCGGCATGGCGGATGAGATCGCCCGCCTTGACCCGGCTAACCAGATCTTTGGTGACGCCGGCCACCAGGACGACTTTGCCGTCCAGCTCACCGCCGAGCATGATGACCGCAGAGCCCAGCTTGTTCTTCAGCTGATCCACGAGTGCCAGCAGCGCCTTGCCGTCTGCGCCGTCGATACGCTTGACCAGTACTTGCATCCCGGCCACGGACTGCGCCGCACTTGCCAGATCACTGCCAGCCGCACTGGCAGCCTTGGCCTTCAGTTGCTCCACTTCCTTCTCGAGTTGGCGACTGCGCTCAACCAGGCCGAAGACCTTATCCAGCGTATTTTCCCGGGAGCCCTTGACCAGCTGCGCAACCTGGCGAAGCTGATCCTCAAGCGAAACCAGATACTCCAGAGCGACCTGACCGGTAACCGCCTCGATTCGTCTCACCCCTGCCGCTACACCCGCCTCGCTGGTGATTTTGAACAGACCTATGTCACCGGTGCGACTGACATGCGTGCCACCACAGAGCTCGACGGAAAATCCCCCGCCCATCGTCAGTACGCGCACCTGTTCACCGTACTTTTCACCGAACAAAGCCATGGCGCCCTTGCGCTTGGCTGTTTCGATGTCGGTGACTTCAATGGCGACGTCAGTATTCAAGCGAACCTGTTCGTTGACGATATCCTCGATACGCCGCAACTGTTCGGCACCGATTGCCTCGAAATGGCTGAAATCGAAACGCAGACGCAGGCTGTCGACCAACGAACCCTTCTGCTGGACATGCTCACCGAGCACCTGGCGCAACGCTGCATGTAGCAGATGCGTCGCGGAGTGATTGAGTTTGGTTGCCTGACGAACACTGTCATCGACGACTGCTCGGATGGTCGCGCCTACGCTAAGGCTGCCGCTGGCCACGACACCATGATGCAAATGCGCGTTGCCACCCTTGGTGGTGTCGCGTACATCGAAACGCACCCCTGCACCTTCGAGATAACCGGTATCACCAACCTGGCCGCCGGATTCGGCGTAGAAGGGCGTCTCGTCCAGAACCACCACACCCGACTGACCTTCGTCCAGGCGATCTGCTGCCTGGCCTTCGCAGAACAGGGCAACAATGCGGCCCGAACCGGACGTTCCTTCGTAGCCCTGGAAGCGGGTTTCGGCGTCGACCTTGAGCAAAGCGTTGTAGTCGACACTGAACTGGCTGGCCGAACGCGCGCGTTCGCGCTGTGCTTGCATAGCCGATTCGAACCCAGCCTCATCCAGCGTCAGACCGCGCTCACGGGCGATATCCCCGGTGAGATCCATGGGGAAGCCGTAAGTGTCGTACAGCTTGAAGACGATTTCGCCCGGGATTTCCTTGCCGGAGAGTCCGGCCAGATCCTGCTCGAGAATCCGCAGGCCCTGCTCCAGCGTCTTGGCGAACTGCTCTTCCTCGGTTTTCAGGACGCGCTCGATGTGTGCCTGCTGGGCTTTGAGTTCCGGAAACGCGTCGCCCATTTCCGCTACCAGAGCGGCGACGATCTTGTAGAAGAACGCGCCCTGAGCGCCGAGCTTGTTGCCGTGCCGACAAGCACGACGAACGATCCGCCGCAGGACATAGCCACGCCCTTCGTTCGACGGCAGGACACCGTCGGCTATAAGGAAGCTGCATGAACGGATGTGATCGGCGACCACTTTCAGCGAGGCTTCGCCGTCCTTCTCGCGACCGATGGCCCGAGCGGCTGCTTCGAGCAGGCTCTGGAACAGATCGATCTCATAATTCGAATTCACATGCTGCAATACGGCACTGATCCGCTCCAGACCCATGCCGGTATCCACGCTCGGCGCAGGCAACGGCTGCATCTGCCCGTCGGCTGTGCGGTTGTACTGCATGAACACGTTATTCCAGATCTCGATGTAGCGGTCGCCGTCTTCTTCAGGGCTACCGGGCGGGCCGCCCCAGATCTCGGGACCGTGATCGAAGAAGATTTCCGTGCAGGGACCGCAAGGGCCGGTGTCGCCCATCGCCCAGAAGTTGTCAGACGCATACTGCGCGCCCTTGTTGTCGCCTATCCGCACCATGCGCTCGGCCGGAACACCGACTTCTTTGGTCCAGATGTTGTAAGCCTCGTCGTCACTGGCGTATACCGTGACCCACAGTTTTTCCGCGGGGAGCCCCAGCCAGTCACTGGAGGTCAGAAATTTCCAGGCGTAGTGAATCGCGTCGCGTTTGAAATAGTCGCCAAAGCTGAAGTTGCCGAGCATTTCGAAGAAGGTGTGGTGACGCGCGGTATAACCGACGTTCTCCAGATCGTTGTGCTTGCCGCCCGCGCGCACGCATTTCTGGCTGCTCGTAGCACGGGTATAGGCGCGCTTTTCCAGGCCGAGGAAGCAGTCCTTGAACTGATTCATGCCAGCGTTGGTGAATAGCAACGTCGGATCATTCGCCGGAATCAGCGAGCTGGAGGCGACACGGGTATGGCCCTTCTCTTCAAAGAAGCGGAGGAAGGCTTCACGGATCTCTGCGCTTTTCATATATCCCTTACCACGGTGCGGATCGGCCGGACACAAGCCCGACAAAGAGCGGCATTATATAAGCATCACGGTCGCGCTTGCATCAGGCGACCATATGATATTGGCTATCGTCACCATAGCGATTGGCGCCAGTCGATGCCAGTTGGCAGTGGTTAAATGAGGGATAAGGCGGATGACCGCCCGACAAGCGAAACAGCGCGTACCGGCGACCCGGCGCGCAGACCCAGACGCTCTGCCGACTCGACTGAAACGACCAGCGTGCCGGCTGCCATCCGCGCGGGCGCAGCGATGATCCGGCAGTTCTGCCGGCCGCGGTTATGAATAAGATAGGTTTCCGCTTCGTCTCCGGGGGTGCCTGTCGCCAGAACCAGCAGCCGGCTTTCGCTGATGGCCCGAACCTGGGCCAGTGGTGCCTCCAGGGTCGGTCCGCCGTCGAAAATGTCGATATACCCCTGGTGGGTCAGCCCTTCTTCACGAAACATGGCCAGGCCCAACTCGGAGTCGGGATGAACCTGCCCGATTGCCTCGCGCGCGG
Source organism: uncultured Halopseudomonas sp. (assembly GCA_964477725.1). GTDB lineage: Bacteria > Pseudomonadota > Gammaproteobacteria > Pseudomonadales > Pseudomonadaceae > Halopseudomonas. The sequence continues at coordinate 5,804 of CAYZFU010000081.1, forward strand.
CCTGACTGAGAAAGCAGGCGTACAGCGGAAACTTGGGCATCATTTCGGCGATGAAAGCCTTGCTGCCTATGCCGGTAAGGTAATCGGCACGAGCGAATTCCATCCGAAAGAAATGCTTGCCGAGGCTGTCCCAGAACGGGGACCGGCCGTCGGCGTCCGAGAGTCCCCGCATTTCCACAATGACCCGTTGTGAGAAATCAGTGGCGAACTCGGCCATAAATAGCAGACGCGCCTTCGATAGGAGACGACTGGTTTCGACGTGGCGCAGCTCCGACGGCAAATAGTAGGAGCATAGAGCTGTCGCGCCGGTCAGGTCATTGACCAGAAATAGCGTCGGATGCTGCTGATATACATCCAGTTCGCGACTGGCCGTAACGGTCAGTCCCATGCGATAGCTGTACCAGGGCTCGCGCAGCCCCGCAGCGGCGAGCATGCCGCAGGTGCCAGCCACCTCGCCTGCCTCGTCTTCAAGCACGAAGAGGTACTCGGCATCCGCCGGAGCAATGCCTCCCTCGAAGCTCGCCTGGATGGCCTCCAAACGGTGTGCCAGACGCTCCTCGCTAGCCGGCAGGCTGGTCAAACCGGATCCTGCTTTCCCGGCGAGACGCAACAGACCACCCAGGTCGTCCAGTCGAGCTGCGCGAACCAACATGTTCATGCCTCCCGCACCAGGCGAACCTGATGACCATCCTGGACCCGCAGCGCTTCGGCCTGCTCGACACTCAAGAGCAGTTCCTCACCAGGCGTCCACGAGACCTGCAGCATCGCTGCACGAAAATCCTGCACTCTCTGGTTTGCCGCCAGCCAGGTGGTGCCTGACGGCTGCGGCAGCCCTACCCGTACCGTTGCGCATTGGCTGCTTTGAACACTGCGCAGTACTGATGTCTTCGCCTGGACTACCGGACCGCCGTCGAAGATGTCGATGTAGTCGTCAGTCTCGAAACCCTCCTGCAGGAGAATGTCGAACACCTGTTCTGCAGTAGGGTGCGCCTGACCGATTACCTCTTGAGCTGCATCGGACAGCATCGGGACATAAATCGGATATCCCGGCATCAGCTCGGCCAGAAAATGCCGGCCGCGGCTACTACCGAGCTGCTCGGCCTCGAGATAGCTGACGGCGAAGAAATGCCGTCCGAGCGCATCCCAGAACGGCGCGTTACCCTCTGCATCGCTTACGCCAACCACTTCAACCGCTGTCGATTCGGCGAAGCGTTGAGGATGGTTTGCCATGAACAGCAGGCGACCTCTCACATTCAGCGAGCGCAACCCGGCGTTCGCCTGCAGCGCGTCATCGAGATGGAAGCCAGCCAGCAGACTGTGGCCGGTGAGATCGTGACAGAGCGAAAGCACGTGAATCCGGTTATGCAAACCTTGCTCGCGTGAGGCGTGGACAAACATCTCGTTGCGAAAGGTATAAAACGGCTGGCTGAACCCCGCCGAAGCGGTGATACCGCTGCAACCGACCAGTTTTTGCTCTGAAGTGTTTTCCAGAACAAAGAAATAGCGCTCTTCACCGCTGAATGTGACATCGTCCGCCATCGACGCCAGCGAAGCCTCGATGATCGCGATCAGGCGCTCCCGCTCGGCCGGTAGCGCGGTTACGCCAACCGGGCTGTTATTGGCGAGTCGCTCTATTTCCGCGAGGTCGTCCATTGTGCACAAACGCTGGATCAGCATCAGAGGCTCCGCACGTTAACCGGACAAACCGGTCAGCGCTTTACGCAACCGCTGCAGGGCTTCGGCAATGTCCGCCTCGGGAATGATCAGACTCGGCGCCAGACGCATGACATCGGCACCAGCCTGCAGCACCAGCAAACCTTCCTTTTGCGCAGCCTCCTGAATCTGTCGAGCCTGACCGCGCCAGGCCTCGGAAAGGACCGCACCGATCAGCAGGCCTTTGCCGCGGATCGATTCGAACACCGGGATGTCGCTGGAAAGCGCCATGAGACCGTCGGCAAGCAACTGATGGCGACGCTCCACTCCGCGCAGTACTTCGTCGGTATTAACGATATCCAGCACTCGCTCAGCCACCGCACAGCCCAGCGGATTACCGCCATAGGTACTGCCATGCGTGCCGACCCCGAAGTGCGCCGCGATCGATTCGCGGGTGAGCATGGCGGAGATCGGAAAGCCACCGCCGAGGCTCTTCGCGCTGGTCAGGATGTCCGGCTCGACTCCGCTATGCATATAGGCAAAGAGTTTGCCCGTGCGCCCCATGCCACTTTGTACTTCGTCGAAGATCAGCAACGCATCATTCTGATCACACAGCTTGCGTACCGCAGCGAGATATTCATGATCCGCGGGAATGACGCCGCCTTCACCCTGGATCGGTTCGACCACCACCGCACAGGTTTCAGCGGAAATGACCCGCTCCAGCGCGGCAATGTCGTTATAAGGGACGTGGCTGATGCCTTCGAGAGTGGGACCGAATCCCTGGGAGTATTTTGGTTGGCCGCCTACGCTGACGGTAAACAGCGTGCGTCCATGAAAACTGTTGGTACAGGCGATGATCCGGTTCTTCTGTGCCCCTGCGGTCTCGTGCGCCCAGCGGCGCGCCAGCTTGAAAGCGGCCTCGTTGGCTTCCGCTCCTGAATTGGCAAAGAACACCCGGTCGGCGAAGGTGGCAGCGATCAGCTTCGAGGCGAGGCGCAGCGCTGGCTCATTGGTCAACACATTGGAGACGTGCCAGAGCTTGCCGGCCTGTTCGGTCAGCGCTTCTATCATGCCAGGGTGCGCGTGTCCCAGCGCATTGACCGCAATGCCGCCCGCCAGGTCGATGTATTCACGACCCTCCTGATCCCATACTCGTGAACCTTCGCCACGCACTGGAATCATGTCTACCGGGGCGTAGTTGGGAACCATGAGCCGATCAAAATCGGACCGGGTGACCTGTGTCGATTGCATTGCCATCTCCTGTCGCGCGGCCTCGGCCGGGCTGTCAAAGTCTTTATGTTTCCCGCGCGACGGGGTCCATTGCCTGTTGCGCACGGCGCTGGTTGCGGTCTTCGCGCGGGGTGATTCCGAAGCAGTTGCGGTACGCACTGGAGAAGTGCGGACCTGACGAAAATCCGCAGGACAGGCCGATCTGAATGATCGACTTGCTTGTCTGCATCAGCATTTGTCTGGCGCGATTGAGCCGCAGCTCAAGGTAGTACTGCGACGGCACGCTATTGAGATATTGCTTGAAAATCCGTTCCAGCTGACGGCGCGAAACACACACGTGACGAGCTATCTCGTCTGTGGTCAGCGGTTCTTCGATATTCGATTCCATCAGAATCACCGCCTGGGTCAGCTTGGGATGCGTGCTGCCCAGCCGGTTGCGCAACGGAACACGCTGCCGCTCGCTGCCATCGCGGATGCGCTCGACGATCAAGTCTTCTGCAACCAGCGCGGCGAGATCCTGGCCGTGGTCCTCGGCCAGCAAGGCGAGAAACAGATCGATTGTCGCTTGCGCACCACTACTGGTCAGCCGTCCACGATCCTGTTCGAAAAGCTGACTGGTTGCGGTTACCGCTGGAAAACGTTCGCGGAACTCGTCGATTAGCCGCCAATGCACTGCGCAGCGATGCTCATCGAGCAGCCCGCTCAAGGCAAGCGGTACGACCCCGCCTTCGAGTGCACCAAGACCGACGCCATCTCGCGCCAGCCCCCGCCACTGCTGCAACAATTGCGGGGAAACGTGGTCCGGTAGCAGTTGAGCGTCAGCGGCGAGCCATAGTCGGGATAGCGGCTCGCTGGGCGCGCGCCACGGAGCAGCTGACAGCTGCCAGCCTTCCTCGGTCATGATCGGTTGTTCATCGAGCGTATAGCAGCGCACTGCGTAGCAGTCGTAGCCCGCCATGCGGTTCGCCGAGCGCAGCACGGACAACCCGGGCATGATGGTTCCCGGATGGGTACCGGGCCACAGCACGAACGCAATGTTTCGCAGCTCAGAGGCCATCCATAGCTCCGCGCAAGCTGGTGGACACGTATACGCTCCGATTAACCTGGATCAGGACGAGAACGCATTGTGCCACAAGCCAGCGCGAGTGGCATCGGTCACGCTTCGCAAAAACCGGGCCCCCGGAATGCAGACGTGCCGGGGCGCTCAGCGCCCGGCTGCCTCCAGCTTCTTTATGGTCAGGCGGGTCATTTCATCGTAGATGACCTGCGGATCGGACTGCTTGGCAGCCCAGGCCTGGCGGCCGCTCTCATGTGGCAGAATCATGAAGCGATCGGCTTCGCTCTGCTCGAAGATGATGTTGGCGATATCGGCGGCGGTGATCGGAGAGTTCTTCAACAGCTGCGCGACCTGTTCCTTGGAGACCTGATCCGGACCACGGTAAGAGTCGAGCAGATTGGTCTGGAAGAACGAAGGACACACCACGTTCACCTTGATACCCAGCGGGCCGAGCTCAACCATCAGGCTTTCAGACAAGGCCACCACGCCAGCCTTGGCGACGTTGTAGTTGCTCATCCCCGGTGCCTGCATCAAGGCTGCCATCGACGCTATGTTGATGATCCTGCCGCTGCGCTGCTCCATCAGCATTGGCATGAACGCCTTGCATCCCTTGACCACGCCCATCAGATTGATACTGATCTGCCACTCCCAGTCTTCCAGTGTCAGATCCCAGAAGAACCCGCCACTGGAGACACCGGCATTGTTGATCAGTACATCAACGCCGCCCATACGCTCCTGGCACGTCTGCGCAAGAGCCGCCAGCTGGCTGAAGTCGCGAACGTCGCAACGCTCTGTGAAACCCGAGGCGCCCAGCTCCTCGACCATTGCCAGGCTTTCCTTGAGTCCTTCGGTGTTCATGTCCGCCAGCGCCAACCGAGCTCCGTCTCTTGCGTAGCGCAACGCCAGCTCGCGTCCCAGCCCGCTGCCTGCACCGGTAATGACTACTCTATGGCCGCTGTTCTGCATGGTTGCCCCTTTTACCGCGACGATCCGCGGAAATCATTGTTGTATGTGCGAAGCTTCAGGACAGTCTAACGAGAAGGAGCGAGACCAACCGGCGTCAATTGACAAAATAAACGCTGCGAATGGCGTTGCGTAACTAGCGCTACGTATTCGATTCGCCGCCGGCCGAGCCCGGCTTCAGGTAGTTTCGTTCGTATACTGCGGCCCCCATCGATGCAATTTGCTCGTCGATGAGACGCTCGAACGGTCGCAGCAACGTTTGAAAAGGCTTGTCCGGCTCAAGCATCTCCAGCGCAGCGACACCTGCTTCGATCGTCGACAGCGCGCCCGGGGCGGGTGCCTTGCGCAGCCTGTAACGACTAGCCAGGCCAGGAGCAAGCGCAACCTGCGGCAGAGCGGCGAGGATAGGGTTGAGATGCAGCAGCTTGCGCGCCTTGCGCCAGGTGCCGTCGAGCAGCACCAGCTGATGCGCGCGTGGATCGGTAGCCGGCGCCAGTCGTGACGCCGCCGGACCTGGGAACAGCACTTCGGTTCGTCGCGCCGGGTCCGCAAGCTGGCAGTACAAGGCCGAATCCGGCGCTATGCGTTCTACGATATGCAGCTCGGCATTGATCAGCCCCGCCGCCAGAAATCTCGCGGTATTGAGCGCGTGATGACGTTCGCTGGGATGCTGAATGATGACGATGCGGGTAGTACTGTGCAGGCGCGGAATCGCCGAACACAGGCAGCGTGATACCGGCCGTTGACAGCCTTCGCAGCGCTTGGGTACTGCACGGTCGGCCATCATTCACTCCGCTCAAATCGTTATGCTAACCCTGCCGGCATGGCCAAGCCAGCCTGTCAGAGCAACGCCATCTGCTGGCCCGGCGGCGCAAACTGCGAGCAGTCCAACGGTTCGCGGCCATCTCGTTCATTCAGTCCGAGGCGCTTTGCGGCGAGACTGAAGCGCCGCGCCAGCAGCGCGGCAAAAGGCCCTTCTCCCCTGAACCGCTTTCCGAAGCTGGAGTCGTAGAGTTCCCCTCCCCGGCACTGGCGAACCAGACTCAGCACGTGGGCCGCCCGCTGCGGCATGTGAGTATGCAACCAGTCTTCGAATAACGGCGCCACCTCGTTCGGCAGACGCAGCAGGATATAGGATGCGCTAGTTGCGCCGGCCTCGCATGCCGCTTCGAGTATCGATTCCAGCTCGGCATCGTTGACCATCGGAATCATCGGAGCACACATCACCCCAACCGGGACCCCGTGTTCGGCTAGCGTGCGGATGACCTTCAGCCTGGCAGCGGGACCGGCAGTGCGAGGCTCTAGGGTTCGCTTGAGCTCGTTATCCAATGTGGTCAAGCTGACCATCACCCTGACCAGCCGCAACCGCGCGAGTTCGGACAGCAGATCCACATCGCGCAGCACCATCGCGCTCTTGGTAACCAGGGTCACCGGATGACGATAACGCAGCAGAACCTCCAGGCATCCTCGCGTGATGCGACGGTCGCGCTCGATTGGCTGGTAGATATCCGTATTGCCGCCCATGTGGATCGGAGCGCACTGATAACCCGGCTTCTGCAATTCCTGCTCCAGCAGGGTCACTGCGTTGGTTTTGGCGATCAGCCGCGTCTCGAAGTCCAGGCCGGGCGACATGTCCCAATAGGCATGGCTTGGACGCGCGTAACAATAGATGCAACCATGCTCGCAGCCGCGGTACGGATTAATCGACCGGTCGAACCCGATATCCGGCGATGTGTTGCGGGTAATGATGGTTTTCGCGCGCTCCTCGCGCACCTCGGTTATGACGCGCGCAGCCGGGGCGTCCTGAAACCATCCGTCATCATGCGATTCGGACACCATCGGGGCGAAACGGTTGGGCACATTCTGCGAGGTACCGCGACCGCGCATGGGGTCTACGACAGACATACGCCTCCTCATCTGTACTGGTTGCATGTACAGTATTTGATTCGAGGAGAGTTTCCCAGCCCATTCGTCCAAAAAAAAGCGACCTACCCTTGCGGGCGGTCGCCAAAGGCCTTGCGAGCCATGCACGTTGAAAAGCGGGATATGTCAGCGGATCAGGGGCGCTTGGATGCCTTGGCCTGCTTCTGACTGTCACGCCAGATGAACATGGCAAAGCCGCTGAGGAAGGCAATCATCAGCCCTACGGTGATAACGCCGGCAATAACTGTCTCGTCGATAAACATGTCGGGGACCTCCTGAATTCGTCCACAATTCAAGATTATCCCTACAGCTCGGGCAGGTTATTGATCAGGATCAATTAACCGAGAGATCAGCGCTTGGGCTTCTTCTTTTTGCTACGACGGGCCTTCGACACCTTGGGTGTCGGTAACGGAAGGGCTTTCTCGAAGGCAGAGCGCACCTTGGCCAGGCGTGCTTCGTGCAGCTCATGCCGCCGCGTATGGCGTTCGTGCTGCAGATCGATGATGGCAGCGGACTCGGTCTGATCGGACATCCAGGTTCTCTCCAGGCTTACGCAGCAAGCGTAGCACTGGGTCAGACTTCGATGTCAACCAGCAGCCCCTTGGCGGGCATGTCGGTTATGGTTTCGACGGGGGTGTCGGGACCAACCAGCAACCGGCTGGCTCGCCGGCGACGGCGGTCGGGAAAGCGCCCGCGATTGCGGCGACGGCGCTCCACCGGCTCTGCAGCAGCTTCATGCACGACTTCGCTACGGGCGGTTGGCTGGATCTCGCGCGACCGTTTGATCGTATCGTTTTGTGCGCCAACAGGCGGTGAACCAGGGATCAGCATGGATGGCCTCGCTCGCCCGGCCCGGGCGGCTAAATTCGATCAATCGTCTAGACTCTATCGACTGTGAAAC
>CAYZFU010000082.1:0-2696 GCA_964477725.1 uncultured Halopseudomonas sp.
TGTCGTGCTTGTCGCACTGATGCTGTAGCCGAGACGAGTTGAAAATGTGCCCCGGTCCAGTTTCGGCATTGATCACGCTGCGATCGACGAGCATGCGCTTGATGAAGGGGAATGAAGCGCGGTTTCGTGCAGATTGCACGATGGCTTGAGGGGTGTAACGAGCAATCGACGGAGCGGGATGTGCCGATCGTCAGTAGGGATTATCGGAGTTTTGTTCAGAAACGTCCGGCAGTGGCCGAACAATCAGGCACAGACGCTGTCAGAACGTCCAGGTTTGACGACGATGCGCCTGAGTGTCCAGCTGGTTCACCTTGCGCGTTACCACCGGCAACGAGACCGGTTGAACGGTATGGCCGGCTTGATGCTGGATGGAATAGTTCAGAGTTGTTTGCGGCTCGTACGGCTGTTCCGAAGCGTTGTTCTGGATAGCCAGCATGCCGATTGCGGCCAGCGAAAATGCCATCCATGTGTAGTGAACAGTGTAAGCCTTCATCTGAACCTCCCTTATGTCGCGAGCTTTGCGGAGCCTCTCGGCCCGTGCGGACAGTAAGAGGTGCAATGCTCGTGCCAGCGCAGCGGCAAAAAAAATCCCTTTTAAATCAGCAGGTTGAAATTTACCGAGCGGCGGCCTGTCGTGCAATTTGCAAGGAGCACTAATAACAGCCGTGTAGATTGCACGAATGGGTGAGGGCGTTGTTACAAATCGATGAAGGCTCCTGCGCCCTGTGCGCCTGTCCAAGACAGGCGCACAGCTCGGCTTAGTACCTTTCGAGCCAGTGAGCGTAGGGAGCTGGCAAGGTCCACGAAGCGCGGTCGATCTTCAGCTCGCGGGCCGCATGATACGCCCAGTGCGGATTGGCCAGGTGCGCCTTGCCGACCATGACCAGATCCAGCTGCCCGTCTTCCACAGCCTGCTGGGCTATTTGCGGCTCGCCGAAACCCCATGCCGAGGATACCGGCAGACCGGCCTCGTCCCGCACGCGCCTGGCGATCGGCCCCATGAAGGCAGGTGCCCAGGGAATCTTCGCTTCAGGCGTGGAGAATCCGATGCTGACACTCAGCATATCCAGCCCGCCGGATTTCATGCGCTTTACCAGGTCGATCGAGTCGGCCATGGTCTGCTCATCGCGACCGTCGAACTCGATCACGCCGAAACGTGCGGTCAGTGGCAGATGCTCAGGCCATACCTCGCGCACTGCGGCAAAGGTTTCCATGAGGAAGCGCCCGCGGTGCTCCGCACTACCGCCGTATTCATCGGTCCGCTGGTTGGAATGCTCGGAGAAGAAGCTCTGGCCGAGATAGCCGTGCGCGAAGTGCAGCTCCAGCCATTCGAAGCCAGCATCCAGTGCGCGCCGGGCCGCGGCAACGAAGTCTTCCTGCACACGGCGGATGTCTTCCTTGCCCATCGCTTGTGGGGTCTTGTTCAGATGCCCACCGAAGGGAATCGCCGAAGGTGCGATGGTTTGCCAGCCGCGAGGGTCATCAGTGGCGATGTGGTCGTCACCTTCCCAGGGACGGTTGGCACTGGCCTTGCGACCGGCGTGGGCAATCTGGATACCGGGTACGGCGCCGGCGGCCTTGATTGCCTTCACCGCAGGAACGAACGCCTGGGCCAACTGGTCATTCCAGATACCGGCATCGCCAGGGGTGATGCGGCCTTCCGGCGATACTGCCGTGGCCTCGACGATAACCAGGCCCGCGCCACCGCGAGCCAGAGAGGTCAGGTGCGCGAGGTGCCAGTCGTTGATCAAGCCGTCGACAGCGGAGTACTGGCACATGGGCGGAACGGCAATCCGATTGCGCAGCGTGGTGTCCTTCAATTTGAAAGGTTGGAACAGCGCGGACATGAGAGCTTCCTGTAGGTCTGGTTGATTTGTAAGTTCGATAATATTCGTACTATGGCTTGGACGCAAATCGCTGTGTATCATTCGCCCCATGCGTCCCTTCAAGCATCCCTCCGCCGACCAGTTCAACCTCGAGCGCGTCCTGTACGCCTTGAGCGATCCGGTGCGGCTGGATATCGTCCGGCGACTTGCGGATGTTGAGCAAGCCAGTTGCGGCGAACTCGATGGCGGCAGGCCGAAGTCGAGCATGTCGCATCATTTCCGTGTATTGCGCGACGCAGGTCTGGTCCGCACGCAGGGGGTAGGCACCACGCACATGAATTCACTGCGCCGTGATGAGATCGACCGGCGCTTTCCGGGGCTGCTTGCAGCAGTGCTTGCCGCGAAACTTGAGGCACCGCCCGGGGCCGATTGATCTGTCCGTGCGGTGATGCTGCGGGTCAGACGCTCGGCAGGCGCAGGGTAAAGGTCGTGAGTGTCTGGTCGGACTCGACTTCCAGCGTGCCGCCGTGGGCGCGCGCGATTTCAGCCGAGATATACAAACCAAGCCCCAGCCCCTGGGGGCTGGTACCGCTCTTGCGACGATAGAACGGCTCGAATAGCTGAGTCCGTACCGCTTCCGGCACGGGCTCGCCAGCATTGCTGACGCTCAATACCAGTTGATCATTATCCAGCGAGCCGTGGATGCGGATAGGCTCGGCGGTATCGCCGTGGGCAATGGCGTTGCCGACCAGGTTGGAAAGCAGCTGCTCGAGCTTGTCGTGATCACAGCGAACCGGACGTGCGACCTGTATGTCGGTCTCGATACGATGATCCGGCGCCGCGGTACGCAGCTCGTCGACCACCTGCATC
>CAYZFU010000082.1:2710-13193 GCA_964477725.1 uncultured Halopseudomonas sp.
GACTCTGTGGTTCGATGGCCAGCCCATTGCCCAGCCGCCCGCGGGCGAAGTCGAGCACGTTGGTGATCATGCTTTCCATACGCGCAATGCTGTTGAGCATGAGCTTGGCGATGCTTGAGGTGCGTTTGTCCTCGGAAGACCGCAGAATCGAAGCCGTTCCGGCCTTGATCGAGGCCAGCGGGTTGCGCAGATCGTGCCCTAGCACGGCGATGAATTCCTCACGCAGCTTGGCCGTTGCACGTTCGTCGATCAGGCTGGCCTCGCTCTCGGCCAGCTTGAGATGACCGTCCAGATGCAGTGCGATGAGTTCGGCGAACAATTCAAACATGCCGATCGTTTCCGGCGTGTTCAGCTTGACTGGGTGCGGATGAATCGCGCAGAGGGTGCCGAAGAAGCTGCCGTCGGTCAGTATGATCGGCATCGAAATATAGCTCTGAAAGCCATACAGGCGGGGCGTCGCATGGGCGGCATAGACCGGATCCTCGGCGACATGCTCGATGATCACCGGCTCGTTGCATTGACGTACCTGCTGACAAAGCGTCGTGCCGATGTCGAGTTCTTCACCGGGTTTGAGACCGAAATCGATGCGATCGAGCAGCTGGCAAGCCACCCAACGATCCTCGGTTACCCGGGCGACCGCGGCAAAGCCCATCCCGGTGCTTCGGCACACCACATCGAGGATGCGCGGTACCGCAGCGATCTTCTCGAATATGGTTAATTCGTCCCCAATGTCCATTCGCATGGCAGTCGACTCGCTATGTCGGAGCTGGATTCTGCGGCACTTTGCGAGACCACTGCCGCGAGGTCTGGCAGTATGATGGCTTCGATGGCGGGACGCAAAGCGACTGCTTGACGCAATCGGCTAATCTGGCGCAATCCGTTGCGCTTGGCTAACCTGTCCCGACCTTTGGCGGTGCTGTCCCAGGCGTTGCTTCTTCGCGCCGGGGTGAAGCCTGCACGACTGTCATTCAACGCGGAAAGCATGCATGCCCAATCTGACTCCCAAGCTCAACGCCCTGCGAAGTCTTGCCGAGGACATCGTCGAGCGAGTGGTCGCGCCGCAGGCGGAACGAGTCGACCGGGAAGCCACCTGGCCAGCCCATTCGATGCGGGCGCTCGCCGAGGCTGGCCTGATGGGGCTTCAGGTGCCGCTGGCCCAGGGCGGGCAAGGGCAGGGAATGCTGGCACTGAGCGTCATCACGGAGACACTGGGCAAGGCTTGCCCTTCATCAGCGCTGTGTTTCGGCATGCATTGCGTGGGCACGGCAGTGATCGCCGCCAAGGCCACCACGCATCAGCAGGAGCATTATCTTCGGGCCATTGCCCGGGGCGAACACATTACCAGCCTGGCGCTATCCGAACGTGGCACCGGCGCCCACTTCTATTTGCCGGAAACGACGCTGGTTGCCGACGGCGACGTCTACCGTCTCAGCGGTACCAAGCAGTTCGTTACCAGTGGCGGACACGCCGACTCGTATGTGGTGTCGACCCTGGCCAGCGATACGGGCGGGGACGGCGATTTCAGCTGTGTGATTCTCGATGCGCGCACGCCGGGGATGGCCTGGGGCGAAGACTGGAACGGCTTCGGTATGCGCGGCAACTCCTCGCGTGCCCTGCAGCTCGAGAATGCTCGGGTGCCCATGGCGAATCTGCTGGGCGAATCCGGCGACCAGGTCTGGTATGTGTTCGAAGTGGTCGCGCCGTATTTCCTCATGGCCATGGCCGGCACTTATCTTGGGATCGGCCAATCGGCACTCGACGCTGCAGGCGAACATCTGCGCAACCGGCGTTATGCCCATTCCGGTGAGTCGCTGCGCCACGTCGAAACCCTGCAAACGCGTTACGCGCAGATGTGGACCGACCTGGCGCGTACGCGAGCGTTGATCCGCGAGGCGGCGCGCATGGGTGATGCCGGCCACCCGGAAGCACTGCCTTATATCCTCGCCTGCAAGGCGGCGGCAGGCGAGACCGCCGTGAACCTGGCCAACGAAGCGATGACGCTGTGCGGCGGGACCGCCTACCGGGAAAACAGTCGTGTGGCGCAGATGCTGCGCGATGCCCGCGCCAGCCATGTCATGTCGCCCACCACCGATCTGCTGAAACTCTGGACCGGCCGAAGTCTGCTCGGTCTGCCGTTGTTATAGAACATGAATACGCAACGCATACTTCTCGTACATCCACAGCACGACCCGGACGCCCCGACGATCAGGCTGCTGAAGGAGCTCATTACCTCGCTCGAGCTGCCGCTGTCGCTCTGCGGCGACATCGATTTTGCCACGCATATCGAGCCGCAAGAGGCTGCTGAAAAAGAGCCTGCGGTTTTGTTGTTTCCCGACCTTATCCAGCGTTCAGCCGCTTTGGCCAGGCAGGCTCGGGTGCATTGGCCGCGCTGTGAAATCCTCTTCCTGCAGTCGGCGGATCGCGCAGCCGAGTTCCGCCGCAGCCTCGGCCTGGCACCGATGCTGGGTTCCTACTGGTCGATTGTCGAAACCAATCCGGCGTCTCTCGGTCCGGTGCTGGTCGAGGCCGCCGCTGCCGCCCAACGTAGGGCGCGTTTCCGCACCACGCTCGATCGCGCCAATGCCAGCCTGCAGTTGCGCCTGTTCGGCAGCGACCCGGGGCGTAGCAACGTGGCCGATCACTACCTGGCGAATTTCATCGACTTCGCCCAGGACGCCATCGTCGGTGTCGATCTCGACTATCAGATTCTGTTCTGGAGTTCGGGTGCCGAGGAGCTGTTCGGTGTCGATTCTCGCGCAGCGGTCGGAAGCAGCGTCAGGCAGATGCCGTTCTGGAGTGACGAGCTGGAGGCTGTCCCCGACCAGTTGGCCCGTCGCGGCAGGTCGATGGTAGTGGAGCAGGCCTGCCAGCTGGGCGAACGGGAAATGGCCCTGGAAATCCACTGTTCCAGCGTACGGGATGGTAACGGTATGCCGCTGGGCGTGTCGCTGATGATCCGCGACGTGTCGGCAGTGCTCGCCCAGCGCGCGGCGAGCGAAGCGCTGATGCACGCCGAGCACCAGCATTTGTACCAGCTGTTCCATCAGGCGCCGGGTTTCGTCGCGGTCACCCAGGGCCCGCGCCATGTAGTGGAACTGGCCAACCGCGCCTTTCATCAGTTGGTTGGGCGGCGCGATGTGATCGGCCTGCAGGCGAGCGAGGCCTTTCCGCAGATGAAAGGCGAGACGCTGACCGAGCTGCTGGACCGGGTGTACAGCACCCGCCGACCCTTCGTTGGCCGTGGCATCCGGGTGTTCATCCATCGGTCACCGAGTGCCGGGCCCGAATTGCGTTATGTCGATTTCGTGTTTCAGCCGGTCCTGTCCGAGCACGGACTGCCCTCGGGCATCTTCTGCCAGGGCAATGACGTGACGGCGCAAAAGCTCATGCAGGAGCAGCTGAAACGCTCCGAAGAACATCTCGAAGCACTGGTCGAAGAGCGCACCCGCGAGCTGGAGCGCAGCCAGCTGGCATTGCACCAGGCGCAGAAGCTCGAGGCGATCGGCAAGCTCACCGGCGGTGTCGCTCACGATTTCAACAACGTGCTGCAGATCATCGGTGCCAACCTGCAATTGATGCGCGACGGTGTGGCGTCCCAGCCGCATCTGGCTCGACGCCTGGAGGCGGCAGCCGCGGCGGTCGAGCGCGGCGCCAAGCTGTCTTCGCAGTTGCTCGCCTTCGCCCGGCGCCAGCCGTTGCAACCCTCGCCGCTGAACCTGGCGCGCCAGCTTCGCGGTATGGATGATCTGCTGCGCCGTGCGCTGGGCGAAGAGATCCGTATCGAAACGGTGGTCGCTGGCGGGCTGTGGACGACGATGGTCGATCCGCATCAGTTGGAAAACGTGGTTCTCAACCTGGCAATCAATGCCCGCGATGCCATGCGCGAAGGCGGCCAGCTGACGCTCGAACTGAGCAATGCGATGCTCGACGACGAATACGCGCGCAACGCCGGCGAAGTGACGCCGGGGCAGTATGTGCTGCTGGCGGTTTCGGATACCGGTTGCGGCATGACGGCAGAGACCATCGAGCACGCGTTCGAGCCGTTTTTCACCACCAAGGCCGAGGGGCAGGGCACCGGGTTGGGGCTCTCCATGGCCTACGGATTCGCCCGGCAGAGTGGCGGGCACATTCGCATCTACAGCGAGCCGGACAATGGCACCACGGTGAAGCTGTACCTGCCGCGCTCGCTACAGGAAGAAGTCGAACCGGTCACACCATTGACCGGGCCGGTGGTCGGAGGCAGCGAGACCATCCTGGTAGTGGAGGACGATCCGGCGGTGCAAACAGCAGTGATCGAGCAGCTTGCCGGACTCGGCTACAAGGTCCTGCGCGCCAACGATGCGCAAAGCGCGCTGAGTATTCTCCAGAGCGGCCTGCATATCGATGTACTGTTTACCGACGTGGTCATGCCCGGCCCGCTGCGCAGCCCGGAACTGGCGCGCCAGGCCAAGCAGCTGTTGCCCGATTTGATCGTGCTGTTCACCTCGGGCTACACACACAACGCCATCGTCCATGGCGGCAAGCTGGATGCCGGTGTCGAGCTGATCAGCAAGCCCTACCGGTTGGTGGATCTGGCGCGCAAGATTCGACATCTGCTGGCCAACCGAGCGCAAACACAGGCGATGCCGGCGATTCTCAGCGAGCCGGAACCGGGCATGGTCGGCCAGGTCCACGACATTCTACTGGTAGAGGATCAGCAGGATCTGCTCGAGATGACGCGTGAGCTGCTGACCATGCTCGGCCACGAAGTGATCGCAGTCGCCAGCGCCGAAGAGGCGCTGGACGCTCTCGCCGAAAGGCGCTTCAGTGCGCTGCTGACCGACGTCGGCCTGCCCGGCATGTCTGGCGAACAGCTTGCCGAGCAGGTGCTGCGCAACTGGCCCGAGACGCGTGTCGCATTGATCACGGGTTACGGGGAGGGTTCGGGGGGCGATCTGCTGGCGCTGGCCAAGCCGTTCAATCTTGAGCAGTTGCGCGACCTGCTGGCGCGGCTCTGATAGCTGCTCAGGCCTCGCGCAGCATGTCCGCGACGCGGCGCCGGAGCGCGGAGACGGCGAACGGCTTGGTCATCAGGTTCATGCCCGGTTTGAGAAAGCCGTCGGCCAGGGTCGCATTCTCGGCGTAACCGGTGATCAGCAGGATTTTGAGCGACGGATACAACTGCAGCGCCTGCTCGGCCAATTGCCGGCCGTTCATGCCGGGCAGGCCGATATCGCTGATCATAACCTCGAACCGTTGTTTCGAGCGTACCGCACGCAGGCCGGCCGGGCCGTCTGGCGCCTGGACCACTTCGCATCCCATCTCGAGCAGGGCTTCGACAATCAACTCACGGACCAGCGCCTCGTCTTCAACGACCAGCACGCGGGCAGCCGGGCTGGTGGAAAGCTCATGCGCCAGCTCAGGGCCCGGCGATTGGTCGGCAGCGTTATACGACTTTGGCAGGTAGAGGGTCATGCAGACGCCACGTCCGGGCTCGGAGGCGATGTCCAGATAACCTTCGCTCTGTCTGGCAAAGCCGTAGACCATGGACAATCCAAGCCCGGTGCCCTGGCCCTGGGGTTTGGTGGTGAAGAAGGGTTCTACGGCGCGCCGGAGTACCTCGGGTGTCATGCCGGGCCCGGTGTCAGTGATGCGGATCATCACGTACTGGCCGGCGGGGACGTCATGCGGCGTCGCCGAGCACGGTTCGGCGAAATCGCCGTTCAAGGTTTCGATAGTCAGGAAGCCGCCATCAGGCATCGCATCGCGGGCGTTGATGACGATGTTGAGGACGGCGTTTTCCAGCTGGTACGGATCACATCGGGTCACCCACAGCTCCTTGTCGAAGCGCAGCCGCAGGTCGTAAAGCGGGCCAAGCGTACGACGTAACAGGTCCTCCATGCTCAGCAGCAACCTGTTGCTGTCCACTTGCTTGGGATCGAGCGGCTGGCGCCGGGCGAAGGCCAGCAGGCGATGAGTCAGCGACGCTGCGCGCTGCGCCGAGCCCATGGCAGCCATGCAATAGCGGGCCAGCGAGTCGGTCTTGCCCTGGGTGAGCCTGCCCAGCATCAGTTCCAGCGAGCCGATGATACCTGTCAGGATGTTGTTGAAGTCGTGGGCCAGTCCGCCGGTGAGCTGACCGATGGCTTCCATTTTCTGCGCGTGGCGCAATTGCTCCTCGGCATGGCGCAGCGCTTCGGTCTGCTCCTTCTCCGCGGTGATATGCCGACCGTAGGCGTAGATGGCGTCAGGCTCGGCATAGGTATGCCAGGAAATCCAGCGCGGCGAGCCATCACGATGCCGAAACCGATTTTCGAAGTTGGTCAGGTTCCCGTTGGCCGCCTTGTCGTGCTCGGACCGGGAGAGGGAAAAGTCGTCCGGCCAGACAAAGTCCAGGAAGCTGCGTCCTTCGAGTTCGTCCCGCGCATATCCGAGCACGTCGGTCCAGGCAGGATTCACCGAGCGCAGGGTTCCATCGATGTTGACCACGCACAGCAGATCGCGGGAGTTGCGCCACACGCGGTCGCGTTGCACGGTGCGCTCCGCAACGCGTCGTTCGAGTGTTTCGTTCAGCTCGCGTAGTGCTTCCTCGGCAATCTTTTGATCGTGAATGTCGGTATTGGCGCCGATCCAGCGAAGCAGCAGGCCGTCGTCTCCATAGATCGGCAGGCCGCGCGCCAGATGCCAGCGATACTCTCCGTCATGCCGCCGGATACGCAGTTCGTCCTCGTAGGGCGTGCCGTTCGCCAACGCCTCCAGCCAGGTGTCGCGAGAGGCTTCCAGATCGTCAGGATGGATCAGGGTCGTCCAGACGTTTTCCGTCAGTCCTCCGTTTTCGCGCCCCGTGTATTGATGCGCTCGTTCATTGAACCAGTCGATGCGACCGCGCGGTCGTGCGGTCCAGACGATATTCGGCATGGCCTGGGCCAGTACTTCGAACTGCGCTTCGCTGGCCTTGAGCGCTTCCTGGGCAAGATGGGCATTGGTGACATCATGCCCTTCGACCAGCACGCCCGTGACCTGGCCGGTGTCATTGCTGACCGGCTCGTAAATGAAATCGACGTGACGTCGCTCGAGCTTTCCGTCAGGGCCGCGCCGCAGCTTGACCGGAACCTCGAACTGAACGATGCGCTCCCCGGTGTTGTACACCTCATCCAGCCATTCGAAGAAGCCTTGACCAGCGATCTCCGGCAGCGCCTCCCTGACCGTTCGCCCGACCAGGTCGGAGCGTCCCACCAGTGTGCGATAGGCCTCGTTGACGAACTCGAACACATGATCCGGTCCGGTAACCGCGGCGATGAAGCCGGGCGCGCGCTCGAATAGCTGGCGCTGTCGCTCGTTTTCCTCCTTGATCCGGCGCTCGGTAAGCACCTGCGAGGTGGTTTCGATGCAGGGACAGAAGAAGCCGCAGACTTCGCCGCTATCATCGCGTACCGGCGTGTAGGAAAAGGAGAAGTGGGTCTCTTCGCGGTAACCGTGACGCTCCATCATCAGGGTGATGTCGTCCATATGCACCGGTTGCCCGTTGTAGGCTTGCTCGACGATCGGAAGCAGATCGTCCGCAATTTCGTTCCATATCTGCAGAAAGGGACGGCCGAGTGCGGCAGGGTGCTTGGCACCGAGTATCTCGCCGTAAGCGTCGTTGTAAATCGAAGTGTGTTGCCCGCCCCAGGCGATGAACATAGGCTGCTGCGAGCAAAGGATCACGCTGACCAGCGTCTGCAGTGCCTGCGGCCAGTTTTCGGGCGAGCCGAGCGGCGTCTGGTCCCAGTTATGAGCCCGGATAAGCTCGCCCATCCGACCGCCGCCGGACAGGAATAACGGGGATGACACGTCCTTGTTGTCCGCCATCAGGTATTGCGCAGCTTCAGGAGACGGAGGTAGGAATCAACTGCGCCAGCGCCTCGGTCAGTTCGCCAATATCGTAAGGTTTGGTGAACACTGGGCGGTCCGACCAGGCTTTCGGCAGGCCGGCTTCGCCGTACCCGGTGGTAAACACGAAAGGGATTCCGCGAGCATCGAGACGTTCGGCGACGGGAAACACATAGCTGCCGTTGAGGCTGACATCGAGAATCGCTGCATCGAAGTCGAGGTTTTCGGCCATATCCTGGCCGTCTTCGACGGTAGCGGCCTGGCCGGCGACGGCGAAACCGCGGTCAGCCAGCATCTCCTCCAGCAACATGGCTATGAGTGCTTCGTCTTCTACTATCAATATTTTGCTCATGCCTTACCCTGCTGCTGGCCTGGAGTGTGGGTTTTTCAGCCCGGTCCCTTATACGACATTCGCGTCGAAACCCCAAGCGATTGATGGTTCGATACGCCCCTGCGCACCCGCTTGTTCCTTCAGACCGGTGCCGCTCGGGCTTGTTCCAAGTCACCGGACGGCAGGCTCGGCGCGCGCTTGCGTCCTGCTTCTGGAACGCGTGCCCCAGGGCTTGGTCACAAGCTGTACATGTCACAGCAGGAGAGAGCAAAGATGAAACTGAAACATTGCATCGTAATGTGCGCAGCGCTCGCCGCCGGCGTGGCCCAGGCCGCCGAGCGGGAAGTCACCATGCACAAGGTCAGCGCCGAAGGCAAGCACGAGACCATCGGTGTCGTGCGGATCAGTGAAACCGAACACGGTCTGCTGTTCGAGCCGAACCTGCGGGGCCTGGAGCCGGGGCTGCACGGTTTTCACGTGCATCAGAACGCCAGCTGCGAGCCGGCCGAAAAAGACGGCGACATGACCGCCGCGGCGGCTGCCGGTGGTCATTTCGCTCCGGACAACGCCGATCAGCATCGGGGTCCCTATGCCGACGGCCACCTGGGTGACCTGCCGGCGCTGTATGTGGATGAAAACGGCAACGCCGAGCATCCGGTGCTCGCCCCACGCCTGGACAAGGTGTCAACCATTGCCGACCGTGCCCTGATGATTCACGCCGGCGGTGACAATTATTCCGACCAGCCCGAAGCGCTCGGCGGCGGTGGCGCGCGCGTGGCCTGCGGGGTGATCAGTGGCTGATCCTGCCTATTCAGCTACGGGACCGGCTGCACCGTCGGGATTCGTCACCGGTGTGGCCTGGATCTTCATCGTGATTTCCGGCTTCAGTGTAGCGATCGCGCTGGGCCAGGCGCTGGCATTGCTGTTCTGGCCACCGCTGGTCGAAGTGATCGACCAGTATCAGGCGACTGCAGCGCAGCAGGGCGAGGCGGCCTCGCTCGCGGCGTTCGTGCTCGACAATCTGGCCTGGATGACGCTGTCGAACCTGTTCGTCTCGATGCTGGTACTGATCGCCGCGATCGGCCTGCTCAAACGTTTCAACTGGGCGCGGCTGATGTTCGTGGTGATTCTCGGACTGATGATTGTCTGGGCGATCGGCAGCATCCTGATGCTCTGGCAGACCGCGCCGTTCGACGCGCCTGCGGCTGCGGCAGTGTATGAGCCGATATTCCGTGGACCGAGTGTGTCCTCGCTGTTGTTCGGCACGGTATTCGCGCTGCTGGTATGTCTGTTGATCGGCTGGGTTATCCGCCGGCTGTGTTCGGCGCCGATTCGTGCGGAATTCCACTGAGGTGAAACATGCATCTTGAAGGTTCGTGTCATTGCGGCTCGGTTCGATTCGAGCTCGATAGCACTCATCCGGTGCCGTACCAGCGGTGCTATTGCTCGATCTGTCGCAAGACCCAGGGTGGTGGCGGCTACGCCATCAACCTGGGCGGCGACGCGACGACCTTGGCGGTCACCGGCAAGGAACACATCACCATTTATCATGCGAAGATGCCCGACGGCAGCGCCAGCAGTGCCGAGCGGCACTTCTGCCATCTGTGCGGCAGCGGACTGTGGCTGTTCAGCCCGGACTGGCCGGAGCTCATTCACCCGTTCGCCTCGGCGATCGATACTGAGCTGCCGATTCCCCCCGAGCATACGCATCTCATGCTCGGTTCAAAGGCGAGCTGGGTCGAGATCGATGCAGGGCCGGACGACAAGAAGTTCGATGAATACCCGGACGAGTCGCTGGCCGAGTGGCACGAGCGCACCGGGATGACGCGCTGACACCGCTCAGTCGCGGTAGAACACCTGAACCAGGTGATAGCCGAACTGGGTTTTCACCGGACCATGGATGGTCTTCAGTGGCTTCTTGAAGATGATCTGGTCGATGGCGCGGACCATCTGACCCGGCCGCACCTCGCCCAGATCACCGCCGCGCTTGCGAGAAGCGCAGATCGAATGCGTGCGCGCCAACACATCAAAGGCTTCGCCTGCCGCCAGGCGTTTTTTCAGTTGGGCGGCTTCGGCTTCGGTTTTCACCAAGATATGGCGGGCCATGGCTACCGGCATGCTTACTCCTGTGCATCAGGACTACGTTGGCCGGCACGCGCCGAGAGGCGCAGGCCGCGCAGGCTGCGTTTGACGTTCTTCAGATGGTTGACCAGCTCCGGGCCGCGGCGCATCGACAGCCCCATGGCCAGCACGTCAATCACCACCAGGTGGGCGATGCGCGAGGAGAGCGGGGTGTAGATG
>CAYZFU010000083.1:0-13105 GCA_964477725.1 uncultured Halopseudomonas sp.
GCATTTCGGTAAAGCCGGCATCGAACATGAACGATCAGTCCCTGTGCTGCTGATCCGGCTTCTTTTCCGGGTGCACGTCGAGGGTGTCGCCAGTCTTGTGCTGTACGTTGGGCTTGTCCTTGTCATCATCTTCGGCGTTCACCGACTTGCGGAAACCCTTGATGGCTTCGCCCAGGTCCCCGCCGATGCTCTTCAGGCGTTTGGTGCCGAACAGCAGCACGACGATGAGCAGGACGATCAATAATTGCCAGACGCTGATACCACCGAAACCCATGTCATTCTCCCGGGCCAAGCAGGCCCTAGCTATTTCTGGCGAGACGCCTTTTCGGCCAGGCCGGACAGGTCGAAGCGCCGTTCGAGTTCTTTCAGTACATCATCCGGTCCGAGGCCGAGGTGGCTGAGCATGACCAGGCTGTGAAACCAGAGGTCGGCCGTCTCGTAGATCAGTTCGGACTTGTCTCCGCTGTGCTGGCAATCCTTCGCTGCAAGCAGCGTCTCGGTGCATTCCTCGCCGAGCTTCTCGAGGATCTTGTTCAAACCCTTTGCGTGGAGGCTGGCGACATAGGAGCTATCGGACCCTGCCTGCTTGCGCTGTTCGAGTACTTCGGCCAGGCGGCTTAGCGTATCACTCATGCTTGTGCTCATAAATGTGATTTGGATCCTTCAGAACCGGGTCGACGACCTGCCACTGGCCGTCCGTGAATACACGGTAAAAACAGCTTTGCCGGCCGGTATGACAGGCGATGCCACCCAATTGTTCGACCATCAGCACGACGACATCTGCGTCGCAGTCCAGGCGCAGCTCATGCAATACCTGCACGTGCCCGGATTCTTCACCCTTGCGCCAGAGCTTGCGTCGAGAGCGTGACCAGTAGATGCCGCGCTTTTCCTGTGCCGTGAGCGCGAGCGCCTCGCGGTTCATCCAGGCAACCATAAGCACACGCTGTGTATGCACATCCTGGGCGATTGCCGGGATCAAGCCGTTGGCATCCCATTTCACCGCGTCGAGCCAGCTGCCGTCTTCAATAGTCTGTTTCATGGGTTCAAGTGTGCCAGTTTATGGGTTGGCCGCGCCAGAGATGCGAATCACTCAGGACCGGCGCAGTATGAGCCAGCTACCGCTGGCTACCAGCAGCCAGTAGACGGGTTGCGCATGCGCCCAGAGACTGTAGTCGGCGCCAAGCCCTCCGGCCCCCGTTACAGCCAGCAGCAGACCTGCCAGACGCAGCGCCAGCGGGTTGTCCCGACGTGCAATCTCCGACGGTGCCGGGACATGCCGTGCGCGGCGCGGTTGATGTTCCTGTCGCTCGGCGAAATTGTGCAGCGCCTGTCTCGCGTCGGCCAGCAACCCCGGCACCTGCTCGGCATATTCCTGCCAGTGATGCAGGCGCTGGTGCGGCATGGCTCGTTCACGCATCCAGCGTTCCAGATAGGGCTGCGCGGTGGACCATAAATCGAGGTCCGGATAGAGCTGGCGCCCGAGGCCTTCGATGTTCAACAGGGTCTTTTGCAACAGCACCAGTTGCGGTTGGATTTCCATGTTGAAACGCCGGGCAGTCTGGAACAGGCGCAACAGGAGCTGGCCGAACGAAATGTCGCGCAGAGGCCGTTCGAAGATCGGCTCGCAGACGCTGCGGATGGCCGCTTCAAATTCGTTTACCCGTGTGTCCGCCGGTACCCAGCCCGAATCGATATGCAGTTGCGCTACGCGGCGGTAATCACGCTTGAAAAAAGCCAGCAGATTACGCGCCAGGTAGCTTTGGTCCTGAGGCGTCAGGCTGCCGACGATGCCGAAGTCGATGGCAATATATTGCGGCTCCCATGGGTGGGCGCGCGACACGAAAATGTTGCCCGGATGCATATCGGCGTGAAAGAAGCTGTCGCGAAATACTTGAGTGAAGAAAATTTCGACGCCGCGCTCGGCCAGCTTTTTCATGTCGGTCCGCTGATCGTGCAACGCGTCCAGATTGGTCACCGGAACGCCGCTGATGCGTTCCATGACCATGACTCGCGGCTTGCACCACTCCCAGTAGACCTTGGGGATGTACAGCAGATCGGAGCCTTCGAAATTGCGCCGCAGCTGGGAGGCGTTGGCCGCTTCGCGATGCAGGTCCAGCTCGTCGAAAATCGTGCTCTCGTAGTCGCGGACCACTTCCACCGGGCGCAGACGCCGGCCTTCGCTGGATACCTTCTCCAGCATACGGGCACTGAGATACAGCCACTGCATGTCCTGATGAATCACCGGCGCGATGTCCGGCCGGGTGACTTTCACCACCACTTCGCTGCCGTCATGCAGGGTGGCGGCGTGCACCTGTGCCACCGAGGCTGAGGCCAGCGGCTGATCGGAAAACCTCGAAAAGACCGTTTCGATCGGTTCGCCGAGTTGCTCCTCAATCCGCGCCCGGGCTATCTCCGGAGCAAAGGGTGGCACCTTGTCCTGCAGAAACGCCAGTTCCAGGGCAATATCATCGGGCATCAGGTCGCGGCGCGTGGACAGTATCTGCCCGAACTTGATGAACACCGGACCGAGATCCTCGAAGGCCCGGCGCAAGCGGGCGCCACGGGTGAGATCGCGCGGTGCGGGACACAGCCGCCAGGGGCCAATCTTCAGCAGCAGCCGGCCGTACCAGGGCAGAGGCAGATCGAGCAGCAATTGGTCGAGGCGATAGCGGACGAAGATGTGCAGGATGCGCAGCAGGCGCCAGAGGGCGGTGAAGTTCATGCGTCTGAGGAGTCCGCGGCAGGGTTTTCGAGTTGCCGTACGCGGGCATCGAGCCGATCCAGGCGCAGGCGCAGCTCATGAATGGCCATCGCGGCGCTGTCCGCTTCTCGCCGGCCGACCAACTGACGGGTTTCTTCGGTCAGGTAGTCGCGTATGGCGGCGTCCAGACTACGGCGTGTCGATGCGCTCCAGTCCCGTCCGGTACGGGCTACTTGCCCGACGGCGTGCGCAGCGACCGGGCCGACCCAGCGCGCCAGCTCCGCTTCGCTATCCAGCCGCAGGTCGGCAAAAACATTCTGCAAATCCACCAGTATCTGGGTATCACCGCTCAGCTCGACGCTGGGATCTTCGAGCAATTGCTTGCGCTGGCTGCTCAGGGCCAGGCGGGCAAGCATTCCGGCCGGTGCGCTCAGGGAGCAATCAGCGGAAAGGTCGGCCTCCGCGCCGAGCAGCACGATGCCATCCTCGCCCGGTAAAAGATACAGGGTGACGTCTGGCGCCCGCGACTGGATCCGTATGACCTTGCCCGCCAGCGCGCCGAGGCGCCTACCGGTCAGCTGATCACGCGAGACCGCCAGCGAAATGCTGCGTTCGGCGGCGGCTAGCAAGGCCTGTGTCAGCATCAGGGCTTGATTCCCCGGTGCAGCGCGACAATGCCACCGGTCATGTTGTGGTAGCTCACCCGGGCGAAGCCGGCTTGTTCCATCATCGCCTTGAGCGTGTCCTGGTCAGGGTGCATGCGGATGGACTCGGCCAGATAGCGGTAGCTTTCCGAATCGTTGGTCACCAGCTTGCCCATCAATGGCAGCAGGGTGAACGAATACCGGTCGTACGCTTTTGACAGCAACTGGTTGGCCGGCTTGGAAAATTCCAGCACCAGCAGGCGGCCGCCGGGCTTGAGAACACGCAGCATCGACTCCAGTGCTTTTTCCTTGTGCGATGTCGACAGTGCCGTCAGCAAGCGGCATCTGTTCGGCGTCGGCCTGAACGAAGCGCACGTTGCCTGCGATACCTTTATCCAACAACCGGTCGCGACCGACCCTGAGCATCGAGGCGTTTATGTCGGCCAGTACCACCTCGCCTTCGGAACCGACCAGGCGGGAGAACTTGCGAGTAAGGTCGCCCGTACCCCCGGCGATATCCAGAACCCGGTTTCCCTGCCGCACGCCGGACAGCTCAATGGTGAAGCGTTTCCAAAGCCGGTGTACACCACCCGACATGAGATCGTTCATCAGGTCGTATTTTGCGGCGACCGAATGAAACACCTCGGCCACTTTCTGCGCCTTTTCGGATTCGGCTACGGTCTGGTAGCCGAAGTGAGTCGTACGGTCTGTGTTCTTCTCGGTCATGGTGCGTCCGCGTTGGCAATTCAGTGCTCATTCTACCCACATTTGCCGCCGCGTCGCGCGGAATGCGGCGCGCGGTTATCGCAGGCCGCAGATGACGACTCGAGGGCTTTGCGGCATGCTAGCGCTTTTTTCGAGACAGGACGACGTCATGGCAACAGTGGAAATCACCCGCGAGCACAACCTCGGCAAGGAAACCGCTCGCGAGCGCGCCGAAAAGCTTGCCGACAAGCTGGCACAAAAGCTTGGCGCCGACTGCAATTGGGAAGGAGACGAGTTGACCTTCAAGCGCAGCGGTGCGGACGGGGTGATCCGGGTCGGCGATGAGCTGGTCCAGGTCACCGTCAAGCTGGGCCTGATGTTCACGCCCATGGCAGGCATGGTCAAAGGCGAAATCGAGAAGGCTCTGGATAAATATCTGGCCTGATTGCTCGAGGTCGAGGTATCGGACGCGAGTCGGCGAGCAAGACTGGTGACCGTAGATGAGTGCTCTGTTGTCTCTTCGAAGCGGTCCCTGCCGGACTGTTGCGGTGGGATTCAGAGCATCAGTTTCACTGTTGAGACATCCGGGTCGCGGCTGGCTCCGGCTGCCCGGAGCTGGTCGAGGTAGGCTTGCCAGCGATCTTCGTGCCGGGTCGCCAATTCATACAGATAATCCCAGCTGTAAAGGCCGGTGTCGTGGCCATCATCGAAGGCCAGCTTTAGCGCGTAGTTGCCCACCGGCGCCAGCCCGACAAAGCCCACGTTCAGCTTGCCGGTCTGCAGTACCGGCTTGCCGTGGCCGCGTACTTCGGCAGAGGGCGAATACACGCGAAGGTACTCGGCGGGCAGTACATAGGTCTGCCCATCCGCATAAGTGAGGCTGAGCGTGCGGGAGGATTTTTGCAGCTTGATGTCGGTGGGAACCATAGGGACTCCATCAAGCGGCAGGCAAGCCCGGAGACCGGGATCGCTGCCGCTGGCAGCTGAGCTTAGAGGATGTAGCGTGACAGATCTTCGTTCACCGCCAATTCACCCAGATGCTCATTGACGTAGGCCGCGTCGATTACCAGCGCATTGCCCTCCTGTGACGAAGCCAGATCGCCCGCGCTGAACGAGACTTCCTCAAGCAGGCGCTCCAACACCGTATGCAGGCGACGCGCGCCGATGTTTTCGGTCTTCTCGTTGACCTGCCAGGCGATCTCGGCGAGTCGGGAAATCGCATCGGGAGCGAACTGGATCTCCAGCCCTTCGGTTTGCATCAGGGCTCGATACTGTTCGGTCAAGGACGCGTCCGGCTCGGTCAGGATGCGCTCGAAATCCTGCGGCGACAGCGATTGCAGCTCAACGCGGATCGGCAGACGGCCCTGCAGTTCGGGGATCAGGTCGGACGGCTTGGTCAGATGGAAGGCGCCCGAGGCGATGAACAGGATGTGGTCGGTCTTGACCATACCGAACTTGGTGTTGACCGTGGAGCCTTCGATCAGTGGCAGCAGGTCGCGCTGCACACCTTCGCGTGACACGTCGGCACCGCCGCCGCTGTCGGCACGCTTGCTGACCTTGTCGATCTCATCGATGAAGACAATGCCGCTTTGCTCGACGACATCGATGGCGCGGGTTTTCAGCTCGTCTTCATTGACCAGGCGCGCGGCCTCTTCGTCGCGGATCATCCGCATGGCGTCCTTGACCTTCAGGGTGCGGGTCTTGCGCTTGCCCTTGCCGAAACTGGAAAACATGTTCTGTAACTGGCTGGTCATCTCTTCCATGCCGGGCGGAGCCATGATGTCGACGCCAACCGGTGCCTCGGCGACTTCGATATCGACTTCCTTGTCATTCAGCTCGCCTTCGCGCAGACGCTTGCGGAAAAGCTGTCGCGTGCTGTTGTCCTGCCGGACCGACTCATCACCGGATCCGCGGGCAGGCGGCAGCAGGGCGTCGAGAATGCGATCCTCGGCTGCGTCTTCGGCACGATGCCGCACCTTTTCCATCTCCTTTTCGCGGAGCATCTTGAGTGCAGCGTCGATGAGATCCCGGATGATCGACTCGACGTCACGGCCGACATAGCCGACCTCGGTGAATTTGGTCGCTTCGACCTTGATAAAGGGCGCCTGGGCCAGTTTGGCCAGGCGACGGGCGATTTCGGTCTTGCCGACGCCGGTCGGACCGATCATCAGAATGTTCTTCGGGGTGACTTCCTGGCGCAGCGCTTCCGGCAGCTGCTGACGCCGCCAGCGGTTGCGCAGGGCAATGGCGACGGCGCGCTTGGCATCCTGCTGACCGATGATGTGGCGGTCGAGCTCATGGACGATTTCACGGGGTGTCATGGACATGCTCTTGTATCCGGGCGCCTCAGGTATTGGCGTCCAGCTCCTCGATCGTCAGGTTACGGTTGGTATAGATGCAGATATCGCCGGCAATGTTCAGGCTGGTCTCGACAATTTCACGTGCGGTGAGATCGGTATGCATCAGCAGGGCGCGGGCTGAGGCCTGGGCAAACGGGCCGCCGGAGCCGATGGCAATCAGGCCTTCCTCCGGCTCGATCACGTCACCGTTGCCGGTGATGATCAGTGAGGCGTCCTTGTTGGCCACGGCCAGGAGCGCCTCGAGTTTGCGCAGTGCGCGATCGGTACGCCAGTCCTTTGCCAGCTCCACGGCGGCACGGACCAGGTTACCCTGGTGCTTTTCCAGTTGTGCCTCGAACCGCTCGAACAGGGTAAAGGCATCGGCAGTGCCGCCGGCGAAACCGGCGATGACCTGGTCGCGGTATAGGCGACGCACTTTACGGGCGTTGCCCTTCATGACGGTGTTGCCCAGCGACACCTGGCCATCGCCACCGATGACGACTTTGCCCTGGCGGCGGACGGATACGATTGTAGTCACAAGCAGCTCCCAATTGGCTGACGGGGGAAACGGGGCGGCAGCGGTCTGCCATCCCGGTTATGTTGGGGCATGACAGGGGATTTCAACCGTGAGCGTGGTCGATCTAGGCGGGCGAGTAATCGGAGTGTGATAGCCGCGCGGGGCGCGGCTATGCGGTCATTGCTTGCTGGTGCGTTGTTGTAACAGGAGATTGTCGAAGCCGTTGCCGGCCAGGGTCTTTTGTGCGTCGCCCAGGCTGTTGCGATCCTGGAAAGGGCCCACCTGAACGCGATACCAGGTTTCGCCATTGCCGAGCTTGGCATTTTCCAACTGCACGTCCAGGCCGAGCATGATGATCTGCGCGCGGACGCGGTCGGCGTCGGCGCGCTGGCGGAAGGAGCCGGCCTGCAGGAAATAGCGCGTCGCCGTTTCGGCCGCTGCCTTGGCTTCGGTTTTCGGCGGCTCGGTCGGTGCTTGCTCGGGCACCGCCGTCTCCGGCACGATCACTTCCGACTCGGGCAGTAGCGTGTAGAAGTCATAGCGCGGTTGCTGTTCGGCCGGTTTCGCCTGGCGAGGAGCCGGTTGAACGGGCCTCGGTGGCGCCGCGTCGCGCTTGACCGTCTCGCGGCCGGGCTCCAGCTGGAACAGAAACGCAACGAACAGGCCTATCACCAGTCCGCTGACCATCCATAGCCAGCCGGGAATCCGCGGTCGGCTGGCAGCCTGTTTCCGGCTGGCTCCGCGGGTAGGGGCTTTGCGTCCTTTGGCCATGCTGCTTACATGCGCTCCAGTGTTTCGATGCCGAGCAGGTTAAGGCCTTGGCGCAGCGTTCGTCCAGTCAGGGCGGCGAGGCGCAGACGGCTGCCGCGCTGTTCCGCGCGTTCGGCAGCGAGCACCGGGCATTGCTCATAAAAGCTGGAAAACCGACCTGCCAGCTCGTACAGATAGGTACACAGCACATGCGGCGTGCCCTCGCGCGCCACGTAGTTCAGCGTGTTGCCGAACTGCGCGAGATGCGCCGCCAGGTCGGTTTCGGCTTCCGCCTCGAGCTTCAACGGGGCGAGATCGTCCAGCTCGTTCATGCTGCGCTCGAGCTTGCGGAAGATGCTCGCGACGCGGGTGTAGGCATACATCAGGTAGGGTGCGGTGTTGCCCTCGAAGCTGAGCATCAACTCGAAGTTGAAGCTGTAGTCGCTGCTGCGATGCTTGGACAGATCGGCGTATTTGACCGCGCCGATGCCGACGGCCCGCGCGATATGACTCAATTCTTCGTCAGATAGTGCCGGGTTCTTTTCGTGTACCAGGCGATAGGCGCGTTGCTCGGCTTCCTCAAGCAGATCGACCAGCTTGACCGTGCCACCGTCGCGGGTCTTGAACGGCTTGCCATCGGCGCCGTTCATGGTGCCGAAGCCCATGTGCTCCAGCTCCATGCTTTCCGGCACGAATCCGGCCTTGCGCGCCACGGCGAAGACCTGCTGGAAATGCAGCGCCTGGCGCTGATCGACGAAATACAACACGCGGTCGGCGTTGAGCTCCTGGTTGCGATAGCGCATGGCCGCGAGGTCGGTCGTCGCGTACAGGTAGCCACCGCCGGCCTTCTGCACGATGACCGGCAACGGCTTGCCTTCGCTGTTGGTGAACTGATCGAGGAACACGCAGCGCGCGCCTTCGCTTTCAGTCAGGAGGCCGCTGGTTTCGAGCTGGCGGACGATGTCGGCCAGCTCGTCGTTATAGGCGCTTTCCCCGCGCACGTCTTCGCGGCGCAGAGATACGCCGAGACGGTCGTACACCGCCTGACAGTGCCCCAGCGATATATCGTTGAACCTGTGCCACAGGTCCAGGCAGGCAGGGTCCCCGGCTTGCAATTGCACGACGCGCTCGCGAGCGCGGTCGGCGAAGGCTGCATCTTCGTCGAAGCGTTTTTTCGCCTGGCGGTAGAAATTCTCCAGATCACCCAGCTCGGATTCGGCGGCAACCGGGTTTTCTTCGAGATACGCCAGCAACATGCCGAACTGGGTGCCCCAGTCGCCAACATGATTCTGCCGGATCACCTCGTGGCCGAGGAACTCCAGAATGCGCGCAACCGCATCGCCGATAATGGTCGAGCGCAGATGACCAACGTGCATTTCCTTGGCCAGGTTCGGCGAGGAGTAGTCGATAACCACGCGCTGAAGCGGGTTGGCCCTGGCGACTGCCAGGTGTTCGTCGGCCAGGGCGGACTCAAGTTGCCCGGCCAGCCAGGTGCTGTCCTGAAAAATGTTGATAAAGCCGGGGCCGGCGATATTTACCTGAGCGACGGCTTCATGTGCAGGCATGGCTGCGACCAGCTTTTCGGCCAGATCACGCGGCTTCATACCGGCAGGCTTGGCCAACATCATCGCTAGGTTGCTGGCGAAGTCGCCATGTGCCTTGTCGCGGGCATTCTCCACCTGGATCGACGGGGACAGGTCGGCAGGGAGCACGCCCTGGTTTTTCAGGGTCTCCACGGCTTCGGCGAGCAGCTGGCTGATCAGGTTTTTCATGGGTAATCGGGTGTCCGGGCAGGCCTGTTGGAAAACCCGGCATTATCCGGCTTAAGTGTGCACTTGCCAAATCCGATACGGTGATCGGCTCAGAACATGTCCAGCGGATCGACATCCAGCGACCAGCGCACCTTGCGGGCGAGCGGATGAACCTCGAGCTGCGGCAGCCAGATATGCAATAACT
Source organism: uncultured Halopseudomonas sp. (assembly GCA_964477725.1). GTDB lineage: Bacteria > Pseudomonadota > Gammaproteobacteria > Pseudomonadales > Pseudomonadaceae > Halopseudomonas. The sequence continues at coordinate 9,613 of CAYZFU010000083.1, forward strand.
GGTGCAGCACCGACCGCTGCCCCGCCTGGATCAGCAGCTGTGCGCGAAAGCGACCGGCGCGGCGCTCCATGGGCGAGGGGACTGGGCCAAGCAGCTCGATGCCCGGAAGGCTATTATCCGAGCAGAGCTGTTCGGCCCAGGCGCAAGCCTCTTCAAGGAACTGGTTGGCCAGGGCTGCGGCATTGGCTTCGGCGCGCAACAGCGCAATGAAGCTGTACGGTGGCAGGTTGGCCGACTGGCGTGCGGCCAGTTCCCGCTCGGCAATCGCCGGGTAGCCCCGTTCGGTCAGATCGATCAGCAAGGGATGTTCGGCCATGTGCGTCTGGATCAGCACCTGGCCGGGCTTGTCTGCACGTCCGGCACGCCCGGCCACCTGGGTGATTTGCTGGGCCATACGCTCCGGTCCGCGAAAATCGGCGGAGAACAGGCCGCCATCGGCATCAAGAATCGCCACCAGCGTCACGTCCGGGAAATGATGTCCCTTGGCGAGCATCTGCGTGCCGACCAAGATGCAACGCTCGCCGCTATGGATGCGCCGCAGCATCTCGGCCATCGCCTGCTTGCGCGACATGCTGTCCCGGTCGATGCGCATCACCGGTACGTCCGGGAAACTTTGTACCAGCTGCTCTTCGGTACGCTCGGTGCCGGCACCAATCGGCCGCAGATCCTCGCCGTTGCACTTGGGGCAGTGACGGTCCACGGCGCGTTGACTGCCGCAATGGTGACAGTGCAGATGTGCTGGCGCCCGGTGCACCGTCATACGCGCGTCGCAGCGCTTGCACTCGGCTATCCAGCCGCAATCATGGCACATGAGCGTCGGGGCGAAACCGCGGCGGTTGATGAACACCAGCACCTGGTTGCCGGCACGCAGGTGTTCGCCGATGAGGTCTTTCAACGGGCGCGATAGTCCGCCTTCGAGCGGCCGACTGCGGATATCCAGACACTCGAAACGCGGGGGGCTCGCGTTACCCGCCCGCTGGGCCAGGCGCAGGCGCTGGTAGCGCCCACGCTGCACGTTGTGCAGGCTTTCCAGTGATGGTGTGGCCGAGCCGAGCAGCACGCCGGTCTGCTCCAGGTGGCCGCGGTAGACCGCCAGGTCCCGTGCGTTGTAGCGCAGACCTTCCTGCTGCTTGTATGAAAGGTCGTGTTCTTCGTCGACGATGATGAGTCCAGGCCGCGCCAGTGGAGTGAAAATCGCCGAGCGGGTGCCGATGATAACGCCGGCCTCGCCATCGCGCGCCGCGATCCAGGCATCCAGCCGCTCGCGATCATTGAGCCCGGAATGCAGAATGACAACCGGCACGCTGAAGCGCTTGCGGAAGCGCTCAAGCGTCTGCGGCGTGAGACCGATCTCGGGGATCAGCACCAGTGCCTGTTTGTGTTGGCGCAGGGCGTGTTCGATCGCCTGCAGGTAGACCTCGGTCTTGCCGCTGCCGGTCACGCCATCCAGCAGCCAGGTGGCGAATCCCTGTTTGCCGACAATCTGCGCTAGTGCTTCGGACTGCTCGGTATTCGCGGTCAGCGGCGCTTCGCGTAATAAAGGAAGGGGCTCGTCAACGTGATGCTGTGACTGGCTGATGCGTTCGGCCAATCCCTTGCGCTCCAGTGCTTCGAGACAGTCGCGTGTCAGTCCCCACTGGCCAATCAGGGCGTGCGACAGACCGTGCGGGTGCCTTGCAAGGATTTGTACCGCCTCCTTCTGTTTTGGCGCCCGAGCTATGGCCGGGTGTTCAGGGTAGCTCCCGGAAGTCAGCTTCCATAACCGATCCTGGCGCGCCAGCGCGGGCTCACCCTGGCGTAGCAACACCGGCAGGGCGCTACTGAGCGTATCGCCCAGCCCGTGCTGATAGTAGCTGGCCGTCCAGGTGCACAGTTGCCAAAGGCTGTCCGGCAGCAGTGGCTGCAGATCGATGAGTTCCAGCGCGCGCTTGAGCTTGGCGGCAGGCAGCTCGGAGGTATCGCTCAATCCGGCTATCACCCCCACCATTTGTCGATTGCCGAAGGGTACGCGGACCCGTTGACCGAGCCCGCAATCCTCTGCGCGCACGCCCACCGGGCTGCGGTAGTCGAACAATCGGCGCAGCGGGGAGGGCAGAGCAACCTGGAGGATGGGCACGGGCTCGAAACACTCTTGCGGACAGTGGACAGATGTTAGCATTCCGGGCGCTTGCCAGTGATGCTTGCGTAAGCGCCGGTTTCTGTTATCATCGCCGGCCTGATTTTCCGGTACCTGGATGCGTGTCTGGTATCGGCTTTGAATTATTCAGTGCGGTGCCCGATCAAGTAGGTCAGGTGGCGGCACACCAATCGAGGAACACCCCATGAAAGCTGATCTGCATCCCCAGTACGAAGAAATCCAGGCTACCTGCAGCTGTGGCAACGTGATCACCACGCGGTCCACCCTGGGCAAGCCGATTCACCTGGACGTGTGCTCCGAGTGCCACCCGTTCTATACCGGCAAGCAGAAGGTACTGGACACCGGCGGCCGTATCGAGCGCTTCAAGCAGCGTTTCGGTGCCGTCAGCACCAAGAAGTAAGACTCGCCAGCCTTCGATGGCAGGGTTCGAGATCAAAAAGGCGCTCCGTTGGGGCGCCTTTTTTGTTGTCTGGCTTTCCGCCGGGCTGGCGCAGGCCGACGCCTGCCGCATGCCCGACAAGGCCGTCTCGGTTCACAGTCGCACAGTCTTTGATGGCGACACGCTGGAGCTCACCGATGGGCGACGGGTACGGCTGATAGGCATCAATGCTCCGGAGATCGGCCGCGAGGGCAAGCCATCGGAGCCCTTCGCGCGCGCCGCCGAGCAACGCCTGCGGGAACTCACCAGCGGGAAACCCTTGTATCTTGTGTCCGGCGAGGAGTCGCGTGACCGCTACGGGCGAACGTTGGCTCATCTGTTCAATGCCAGTGGCACCAATCTCGAAGCACAGCTGCTGACTGAAGGGCTCGGCTTCGCCATCGGCGTACCACCCAATCTGGATCTGCTGCGGTGTCATGCAGCGGCCGAGCAAGTTGCCAGAAGTGGGCGTCGGGGGCTCTGGTCAGCGCAGCCGGTGATCGAGGCGTCCAGGCTAGAGCGCGGCGGCTTCCATCTGGTGCGCGGTACCGTGCGCTCGGTGGCCGGGGCTGGACGGTTCTGGTGGCTGGCACTCGACGGCGAAGTGGTGTTGCGCGTCCACCAGGATGACCGGGACGTGTTGTCCGGCCGCACCCCTGCCGCCATGCAAGGCGAGCAGGTCGAAGCGCGCGGCTGGGTCATCGACAGGCGTGGCCAGCGTAGCGTGAAGCGGGGTCACCAGCGATACATGCTGCCAATACGGCATCCCAGCATGCTGAGGAGCCTGGACTGAGTGGCCGCGCTTCACAGCGCATTCGACGCCGATGGCGCACCATTATACGAATATGTCCTTGACACCGCTCCGTGAATAACCTTGTTACGACTGGTGCTTTTCGGTATTCTCGATCGCCCGCATGAGCAACCTGACCGGAAAAGAG
>CAYZFU010000084.1:0-13071 GCA_964477725.1 uncultured Halopseudomonas sp.
TACCCCGTCCGAAGCCGCGTTCGCTGGTTCGTATCGGTGGCTCGATGCTGGCGGTAGGTGCGTTGGCCAGCGTCACCATGGCATCGCAAGGCTACCCGAATCGCATCAGCGAGGAGTTTCGCAACGCAACGGCGGAGCTGGTGCTCCCGCGCAAGTCCAATGGATGGTGTTTCCATAACGTGGACCCGAGCTACGACAACGAGGTCGGCGAACAGGGGCTGACGTGCCAGCTGGGCACACGCGACGGGCGGCTCGATGCGCTGCTCTTCGGTGATTCGTTCGCTGGTCACTATGGTCCTTTCTGGGACGACCTTGGGCGAGAGAATGACCTGAATATAAATGCGGTTTCGAGTAATTGGTGCTATCCGAGCGACCGCGGTGAATTCACCGGTCACACGACTGGCCCGGAATACGAACAATGCCTCATCAATCGCAGCTACCTCAAAGATCACGTGGCCGATTACGATCTGGTTATCTATGCCGGACAGTGGGGAGCAGATGGAGGGGGTTTCCGGAGCCGTCGATCTCGCCGCCGAGCATGCCGGGCTGGTCGTGCTCATGGCCGCGCCTACCAATTACGACATCAACGTGCGGGACATGTACGAACGCAGCCTGATGTTCGGCCGTTCCTTCGACATCAGCCGATTCGAAAAGACGCGGGATGAACCCGTGCGCGCAGCGAATGACCAGTTGCGGACAATTGCCGAACGATATCCCAACGTCATGTATGTCAGCCGGGACTCGATGTTCCATGTAGATGGCGTTCCGTCTGACGTGACGGCAGAAAACGTGCCCTTCGGGTTGGATCAGTCGGGACATATCAGTATCTATGGCTCGCGAAAAGCGGCCGAGGCTTTCCGCGAATCGTCCGCCTATCGGGAGTTCATCGAGAGGACTCGACATCCCGCGCTGCTTGCTCGCGCCAGGCGGGACTGAGCGCCTGGCGCATCTCGCATTGTCGGGCGGCTTTGGTTACAGTACTCGCTTGCCCCAAAGCCGACCGGAATGCAGAACACGCCGATGAGTTATCAGGTATTAGCCCGCAAATGGCGTCCCCGTCTGTTTCGTGAAATGGTCGGGCAGACCCATGTGCTGCAGGCTCTGATCAACGCCCTGGATCACAACCGCCTTCACCACGCCTATCTGTTCACCGGCACGCGGGGTGTCGGCAAGACGACCATCGCGCGTATCCTGGCCAAATGCCTGAATTGCGAGGTCGGCATCAGTTCGGAGCCATGCGGTACCTGCTCGGCCTGCAGGGAGATCGACGAAGGACGCTTCGTCGACCTGATCGAAGTGGATGCAGCCAGCCGCACCAAGGTGGAAGACACACGGGAGCTGCTCGATAACGTGCAATACGCTCCGTCGCGGGGTCGTTTCAAGGTCTACCTGATCGACGAAGTGCACATGCTGTCCAGCCATAGTTTCAATGCCTTGTTGAAGACGCTGGAAGAGCCGCCGGAACATGTAAAGTTTCTGCTCGCCACCACTGATCCGCAGAAGCTCCCGGTGACCATTCTGTCGCGCTGTCTGCAGTTCTCTCTGAAAAACATGCCACCGGAGCGGGTAGTCGATCATCTTCGCCATGTCTTGAGCGAAGAGATGATCCGCTTCGATGACGAGTCGCTCTGGCTGCTCGGTCGCGCTGCCGACGGCTCCATGCGTGACGGCCTCAGCCTGACCGACCAGGCCATTGCCTTTGGCAACGGTACGCTAGAGGCCAGTCAGGTCAGAACGATGCTCGGAACCATCGATCATGGCCAGGTGTTCGGCTTGCTGGAAGCACTCGCCGCGCATGATGCACGAGCCTTGCTTGTCGCGGTGGGGGAGCTGGCGGAGCAGGGCGCGGATTTCGCCGGTGTTTTGGCCGAGCTGATTTCAACCTTGCAGCGTCTGGCTATCGCCCAGGTATTGCCGGATGGCGTGGATAACAGCCAGGGCGATCGTGAGCGGGTAGTCGATCTGGCAGCTCGAATCAGCGCCGAAGATGTGCAACTGTTCTATCAGATGGCGCTACACGGCCGCCGCGACCTGCCGTTGTCCCCGGACCCCCGTGGCGGCTTCGAGATGGCGCTGTTGCGCATGCTCGCGTTTCGCCCGGCGACGGAGGCTGGGGGTGTGCTTCCCGCTGAAAGCCGGCCGAGTCCCGGCTCGGGAAAGTCAGCGGGGCTCAGCCAGGCCAAGGCTGAACCCCAACAGGTCGGGCCATCGAGCGAGCCGCCTTCCTCCTCCGTGTCACCTGTGCCGTCGGAGTCCGCTCCACACCAGGCGGCCGATGGCGCTCTGGCGCAGCTGCGCAGGAATCTGAACCAGCCTGCGCGCGAGCCGCAGCGGGATATCCGGACGCACCAGACGCAACAAGCAGCTCCGCTGGCGCCTGTGCCGAAGCCTGCCGCGCCCGTCAAGCCCGCTGCAGCGTCGGAAAAGGCGGTTACTCCCACCGCAGCGGAGCCCACTCCCGTTGCGAAAAACACGTCCACTCGGCCCCTGAATGCCAGCACACCGGTCAAACCGCCGGTGAACGAACCGCCGCAGGAATGGTTACAGACCGCCCCCGCCGCAGCGGTGGAGGGGCCGGATGAAGATGAAGAGGAACCGCTGGACCTGAGCGCCTATCTCAACGAATGGGATGTGGCAGACGCGGTCGATTCGGAAACGGCGGTTATCGACAAGGGTGGTGAGGTCAGCGATCTGCCGGTCGCCACCGGACTGGCTGCGCAGTGGCTGGAACTGTTTCCCCGTCTGGTGTTGAGCGGACTGACGCAAAGCATTGCCGCTCACTGTCAGCTGATCGACAATCAGGGCAACGCCTGGCGGCTGCGATTGGACCCGGGTCATAGCGCGCTGTACAACGAGAACCACCGCCAGCGGATCGAGCGTGCGCTGGCCGAGCAGCTCGGGCGCGAGGTGCATGTCGTTATCGACATCGCAGCGCCCGATCAGGAAACGCCTGCCGTCGCAGCTGCGCGTCGGCGGGTGGCTCGTCAACGCGAAGCAGAGGCGAGTATTCAGGCCGATCCGCTGGTACAACGCCTACTCGACGAATTCGCAGCACAGATTTGTGACGACAGCATCCGACCCCTGGATGCTTCAACCAGTTGAATGAGGACAGCATCATGATGAAAGGTGGCATGGCAGGCCTGATGAAGCAGGCACAGCAGATGCAGGAAAAGATGCAGAAGATGCAGGAAGAACTGGCCAACGCCGAAGTGACGGGGCAGTCGGGCGCAGGCCTGGTCTCCGTGCTGATGACCGGCCGGCACGATGTCCGGCGGGTTTCGATTGACGACAGCCTGATGAGCGAAGACAAGGAAGTGCTGGAAGATCTCATTGCCGCCGCGGTCAACGATGCGGTGCGCAAGATCGAAACCAACAGCAAGGAAAAGATGTCTGGCCTGACCGCGGGCATGAACTTGCCTGACGGCTTCAAGATGCCGTTCTGAGCTCGAAGAGATGAGCTTCAGTCCGCTGATTCGTCAGTTGATCGATGCGTTGCGCGGCTTGCCTGGCGTTGGGCCCAAGACCGCGCAGCGCATGGCGCTCAACCTGCTCGAGCGTGATCGTGACGTGGCACGGCATCTTGCCCAGGTGCTGGAGTCAGCGATGGATGGGGTTGGCTATTGCCAGCAGTGTCGAACGCTTAGCGAGACGGACATTTGCAATATCTGCTCGGATCCGCGGCGCGACGACAGCGTAATCTGCATCCTGCAGAGCCCGGCCGATGTGTGGGCGGTCGAGCAGGCTGGAGGGTTCCGCGGCCGGTATTTCGTACTGAAGGGACATCTGTCGCCCATAGATGGCCGGGGGCCCGAAGAGATCGGAATCCCTGCGCTGCTGGGCAGCCTCGACGGGCGTGACGTCAACGAGGTGATACTGGCGACGAATCCCACCGTGGAAGGGGAAGCGACAGCGCATTACATCGCCAACCTGCTCAGGCCGCGTGGCATCAAGGTTTCGCGCATCGCTCATGGCGTGCCGCTCGGTGGCGAGCTGGAGTTTATCGATGGCGGCACCCTGGCCCATGCACTGGCAGGGCGCACCCCGATAGTCTAACTACTGGCCGAAGCGACCTTCGCGAAAGTCGCTTAGTGCCTGTTCGATTTCCTCGCGCCGGTTCATCACGAAAGGCCCGTATTGGACGATGGGTTCGCGCAAGGGCTTGCCAGCGATAAGCAACAACTTCGCCCCCTCCGCTCCGGCAGCCAAATGCACGGCATCCCCACTGCCAAGTCGCCCGAGTTGCGCTTTTTGCAGCCGCGTCTGGCTGGTGCTGCCATCGACCTGCACTGTGCCTTCGTAGCAGTACAGCAATACGGTCAGTTCTTCGCCCACCGGTAGATCCAGCTGTTCGCCCGGCTTCAGCAACACGTCGAGGTAAAGTGGGCGAGTGGTCTTGCCAGTCACCGCGCCTGATAGCGAGCGACCCTCGATGACTGCATCACCGGCGATCGCTCTGATGGTTCCGCCACTCGCTAGCTTGACGAAGGGGACCTCGCTGGGCTGCAAATCGCGATAAGCGGCCGGCTGCATTTTTTCGTCAGCGGGCAGGTTGAGCCAGAGCTGAAAACCGCGCATCCGTCCCGAGTCTTGCTGCGGCATTTCCGAATGGATGATGCCGCGCCCGGCGGTCATCCACTGCACGCCTCCCGGCTCCAGGAGGCCCCGGTTGCCCAAATGGTCTTCATGCAGCATCCGGCCGTCGAGCATATAGGTGACGGTTTCGAAGCCTCGATGTGGATGGGACGGAAATCCACCGACGTAATCGGCTGCTTCGTCCGAGCCGAATTCGTCAAGCATCAGGAAAGGATCGAAACGCTCGGCTTGCGCTCCGCCAAAGACGCGGGTCAGCTTTACCCCGTCGCCATCGGAGGCAGGTCGGCCACTGAGTGTTTCGATGACGTCGCGGTTGTTGGGACGAGACATGGTGCGCACCTCCAGGAGAGATTGCGCTTAGTGTATGAGTGGGTTTTGAGATTTGATAATGCAAAAAACCCACTAAAGATATCGAACCAATCGATGGAATCAGCTGGCGGACTGGTTGCCGTGCTTCTGCTCCAGCTCCTGAATCACGCGCTCGTAAGCTTCGCAAGCGGTATGGCGATCGTTGGTGGGATCGCGTGCCTGCAGGCGCAGCAGTTCTTCATGCAAGGCAAGCGCCTTTTCCGGATCACCGTCAGCCAGGCGATGGATTGTTTCGGCGGCTTCTTCAGCTTTGGCCAGTGCATCTTCCGGAGTGCAGGCCAATGCCGGGAGCGAAACCAGGCCCAGTGCACATGCCAGTACTAAGCTATAACGACTCTTCATGGTGCTACCTCATTTTCCCACTACGGGTAATCGTAAGACCCCATGGTATCCCCTGAGGTTCGATTGGCATAGCGCTAGCCCTCCACCTGCTCGGGACTAATCGTCGCAGGCCAGGGCTCGCCGCGGTCATCCACGAATAGCCCGGGTCGCTCTGCAACGTTCTGCACTATGCTGCTGAGACTGATCGCGCGTCGAAGCAGCACGATTTACCAATGTTCTGTGCCCGAGGAGTAGATCTAAGTAATGAACTTCTCTGAAAAGCCGTATTCGATCGTCCAGCCCTACGGATTCTGGGACAGCGCTTTTTCTGCTGAACATGCGGTGGCCGGCGGTGGCGACTATGCGGACCTTTGCTGCGATGAACGGCGTCTGCTGTGGATCGAGCTGCTGCCCGCTACCGGGCGCAGCGTTGTCATGCAGTGGACCGAGGAGCGCGGCATTGAATGCCTTACGCCAGAGCTCAATGTTCGCAGCCGGGTATACGAATACGGCGGTGGTGCGCTGTGCCTGTGTAGCGATACCTTCGCCTTTGTTAGCGCAGCGGATCAGCAAATCCATTCTTTCTGTCCTGCGACCGGACGCAATCATCCTCTCACCGCCCGGCCCGTAAGCCGCTATGGCGGGCTGGTGTTTGACACGCTACGCAACCGAATCATCGCTGTTGAAGAGACGCGCGAGGCGGGGGAGGTGGTTCATCGCATCGTATCCATCGACCTGATCGGTCATCGTCAGGTCCTGGTGGAGGGATCTGACTTTTACAACAGCCCCACCGTGAGCGACGATGGCCGAGAGCTCGCCTGGATCGAATGGAGTCGGCCGAACCTGCCCTGGACGCGCACTCGTCTGTGTCGGGCGCGACTGAATACTGCTGGCGGGTTGCAGCGCACCACGACCTTCGGCACGGGGCAGAACGAAGCCTACCAGCAGCCGTTCTTCGGCCCTGATGGCACGCTCATGTGTCTGACTGACCGCAGCGGCTATTGGCAGCCCTGGCTGGTGAGTGCCAACGGCGATTTGCACAGGCTTCCCAGCCAGCCAGGTGATCATGCGCCGGCGCCCTGGGCGCTCGGCCCGCATCATGTCGTGGCGCTCGCTAACAAATGGCTGGCGTTGAGTTGGCTCGACTCAGGTTACGGGCAGCTCGCTTTTCGACACGTTGAGTCCGGTGCAGAGCGTCGCCTGGCCCATGGCTATACGCGATTCCGGTCGTTGGCCGCGAACAACCGCTGGCTCTTTTGCGTGGCGGGCTCGCCTGACTGTACTGCGGCGATCCTGCGGGTGGATCTGCAAAGCGATGAAATCACCGTGCTGCATCGCATCCATAGCGCGCTGGACGAAGACGAGGTAGCCCGGCCGCAGCAGTTGCGTTATACATCCGGCGGTGGCGAGACGGCGTACGGTTTTTTCTACGCTCCGCACCAGTCGCGGGTACGCGGCGAAGAGGACACCGAACCGCCGTTGTTGATTTTCACCCACGGTGGACCCACCTCGGCTACCTATGCCGTTCTCGATCAGCGCATCCAGTTCTGGACACAGCGCGGTTTCGCCGTTGCCGACCTTAACTACCGGGGCAGTAGCGGCTACGGCCGTTCTTATCGCAATCGCCTGCAGGATAATTGGGGGATAGTCGATGTCGAAGATGTCCTGTACGCCGTCGAGCATCTGGGGCGCGCGCGATTGATTGACCCAGATCGAGTGTTCGTTCGTGGCTCCAGCGCTGGCGGGTATACGACACTGGCCAGCCTCGTTGCCGGAGGGGGGCGGTTTCGTGCCGGGGCGAGCCTGTACGGGGTCAGCGATCCCTTACAGCTGCGCGCAGTCACCCATAAGTTCGAGGCGGATTATATCGACTGGCTGATAGGCGATCCGCAGCGTGATCCGCAACGCTACGTCGAGCGATCTCCCTTGCAGCAGGCCCAGCGCATCCGTACGCCGGTCCTCTTCTTTCAGGGGTTGGACGATGCCGTCGTGCTTCCGGAGCAGACCCGGCAGATGTACGCCGCCTTGAAGGATAGCGGGGTACCGGTGCGCTGCCTGAATTTCGAGGGCGAAGGGCACGGTTTTCGCCAGTCTCGCAATCAGATTCGCGTCCTGGAGGAAGAGTTGGCGTTCTATCGAGCACGGCTCTGATTATTTTTCTGCACTGGGCGGATCTGCCGAAGGCTCTGGCTCGGCTGATAGCGGCTAGCCGCGCTCTCGCCATCAAAAAGCTTTCGTTTTTCCGGAACAAAGGCCAGCACCAGGCGCCTAATGGCATGGTCGGATTCAACCAGTACATGCCCATTGGACGGGCTTTCACCCAGGGCACGTTCAATAATGCGACTCAGTTTCGGCCGGATGCCGATGTTGTTCTATTGCTGCGCACTTCTTCTTTCGCAGCTCACTCATGCGCAGACAGCAGACGAACCATCGGAGGCCGAAGCTCGCTCCGAAGAGCCGAGTACCGCCTGGCGAAACCTGGCCGATATCGGCCATGGCCAGGGTCTGCATCCGCTTCATGCCGAAGATATCGTCAGCTTTCGTCTACCGTTGCCGCTCGATGCTGAACTCGGTGACCCGCGCCTGGATCTCAGGTACGCGGTTCCGATGCTTGCCGAGGCGGGCGCCACGCTGCAGATAACGGTCAACGGTGCGCCGCGTGAGCTGATCACCATGGCCGATGTAGGCGAGCTGCCTGACCCGCCCGGGGGGGGATCGCTGCGCCGTTCGCAGATCATATTGCCGCTGAGCGAGGCGGACCTGAATCGGCCGTTCGTCGAAGTGGAAGTCAGTGCCAACTGGTACTCCACAGCCGACACGTGCAGCGCGCCGGGTCGCCAGCGCTTTTTCCGAGTGCTTCCCGAAACCGCAGTCGTCTATGAACTGAACGATCAACCGCGCAGCAGTATCCGCGGCTTTCTCACCACGCTCCCCGATACGGTTTCGCTGGCGATGGATCCCTGGCTCGGTGCCGAAGCGATTCGTGCTGCCTGGCTACTCACGCGCGAGCTTCAGGCGCGGGGGCACACCGTTACTCATGCCGCTCCGGGCGAAGAGGCGGATGTCCTCATTTCCACGCGCGACGCGCTAGCCCAGCAAGATATCGTCCTGGAGGCCGAGAACGACGTCCAGCTCATCGAGCCGGCCGAAGCGCCGGCGAGACAGCAGATGGCGATCGTCGAGCCGTACCACATCGATTCGCTCGCAGGTCCCTGGGCGCTGTTGCTGGCAGATAATGGTTACGGTGAAAGCCTCGGCGCTCCGCTGGAAAGCGGGTCTTCCGAGCGCTTCGCCCTCGAGCGCCTTGGCGCCGATATCAGCGCTCGGGTATTTCGTGATCCGACCGAATGGACCTTCCGCACCGACATCCTGCCTACCGGGCGCGCGCCGGCTGCGTTACGTCTGGATATGGTCGTGCCGCCTAGCCCGGCCGATGCACCCCTGGTGCTGTATATCCTGCAGAACAACATTGTGCGCGGACTGCAGGCCTTGCCCAGCGAAGGGGGGCGGCATTCGCTGTCCCTGCCGCTGAATGAGGCGGGGCTGTATGCCAAAGACCCGGTGCGCATCGTCCTCAAGGGGCAGGGCGACCAGCCCTGCGCATCCGCGGTGGGCTCCGGCTACGCGCAGCTGCTCGATTCTTCGGTGCTGGAAACAGTCGAGTCGCAACGCACTCCGGAAACCGTGGCCGAGTTTGCTCGCGGTGTAGGCGGAGCATTTTCCGTGCATCTGCCGGCCGACGCCTTTGGTGATCCAGCTGCCTGGGTCAGAGTGCTGGGGACCATCGGCAATAGCCTCGGTGTGGATCCGCGCGGCGCCGAGTTCAGCAGCGTGTCTCTGCCGCCGGTGGCGGACCGACCGTTTATATGGCTCGGGCCGCCGGAAGGTTTCAACGCTCCGATCATCTTCGACCGTGGCCGTATCCAGGTGCAGGACCGGTTTGGCTCGGTGCTGCTTGACTCCAATGAGTTGCCCGGCATCCAGACGGTTAGTCTGGTACGCAATGGAGACCAGCGTGGACTCTGGTTGAGAACTGTTGAAGAGGGTATTCCAGGGTTTCCACCCGGCGCGGAAAGCGCCACCGGCGATCTGATTTTCGGCGACTCCCGGGGTGTGCTGGTAGCTATCGATACCCGAAACGACGCGGTTGCCAGCGTCGCCTATCCTGAACGAACCACCTGGCTCGACACATGGGCCCGTTACCGCGGCTGGATATTCGCCGCTGCCTGGTTGCTTCTGACCATCGTCGCCGTGCTGGTAGCCCGCAAAATGAGGAAGAACTCACTATGAACCGACCATCGACGCTTCATCGCTCCGCGCGCCGTTTCCCATCGCCTGGGGCGACGTTGTTGACTGCTGTCTCAGCGCTCTCGTTCGGGTTCGCCATGCCGGCGTCGGCAGGCGCCTGGGTACAGGAGCAGGGGCGCACCCTGACCATTCTCAAGCTGGCGCACACCGAAGATGCCACCGCCTTCGACGCGTCGAGCGAGAGGACCCGCTTCCCCGATCGAGGCAACAGCCGGCAGGACCAGATCAACCTGTATATCGAACATGGATTGACCCCGGACCTGACCGCCATCGGCAACTTCTATTACAACGATGTGAGCTACGATAGCGACACCTTCAGTGGCAGCACGCGTGGTTTCGGCGATCAGGAGCTTGCCTTGCGCTACCGCTTGAACCCGGGATCCGGCGGAACCTGGGTTGGCGCACTGCAGGGCCTGGTGAGTATCCCGACCTACGACGAGGACGAGATGCCTGCGCTAGGCCTGGGTGACTACGCATTCGAGCTTCGCTATAGCGTCGGTCGTGGCTATATGCTGGCTGGACGTAACGGTTACATCGATGCCGGTGCCGCGATCCGACTGCGCAGTGACGATCCCGCCGACGAGTTTCGTTTCGATATTGCTAGCGGTATCGCTCTGAACCCGCATTGGATGCTCATGGGCGAGGTGAACGTCATCGAAGGGCTGGGTAACGGGGAAGAGCGCAACCGTCTGGCATTCATTGACAGTACCGATTACGACCTCACCAAGCTGCAAGCTTCGCTGCTGTTCACGCCCGGTGCCGGTAACCTGCACTTCCAGCTGGGTTACACCAAGCCGGTGCTCGGTCGCAATACCGGCGGCGCGGATGGCCCTTTTTTAGCGGCCTGGTGGCGTTTCTGATATGCAGGAAAGTGGTATGACTGGCGCCGCTGTAGCGTACGGGCGCCAACCCAATCCACTCGCCGACCGTGAACGTCTTGGCGAGATGCTGGTTGAGAAGGGGTTATTGCGTCCCGAGCATCGGGATACCGCACTCTCGCTGCAAAAGCGCTGGCGTTCGCGGCTGGGCGAGATCGTACTTGCCCATCGCTGGATGGCGGCGCTGCGACTGTATGAGGCGCTCTCCGAGCATTTCGGACTGGACTTCGTTGACCTCGTGGAAAACCCGCCGGAAGCTCCGCTCAATCCCGAGCTCTTCGCCGCGTGTGCGGAGCGGCAGGTGATTCCCTGGCGATACGAGGAGGGCCGTCTGGTGTTGGCTGTTGCCGACCCAGGACCCGATACCTTTACCTGGGCACGGCGCACCTTCGGCCCGGAAGTACTCTTTGTCGGCACCTCGAAATTCGACATTCTCTGGAGTCTTCAGACGGACTCGGACTTTCGTCTGACCCGTGATGCGCTGACGCTGCTGGCTGACCGGGCGCCGGAGCACTCGGCTCGCGAGGTCATTACCCGCCCGCAGCTGCTGACGCTATATGGTCTACTGACGTTTCTGCTGGTGGCGCTGACCTTGTCGCCGGTAAATGCGCTGATCGGGCTGAATGTCCTGATCACGCTGGGCTTTCTCGCCACCTTTGCGTTGAAGCTGGTTCTGGTCTGGTACGGATCGAGACGACGGATCGACATCAAGGTGACCGAGGATGATGTCGCCAGCCTGCGCGAGGAAGACCTACCGGTATACACCGTACTGGTACCCATGTATCGCGAGCCGGAGGTCCTGCCGGTACTGGCCAATGCGTTGCGCAAGCTCGACTATCCCGCTTCGAAACTGGATATCAAACTGGTGCTCGAATCCGACGACCGCGAAACCATCGAAGCGGCCAAACGTCTGGGCCTCGAGGCAATCTTCGAGATCATCCGTGTACCGCCGTCCTCGCCGCGCACCAAGCCGAAAGCCTGCAACTACGCTCTGCGGTTTGCCCGAGGGCAGTTCGTGACCATCTACGATGCCGAGGACAAGCCAGAGCCCGGTCAGCTCAAGCGCGTCGTGGCGGCTTTCGCCAAATCGGCCCCCGAAGTGGTATGCATTCAGGCACGGCTGAACTACTACAACGCCGATGAAAACTGGCTGACCCGGATGTTCACGCTGGAGTACACACTCTGGTTCGACTTCTACCTGCCGGCGCTCGAGTACCTGCGCATTCCGATTCCGCTCGGTGGCACATCGAATCATTTTCGTATCCAGGCGCTGCGTAGCGTTTATGCCTGGGATCCGTACAACGTCACCGAGGACGCCGATCTGGGTGTTCGCCTGGTCCAGCAGGGTTATCGCGTGAGCGTGGTCAACTCGACCACGTTCGAAGAAGCCAACGTGAGCATTCCCAACTGGATCCGGCAGCGCTCGCGCTGGTTCAAGGGCTACATGCAGACCTGGCTGGTACATATGCGCGATCCGGTGCATCTGTACCGCTCAACCGGTTTCCGCGGGTTCTGGGGGTTCCAGTTCTTCATTGGCGGCGGTGTGCTGACCGCATTGGCAGCGCCCTTGCTCTGGCTGATCTATGCGCTGTGGCTGGCAGCAGGGACCCGGGCCTTCGACTTCCTGTTTCCACCGGCGCTGGTGTACCTGAGCCTGCTCAATCTGCTGCTGGCCAACGGTTTTTTTATCTACATGACGATGGTGGCAGGCTTCAAGCGCGACTATTTCAAGCTGGCTCCTTACGCGCTTACCGTTCCGCTGTACTGGTTGCTTCAGTCATTCGCCGCATACAAGGGCCTCTGGCAGTTGATAAGCAGACCGTTTTACTGGGAAAAGACCAACCATGGCATTAGCAAGTACGTATCGGCCGAACGCAAGGCCGCGCTCCGGGAGTAGGTCCCGGCGCCGCCGTCGCCATAGCGCTCCGGTACTGATTATCGTACTGCTTGCGCTGGCCAGCGTTTGTTACCACCTGCTCGCCAACGGCTACATGAGCAGCGATGCGCTGGCGCGCTACGCCAAGCTGCTGGTGATGCGCGACGCTGCGGGTTTGCGCCTCGAATTCGCCGGCTTCCTGTCTACTCAGGTATCGGTCTACCTCGGCCTGTTGTTCAGCTGGATGCCCGGCTTGCCCGGAGTTCTGGTCCCGTACTTGCTAGACATCGGCGCAATGACACTATTCGCTTCGCTGGCCTGGCGCGATATTACCCGTGACCATGGCCCGATGTGGGCTTGGCTGTGGACACTGTTGTTGATCTGTCACCCCTATTTCCTCTGGGTTGCCACATCCGGGCACAACCTCGGGCTCGGCACGCTGGCAGTGTACGGTCTGTTTCGCACGCTACGCAGCTTTCGCGGCGATCCGGAACCGCGTGCGTACCTGCGGTTCGCCGGCTGGTTGTGTCTGTTGTTCTTCATCGACGAGCGGGTCGCGTTCATAGCGTTGGCGATGCTGCCCTGGTTAGCTCTGGTAGCGCCGCGACACATTCTTCAGCGAGCGCCGCTGGCGTTCTATCTCATATGCTACCTGCCGTTTTTGTTCGCTTTGCTCGGCTGGATGTACATGAACTGGCTGTTCTTCGGCGACAGTCTGATGTTCAT
>CAYZFU010000085.1:0-8452 GCA_964477725.1 uncultured Halopseudomonas sp.
CTTTCCGGCAGGCGCAAGGATCGCCTGCCGGGAAGCGGCGCTTATCGGCCCTGCATCGCCAGCCTGGCAGCGGCCCAGTCGAATGCTTCGCCGCGCGCTTCCGTCTCCGCGCGCTGCTCGTCCAGTGCCTGATACAACTGGATCTCTTCGTCCGGCATGAAGTGCAGGCAGTCACCTCCGAAATACCAGAGCAGATCACGGGGGATCATATGTGCAACCTGCGGGTAGCGAGCAATGATCTGACAGATGATGTCCTGACCCTGATAAAGAGCTTCATCGGAGCCGGCCTCGAGCTGGCCGATAAGGTCGTCGAAGCGCTCAAGGAAGAGAATGTTGCTTTCCTCTGGCACCTGCTCCATCAACAACGCCTGAGCGCGCAAGGTGTCGAACAGGCTTTTGAGTAGCGCCAAATGGTAGGCGTGGTAGGGCTGGTTGGGATTCATGATGGCTCCTCGTTCAAGCGCGGCAGTCTAGCAAAGCTGCAGCGCCATTGCCGCAGCATCTGCAGACCTACCTCGGTCAGTTATTGATCGCCAAGGAAACCTCCCGACTGGCGGGCCCAGAGCTGTGCGTACAGGCCGCCTTGCTGAATCAGCTGCTCATGCGTGCCGTCTTCGACGATGCGGCCCTGATCCATCACGATCAGGCGGTCCATCGCAGCGATTGTCGAGAGGCGGTGCGCGATGGCGATCACCGTCTTGCCGGCCATGAGTTCGTTCAGGCTATCCTGGATTGCGGCCTCGACTTCAGAGTCCAGCGCAGAAGTGGCTTCATCCAGGATCAGGATCGGCGCATCTTTCAACATCACCCGTGCAATAGCAATGCGCTGACGCTGCCCACCGGAGAGTTTTACGCCGCGCTCGCCGACGTGGGCATCGAAGCCACGACGTCCGCTGGCATCGCGCAGCTCTTCGATGAACAGCTCGGACTTGGCCTGCCTGGCAGCCCGCCGCATCATCTCTTCGGTGGCGTCGGGTCGACCGTAGAGAATGTTGTCGCGGACCGAACGGTGCAGCAGCGACGTATCCTGTGTCACCATGCCGATATGCTCGCGGAGCGAGTCCTGGCGCACTTCGGCGATATTCTGACCGTCGATAAGGATGCGACCGTCTTCCACATC
The DNA here is from genome assembly GCA_964477725.1 of uncultured Halopseudomonas sp. Classification (GTDB taxonomy): domain Bacteria; phylum Pseudomonadota; class Gammaproteobacteria; order Pseudomonadales; family Pseudomonadaceae; genus Halopseudomonas. Next base: position 1,121 of record CAYZFU010000085.1, read on the forward strand.
GTAGAAGCGCAGCAGCAGATTGACCAGCGTCGACTTGCCAGCGCCCGAGCGGCCTACCAAGCCGATTTTCTCGCCGGGCCGGATGTGCAGATCGAGATGATCCATGACGCCGTGCCCCTTGCCGTAATGAAAGCGCACCGAGTCGAAACGGATGTCACCGCGGGTCACCGCCAGTGGGCGCGCGCCGGGTTGATCCTCGACCAGTTGCGGCTGCGAGATCGAGCCGATCCCGTCCTGTACTGTCCCGATGTTCTCGAACAGCGCTGAAAGCTCCCACATGATCCACTGCGACATGCCCCACAGGCGTAGCACCAGGCCCACGGCAACGGCCACACCACCGACGCTGATCGCCTCGACAATCCACAACCAGATAGCCAGCCCGGCCACACCGAGCAATAGCAGACCGTTGAGGACATACAGCGAGAAGTACACCAGCGTGACCAGCCGCATCTGCTGGTATACGGTGCGCATGAATCCGTCCATGCCTTCGCGGGCATAGTCCGACTCGCGCCGCGCATGGGAGAACAGCTTGACCGTCTGGATGTTGGTATAGCTGTCGACGATGCGCCCGGTCATAACCGAGCGGGCATCGGCCTGCCGCTCCGCGACGCGACCCAGGATCGGAATGAAGTACCGCATCAGTCCGATGTAGCCGACAAGCCAGGCGAGCATCGGCAGCGTCAAGCGCCAGTCCGCCGAGCCGACCGCAACCAGGGTGCCGATGAAATAGATCAGGACGTAATTCAGTACGTCGATCAGCTTGATGACACATTCGCGTACGGCTAGCGCGGTCTGCATCAGCTTGGTGGCAATCCGGCCGGCGAATTCTTCCTGGTAGAACGCCATCGACTGCTTGAGCAGGTAACGGTGCACCAGCCAGCGGATGCGCATGGGGTAGTTCCCCATGAGCGTCTGATGGGTGAACAGCGAGTTAACCAGGATCAGTAGCGGCAGCAGGCCGATGACGACGAACGCCATGCCTGCGAGCTTCCACCGTTCAGCCTGGAGAAAGGACTCTCGGTCTTGCTCTGACAGCCAATCAACGATATTGCCGAGAAAGCTGAACAGCCAGACTTCGGCGATGGCGATACCGGCCATCAATAGGGCGGCGGCGATGAGATAAGGCCAGGCGCCGCGCGTATAGTAGAGGCAGAAGGCGATCAGGCTACGGGGTGGTTCTGCCGGCTCTGCGGCAGGAAACGGATCGAGACGGCGTTCGAACCAGCGAAACAGCATTGGTGTACCCGGGACTATGGAGCGGACGGGCATTATCGAGGCAGGGTTGGCTTCGGCTCAATAGTGGCCGTGTAATCCGGGCTGGGTGGCCTGGCGTCAGCGCTGGCCTGATCCCGGTCAGGGGCGCCGCGCGCCCTTCAGCGTCTCTGCGATCATAAACGCTAGTTCCAGAGACTGATCGGCGTTCAGGCGCGGGTCGCAATGAGTGTGGTAACGGTCGGACAGGCCGGCCTCGGTGACAGGGGTTGCCCCACCGATGCACTCGGTGACGTTCTGCCCGGTCATTTCGATATGAATGCCGCCGGCCCAGCTGCCTTCGGCGCGGTGCACGGCGAAAAACTGTTCGACCTCGGCGAGGATCTGCGCAAAATCCCGGGTCTTGTATCCGCTGGAAGCTTTTATGGTGTTGCCATGCATCGGGTCCGAGCTCCACAGCACCTGCTTGCCCTCGCGCTGCACGGCCTTCACCAGCTTCGGCATGTGCGCTTCGACCTTGTCAGCGCCCATGCGTACGATCAGGTTCAGCCGGCCGCTGTCGTTGGTCGGGTTGAGAATGTCGATCAGGCGCAGGAGCTCGTCCGGATCGCTGGTCGGCCCGACCTTCACGCCAATCGGGTTGTTGATGCCGCGCATGAATTCCACATGAGCACCGTCTGGCTGGCGGGTACGGTCACCGATCCACAGCATGTGCGCGGAGCAGTCATACCAGTCGCCAGTCAGGCTGTCGCGACGGGTAAAGGCCTGCTCGTAGTTGAGCAGGAGTGCTTCGTGAGCGGTGAACAGCGACGTCTCACGCAGTTGTGGACTGTTGACGTCGTCGAAGCCACAGGCGCGCATGAATGCCAGTGATTCATCGATACGATCGGCCAGATGTTGAAAGCGCTCGCTGGTGGCGCTGCTGGCGACGAAGTCGAGGTTCCACTGATGCACTTTGTCCAGGCTCGCGAAACCGCCCTGGGCGAAGGCGCGCAGCAGGTTCAGCGTCGCCGTGGCCTGATGGTAGGCCATCAACAGGCGCTGCGGATCCGGCGCCCGGCCAGCCGCCTCGAAGGCAACACTGTTGACGATATCGCCCCGGTACGCTGGCAGCGTCACGTCGCCCTGGGTTTCATCACCAGCCGAGCGAGGCTTGGCGAACTGACCGGCCATGCGGCCCACCTTGACCACCGGGCAGCTCGCAGCGAAGGTCATAACCACCGCCATCTGCAGCATCACCTTGAACGTGTCGCGAATTTTGGTTGCCGAGAACTCGGCGAAGCTTTCCGCGCAATCGCCGCCCTGCAACAGAAAGGCACGACCGTCGGTGACCTCGGAAAATTGCCGGCGCAGCTCACGCGCTTCGCCGGCGAACACCAGCGGCGGATAATTGGCCAGGGTCTGCTCTACCTGCGCCAGTGCTTGCACGTCCGGATACACGGGCTGTTGAAGGATCGGTTTGCTGCGCCAGCTGTCAGGCGTCCAGGAGGTCATGGCGTATTCCGCTTGGAATGATTACGGTCGGAGCATGGAATGGTACGCTGGGTAATGACTTCACGACACCCCAAAACCATCTTCCGGCGGCTTCTTGGCTACGCCCGGCGACTCATGATGACTGACTCTGAAACATTGATCGAAAGCGTCCACGACGACTTTGGCGAGCTGCGAGTAACCCAGCTGGGTGCCTACCGTTTCCTCTACTTCGGTCAACAGACCGAGCAAAGCTGTTGCCTGACCAGCGACCCCGGTTGGCTGGAATACGACTACACCCGCGCCATGCTACTGGGTAATTTCTGGATCGGTCCGAACCCTGACATCCTGTTGCTTGGTCTGGGCGGGGGCAGCCTCGCCAACTGCCTGATCGAGCACTTTGACCCGCAGCGAGTCGTGGCCGTGGAGCTGCGGAGAGCGGTGGTGGAGCTCGCCCGGTCTCGATTGGGGCTGTCGACCGATCCCCGCTTGACGGTGATCGCCGACAATGCCGAGCGTTTCGTTGCTCAGACCGGTCACCGCTTCGATATGATCTGCCTGGATCTGTATTTGGAAGGCGGATTGTCTCGTCTCCAATTGCAGGCAGCGTTCTTCGCCGAGTGCAGGAGCCTTCTGAAACCCGGCGGCGTGCTGGTCATCAACCAGTGGCAGTTGGGTGAAAGCGGACAACCTTATGCCTCCCGCATGCTTAGCGGGCTCTTCGGTGATGCTTATCTGCAGGCACCGGTCGAGGAGGGCAATCTCATCCTGTTTGTGCCAGCCGCCGGCGAGCTGGAGCTGGACCGCGCGCGGATGTATGCCTGGTCAGACGGGCTGGAGCCGCAACTTGGTTACACGCTCAGGCCTTACATCCACGAATTGCGTCGCGCAGCTGATGCTCCCGCGGCGCCTGGTAGCTGATCAGGCGCGCTGCTGCTGTCCAGTAAAACGCAACATATCGCCACAGCGGCGGCATAGATAACGACGCCCCCGCCCAACCCAGGCGTGACGCTGGGCGGTAAAGGGAATCGGCCCGGGGCAACCGCACTGGTAAAAATACCGCGTCGAGCGGCGAGCCTGCACCGGATAGTCATGACAGCGCTTGGCGGGCAGGCCGAACAGGCCGGTCATGAGGTTCTGCCATTCAGCGCCGTGCGGGCGAATACCGGCGCCATAAACCGCGTCGGCGATCAGATGCGCCGCTTCGTGTGGGACGGTCTGTTTGAGGAAGTCTTCGGTATTTTCGCGATACATCTGCCCGTTGAAGCGCAACAGATTACGGGCGAGGTAGGCAACGCCGGCACGCTGGCCTTTCAGATCAAGCGTCACGCGGGGCCGTTCGAAACGCCGCCCGAAGTGGGCTTCAGCGAGCTGGTAACAGGTTTCTAGATGGGAAAGTATGCGGTCCATGCCGGAAGTATACGGCTGGAAGCCCTGCTCCAGAAAGGTCATCGGAGGATGTCAGAAAATGCCACTATCCAGCCCTGCGGCCATGTAGAGACCGAGTTCTTCCACCTGCTCGGCAAAAGCGTCCTGCCAGGGGCCGCGTAACACAAGCGGTTCCTGAACCCAGTTCCAACGCAGCCCGGTGACTATGCTTTCGACCGCCCGCCGGGTTCCGGTTCCGTCCATGCCTGCGCGAACGTACAACGCGCAGGGCATCCCTTGTTTGGATTCCAGAACCGGGTAGTAACAGCGATCGAAAAAATCCTTCAGCGCACCGCTCATGTAACCGAGATTCTCGGTGGTACCCAGGACAATCGCATCAGCCGCCAGAACGTCGTCCGGGCGTGCTTCCAGCGGCGGTATCCAGCAGGTTTCAACAGCCGTAAGGTCGGGATGACTGGCGCCATGCAGCGCGGACTCCGCGAGCCGGCGGGTATTGTCCGAAGGGGCATGCGCAACGATGAGCAGCCGTTTCCCGGCCATTGAAACCTCCGCTGGTTAGCGGCTGCCCCAGACGCGTGCGACCGCCTTGTCGGTGCCTAGCCAGGCAACCAGCGAGCCGAATACGCCGAGCGAACCGAATACTGCTACAGGAATCCAGACCGAGCTGTCGGTCCTTTCCGGCAGAAACGCGGCGAGCGCGACCGCCAGGGCTACGAACAGCACGCTCATGATCCAAAGAATCACGCGACTGTTGCGAGTATAGGCGTAGGGTTTCGGGCTGTCTTCGAGTGGCGACAGGATGGGCGAGAGAATCTGTCTCGCAGAAGCCTTTATGCTGGACATCGGTGGCGCGACCATTTTGTGATTGATTAGTTCCTTTTCCTGAAGTGTAGCGCTTCGCTGCGCATAGTTTAAGCGCAAACGGACGTACGGTGATGGCTACTTGAGATCAGGTGCGCAAGCGTCTGCTCCCGGTGGCCAGTCCTTTTTTTATGCGCTAAGGTGCTTACAGCTGAATGGATTAGAGCCATCGGAGAGGCTGGAACCGGAAGAGACCGCAAGGGGGATACGGATCCATGATTCCGATTTTGTTGCCCATCGGGGCGTTGCTGTCGGGTGTGGCATTGCTACTGCTAGGCACAGGGTTGATGAATACCCTGCTGGCGCTACGGGGAAGCGCCGAAGGATTTAGCGATCAGACTCTGGGTCTGCTCGGGTCCGCTTATTTCCTGGGATTTATCCTGGGTACCTACGTCTGTCCGAAGCTGATCCGGCGAATGGGTCATATTCGATCGTTCGCCTTTTTTTGCGCGGCCACGGCGGTATCGCTGCTGCTGCATGGACTCGTCATCGACGCCTGGTTCTGGTTCGTGTTGCGATTGTTAACGGGTGTCAGCCTGGTCGGCTTGTACATGGTCATCGAGAGCTGGCTCAACACCCAGGCGCCGACCGACCGACGCGGCCAGGTGTTTGCGGTCTATATGGTCGTCAACCTTGTCGCGCTGGCTCTGGCTCAGCAAATGCTGCGCATCGATAGTCCGCTACTGTTCACACTCTTTGCCGTCGGCTCGATATTCCTGGTGCTGGCGATCATGCCGGTGGCCATGCCCCGATTGCCGCAGCCGATCATTACCGATACCCCTGCCATGTCGCTGCGGCGCCTATGGGATGTCGCTCCGGTGGCCTTCTCCGGTGCGCTGCTTTCCGGTGTGGCCATGGGCGCGTTCTGGGGTCTGGGTGCAGTGTGGGCCGGGCGCATGGGCATGGCGACCGAAGATATCGCCAGCTTCGTATCCCTGGTGATCATCGCCGGTGCGGTGATGCAATGGCCGCTGGGCCTGCTCTCCGACCGGATAGACCGGCGCGTGGCACTCGCTCTTATCGCCGGCATATCGGCCGTGGGTGGCTTGCTAATGGCAGTCCTCGGCGCGCACGGCAATGCCATGATGATTGGCGCCGTGGTGTTCGGTGCAGGCGCCTTCGCAGCCTACCCGGTGGTGGTTGCCCACCTGGTCGATCATTTACATCAGGAAGAGATTCTCGCCGGCAGCTCGGCATTGCTGCTGGTGCAGGGTGTCGGCTCGGCATTGGGGCCGACGCTCGCTGGTGCCCTGATGAGCGCGACTGTACCAAGCGCGTTGCCATTGTTTTTCGCCGTGATGTTCGGTCTGTGCGCAGCCTTCAGCCTGCTGCAGTCGCGCAAGATCAAGGACGTTATCGTCGATGAGCCTGCGCATTTCGTACCCATGGTCCGTACTTCGACTGCATCACTCGAGATGATGGCCGAAGACCAGATGACGTCCACAGAGACGGCACACACTACCGAGGCTGAACATGGCCCGGATAACCTTGACACCCCAGACACTGCCAACGAAGAGGAAATAGTCGAACGCCGATCGACGGGGTAACCGCGATCGGCCACAAGGGAGTATCAGAAGATGATTCTGGCAACCGATCTGGATGGTACGTTTCTCGCTGGCGATCCGGAAAATCGCCAACGTCTCTACAACCTCATCAGCGCTCACCCGGGCATCAAGCTGGTTTTCGTTACTGGTCGGGGTCTGGAAGTAGTGGTGCCGCTGCTGTCCGACCCGACCATACCGCGCCCTGATTACATCGTCTGCGACGTCGGGGCCACCTTGGTCGATGGCGCTACGCTGCAGTCGGTTTATCCGCTGCAAAGCGAAATCGAAAGCCGATGGCCCGGTGAACAGGCGGTGCTTCAGCGTCTGGCAGGATTCAACGGGCTCGAGCGTCAAACCGTGCCGCAACAACGTCGTTGTTCGTACTTCTGCGAAGCCGGAGCGATCACCGATGAGCTGCGCGCTGCGGTCGACGAGCTGGGTTGCGATCTGTTGTTCTCCGCCGACATGTATCTCGATGTACTGCCTCCGGGCATAAATAAAGGCAGCACCCTGCGAAAGCTGGTTCAGCATCTCGGCGTATCGGAAGAAGACGTGCTGGTCGCAGGCGATACGCTGAACGATCTGTCGATGTACGAGCAGGGCTTCAAGGGCGTCTGTGTCGGCGAATCCGAACCGGCTCTGCTCGATGCGACGCACGACCGCGCCCGTGTGCTTCATGCGCGACTGAGCGGTTGCGGCGGCATCCTGCAGGCGCTCGCGCACTTCGGCTTTCTCGGCCCGCTGGGGGTGGATTTCGAGCTCCCCGACATCAGCGCCCAGGGCAAGGCACAGCTGGTGATGGTTTATCACCGTCTACCCTATGAAGAGGTCCTCGAAGACGGCAGCGTGGTGCGCC
>CAYZFU010000085.1:8462-13049 GCA_964477725.1 uncultured Halopseudomonas sp.
CATCTTCACCCAATGGAATCATTCCAACGCTGTTGAGCTTTTTCGCGAATGGCCAGAAGGGGTCCTGGGTCGCCTGGTCCGTACATGATCCGCGCGAGGGAAGGGCATTCGAGGTGCACACGCAAGTCGATGCCGAGCGTTACCCGAATCTCGTCGCGGCCCGCGTCGCGTTGACCAAGCAGGACGTGGACACCTTTTACAAGCGCTTTTCCAAGGAAGCGTTCTGGCCAACACTGCACACCTTCTGGGAGCGCGCCGTGTTTCGGGAGGAAGACTGGCAGGTGTTTCTCAAGGTCAACCGGCTGTTCGCCGAACGCACGGCGGCTGAGGCGGCGGAAGGAGCGCTGGTCTGGCTGCATGACTATAACCTGTGGATGGTTCCGTCATTCCTGCGCCGCCTGCGGCCGGACCTGAACATCGCGTTCTTCCATCACACCTACTTCCCTTCCGCCGATGTGTTCAATGTATTGCCCTGGCGCCGGGAGATCATCGGCAGCCTGCTGCAGTGCGATTACATCGGCTTCCACATCCCGCGGCAATCGGAAAATTTCGTTGACGTCGTGCGCGGTGTGGCGCCTCTGGAAGTGCTGGAGACCCGAGCATGCGCGCCGCGTTACCAGACGTATGGCTGCGCGGTCGGAATAGAAGCGATGACCACGGCCATCTCGGTACACGGACGTCGCATAGGCCTGGGTGCGCACCCGGTCGGTCTCGATCTGGGACGGGTCGAGCAGGTCGTGAAAGAGCGTGACTGTCAGAACCTGATGGACGAGCTGCGAAAGCAGCTGCGCGGCGTCCGGGTCGTTCTGTCGGTCGAACGGCTCGACTACACCAAAGGCATCCTCGCCAAGCTGCTGGCGTTCGAGGCGTTGCTGGATACGCACCCCGAATTGGTCGGAAAGGTGTGTCTACTGACGATTTGCGTGCCCGCTGCTAAGGAAATGACCGTTTACGAGACCTTGCTGGCGGATATCGAGCGGGCGGTAGGACGTATCAATGGGCGCTTCTCCCGGGTTGGCTGGACTCCGGTTCAGTTCTTCTACCGGGCTTTCCCGTTCCGTGAGCTCGTACCGTACTACCTGATGGCTGACGTCATGTGGATCACTCCGCTACGGGATGGCCTGAACCTGGTGGCCAAGGAATACGTAGCGACTCAGGGATTGTGCAATGGCACCGGTGCACTGGTGCTGTCGGAGTTCGCTGGTAGCGCCGCGGAGCTGCACGGCGCTTTGCTAACCAATCCGCACGATCCTCACGATTTGCGCGATACGCTGTATATCGGCTTGACGCTGGGCAAGGCGGAACGACAGGCGCGCTTACGCGAGTTGTACGCGACGGCCCGTCATAACGACATTCAGCGCTGGGGAGACGAATTCCTGCAAGCGGTGGAGGAAAGCAGGCCAGTCGCTGTCGATATTGCTGCTGATCAGGTTGCCTGAACAGCGAAGCGCTGCAATGGAAAGCCCGGCCGGATTGGCCGGGCCGGGTCGTTCACTCGGTGATTTGTTCGATCTTGTAGATGGCCGTTGTTCCGCTGACCTCGTTACCGACAACCAGTAACGCATCGCCGTTAGGTGAGGCGTCGGCCGGCACGAACAGCAGGCCTTCCGGCCCCAGATCGCCAACCGCTGCCAGGTTTGTCGCCGGGTCCAGCGTCCAGTCGTCGCGGCTGTTGAAGTAGTCGACGAATGCCGGAGCCCGCGGGTCGGTGATGTCGTACACCATGATCCCGCCCATGCGTTCCAGTCCGATAAACGCAAACGTCTTGTCCCCCAGCTTGCCCACAGCCAGCCCTTCCGGTTCCGGACCCTTGGCATCGCTGCGGCTGTCGAAGGCGTTACCCTCGTCGTGGCCAGAGTTGAAGTAGGTGGCGCAAGGGATGCTGCGCTCGCTACCCAGACGGCAATCGTCGCTGGCCAGGTATTGCTCGATGGCGTCGCCTGAATCCCACATCAGCTTGCCGTCGGCATCCCAGATCGAGAACGACCGGCTGCCGTAAGCGTACAGCTGGTTATACATCAGGCGATCACCGGCAGCGTTCTGGTTTCCGCTGGCGTCGAACATCACCGGGGCGCCCGAACTATCCTTCAGGTAACCGTCTACCCAGGTGATGTTGAGCCTGCCCAGCTGGTCGTCAGCGCGGCAATCGCCCGGGTCAGCCGCTGTGGCGCCGCAATAGCCGAACACGCTCGGATCGAGCAGTGCACCGGCGGCCAGGGCCCGTAGTTGCGGCGGCAGATCATCACCGGCACGGCGATCGAAGCCGCCGGTGTGCACCAGATGCTTGACGCGAAATTCTTCCACGAACCCCTGGCTGGCGTCTCCGGCCCAGTACAGGTCATTATCTTCGCCCCAGGCCCGTGCATCGCCTTCGTTGGCAGTTACCAGATAGGTTTGATCGCCAGCCGAGTAGCTGGCGATGCTGTCTGGCTGGAACATGCCGACGACACCGGGCCAGGTGCGGATGTTGATCCTGTCATCCTTGTCTGTCGCATCCATGCCATTGCCGGCTTGGCCGTGATCTTTGGTGCCAAGCGGCAGCAGATCGGTCACTGTCGCGCTGGCAATATCCACGCGGGCCAGGGCGTTGTTTTCCTGCAAGGTGACCCAGGCAGTGGCGCTATCTGCCGATACGGCGATGTATTCCGGTTCAAGATCTTGCGCCACGCTGGCATTCGGGCCGTACAGGCGCACGCCACTTTCGCGCAGTTCGGCTTTGCGTGCGTTGAATGGCGTGAAAGAGGCGGTCGAAACCGCTCCCAGTGTGCGATCCGACACGGCGATGATGCTGATCGAACCTTCCGGGTCCACGCTGTAATCGTCGCTTGGCTCGCCTTCGTTCGCCACCAGAATGTACTGGCCATCCGGAGTGAAGGTCAGCATGTCGGGCTGCGCGCCGACCACAGCGGTATCCAGCAGGGCGTGGCTAGTGGCGTCGTAAAGGCCAACATAGCCCGGCTGGGTCTTGTCGGCGGCTTCGATGGCGACGGCGACCAATCCGTCGCGATAGGCCACGCTGTTGATCACTGCGCCAGGCGCGACGTCTTCGACTGTCAATGTCTCGATCAGTACTGGAGTGGTGGGGTCGCTAGCGTCGAGTATGTCGATCGCGCCTTTTTGCGCGTTGACGATGAAGATTTGCCGGTTGGTCGGATCGAACGCCGGAATTTCCGCAGCACTTTCATCGAATACGTCCGAGCTATAGCGTCCCAGCAGACTCAGGCTGATGCGCTCTGGTGTGATCACCTCGGGCGTCGGTTCAGGAGCGGGTGCTACCGGAGCCGGGTCATCGGAGCTGTCGTTTTTGCAGCCGGCCAGTGTAGCGAAGACCGCCGCAGCGGTCGTGGTCATGATCCACTTTTGCATAGTTCTGTCCTTGTCGATGTGAAGTTCGATGACATTCATACGCAAGGGTGCTTACAGAGCAGTTTCCAAATCATGACGAATGCGTGAAGCCGTTATTGCCGTGCGCATACAACGAGCCGGGCTGGCTCGGGTACAATCCGGGAATGACCGCGCCCTCTCCTGACCAGCTGCTGCCGACCGACTTCGAAGAGCTGGTGCTCGACCTGTTGGAAGCGACGCCGCAAGGCGTTGACGAATTCACCCTCATCAAGCGCCTGGCTGCGGCGCGTCCCGAGTCGGTCTTCGCCTCGCCTGGAGCGCTGAGTGATCCATTGCGGCTGTTTCAGCTCCATTTTCTACTCTTTCACAGCCTGTACCGGGTCTCCGATGCGCTGGTTACCTCCGGCCGGCAACTGCAAATTCATGCATTGCGGATAGCAATCGAACCTCGTCAGCCGGGCGTACCCGGGCTCGCTCGTAACGATCCACTGCGTAGTTATTATCTGGACTGGTCTCAGTGGGCGACTACCCACGCGGAGGATGTGCAAGCGTTACTCGATGATTTCTGGCGAGGTAGTCGTGTCGCTGATCGGGAAGTAGCGGCTGCTCTGGATGTTCTCGGATTGACGGACCCGACCGACAGCGCAGCGATCAAGAAACGTTATCGCCAGCTGGTCAGTCGACACCATCCGGACAGAGGCGGCGATACAGAGCAGGTGCAAGCCATCAACGCCGCGATGCTAATTCTGGAACGCTATTAGCGTCCGCGCTGAAGTCGCCAATCAACCTAACTGACCGGGTTTTCCCGTTACCGTTTTTGACTATAGTCATGGCGTGGGCATGCGACATTCCGTCACAGCCCTGGCCCGTGCGGGTCGCGACTTGCGCTGCGGGGCGAGAATAATAATCAGGAGGTCAGACATGATCCATCACGTTGTGGGACTTTTCACCCATCCGGGCCAGGAATGGCGGGATATCAAGGGCGAAGACCGCTCTATCGGTCCCATGTATCTCGTGCACGTTCTGGTGCTCGCTGCCATCCCGGTAGTCTCGGCCTACATCGGCACCACTCAGGTTGGCTGGTCCATCGGTACCATCGAGCCGGTGCGATTGACCCAGGCCAGCGCGATGTACATGACCGTGCTGTCCTATATTGCCATGCTTGCAGGTGTCGTCGTGATGGGCGCTTTCATCCACTGGATGGCGCGTACCTATGATTCAACGCCGAGTTTCAATGATTGC
>CAYZFU010000086.1:0-3445 GCA_964477725.1 uncultured Halopseudomonas sp.
GTGCTGGTTAGTCTGACCTTCACGCTGCTCTTTCTGCCCAAGCTGCTCGCCGCGCTGGATGTCATGCTCAAGCGTCGGACACGACTCTATGGCGGGGGAGGCAGACTGCTTGGTAGCGTGCTGGTGGAAATGCTTGTGTCAGCCCTGCTCGCGCCGATCCGCATGCTGACCCAGTCTCGCTACGTCGTGGAGGCACTTTTCAACGTCACCCTGAAGTGGGCCGGTCAGAACCGGACGGCGGAGCTGAGCTGGGGAAATGCGCTCCTGAACCAGGCGATGGGCACCTTGCTGGCGCTTGGCTGGGCTCTGTTCGCGCTCTGGCTCGATCCGATGTTTTTCGTATGGTCCCTGCCGGTCGCCTTGCCGCTTATCTTTGCCGCGCCGATTTTCGTCCTGCTCAGCGGCGTCGCGGCAGGCGACTGGTTGCGCAAGCGTCGCTGGCTTGCCGTCCCGGAGGAGATTGACGGCTCGCCGCTGGTCGATGACCTGGTTACCGGGCGGCCGCTGGATCGACTCGATGCTGATTATCCGGCATTTTGCGAGGCGATCCTGAACCCGCGCATCAATCTTCTGCATGCCTCACTTGCGCGCAATTGCCGACGCGGACCCCGACGGGAACGTCTCGAGCAGCTTTGCCATGAATGCCTGGACAAGGGACCCAAGGCCATCTCCAGCGACGACCAGAGCCGTCTGGCGAAGGATTCGATATCGTTGACATGGCTGCATGAACACGCCTGGAACGCTCCGCCATCCTCGCCCTGGGGCCGGCTTATTCGCACCCGAATAAACCTCGGTTGACGTTGTCCATTGGGAAACCGCTGGCCTGCCAGGCTGCCTGACCAGGCGCCTGCCTCGCTTCGTAACGTCTTATGCATGCATCCCGACAGGAGGCTACATGTCACTTTCTCGCTTGAGTTCGCCACGTTTGTTCCGCCAGCAATGCTATATCAACGGAGAGTGGGTGGACGCGCGTGACGGTGCGACCATTCCCGTCGACAACCCGGCCAATGGCGACGTCATCGGCACCGTACCGCTGCTGTCGGATGCAGAGATCAGCTTTGCCATCGATTCCGCGCAGACCGCTTTCATCGCCTGGCGGGCGCGCACCGCTCAGGAGCGAGCAGACCTACTGCTGCGCTGGTATGACCTGCTGCGCGAGCACAAGGAAGATATAGCCGTACTGATGACGCTGGAGCAGGGCAAGCCATTGGCCGAGTCCCGCGGCGAGGTCGATTACGCCGCTTCGTTCATACGCTGGTATGCGGAGGAAGCGCGGCGCATGTACGGAGAAACGATTCCCGGTGCCAAGCCGGGCCAGCATATCGTGGTGATCCGCGAACCGGTTGGCGTGACGGCAGCGATCACACCCTGGAATTTCCCTGCCGCCATGATCACCCGCAAGGCGGGGGCGGCCCTGGCAGCGGGTTGCTCGATGATCGTCAAGCCGGCCAATGCCACGCCTTACACCGCGCTGGCGATGGCGCTGCTCGCCGAAGAAGCCGGTATTCCAGCCGGGGTATTCAATGTTGTCACCGGCAAGTCGAGTGCCATCGGCAAGGTATTCACCAGCAGCCCGATCGTGCGCAAACTGAGTTTCACCGGCTCCACTCCGGTAGGCAGGGAGTTGATGGCGCAGGCGTCCGAGCACATCCAGAAGATTTCCCTGGAGCTCGGCGGTAACGCGCCCTTCATCGTGTTCGACGATGCGGATATCGACAAGGCTGTGGCCGGGGCCATGGCCAGCAAGTTTCGCAATACCGGGCAGACCTGCGTCTGCGTGAACCGCTTTCTGGTGCAATCGGGCATCCACAATCGCTTCGTTTCGGCCCTGGCCCAGGCCATGACCGATCTCAAGGTCGGCGATGGCTTAGAAGAGGGCGTGAATCAGTCGGCGCTGATCAATCACGAGGCGGTGAGGAAGGTGCATGCCCATTACCACGACGCCATCGACAAGGGCGCCATTCGCGTCAGCGGCCCGGAGCCATCCACTGACGAAGGCAATTTCGTGCACCCGCTGCTGCTGACCGATGTCAGCGCGGATATGCAGGTCTGCGATGAAGAAACCTTCGGCCCGCTGGCAGCGGTGATGCGCTTCGATACCGAGGAGCAGGCCCTGCAGATTGCCAACGACACGCCGTATGGCCTGGCCGCCTATTTCTATAGCCAGGACATCCATCGTGTCTGGCGGGTAGCCCATGGTCTGGAGGCCGGCATCATAGGCATCAACGAAGGCGCTATATCCAATGCCGCCGCGCCGTTCGGAGGGGTCAAGGAGTCTGGCCTGGGTCGCGAAGGTTCGCGTCACGGACTCGATGAATACACCGAAATCAAATACCTGTGCATGGGTGGAGAATGATTCCCCGGGCCACCACTGCCACGCAGATGCATATCGATATAAATTTTTTGCGATAAGTGATGTCCAACGAGGCAACGGGCCTGATTGACCCAAGGGGGAGCAGGCCCGTTGCCGGAGTCGCCAAGGCGATTCTGTATCCAATAACGCAGAGAGGTCGAAACCTATGAATAACATCGTCTACATCGTCGGCGCAGTCGTGATCGTCCTGGCTATTCTGTCCTTCCTGGGCTTTCGTTGATCAGCCAGCACGGCGGCGCGTAAGCGCCATCGGTATGCGGTCGCGTCGTGATTGTGCAGAACACGGCGCCGCCCGCTTGAATCTTCGCTTGGATTTCTCCTCCCGCCTCTCGTAGTCTGCTCGAACTCTTCAGATCGCGCCGGCCTGGCGCAACGCTGCAATCTGACCTCCATCGAAGCCCGTCTCGGCGAGAACCGAATGGGTAGGTTCGCCCGACGCTGACCCGCTCCGGTTGGCGGTTCCGGGTCGCTCCGACAACTTGAATACGATGCCTGGCATGCTGAACCCTTTCCCCATCTGGCAGTTGTCCCTGTATGAGCAAGTCCCGAGGAAGAAACTGCGAATCGCGGAACATGTCCGCAACCGAGTAAATGCCGCTGGCTGGGACCTCCGCCGCCTCCAGGATGTCGAGCACCTCTTGTAGCGGTAGCGACGTTGCCCAGCTGTCGCTGACTGCGTAAAGCTCGTCGCGCCGGGTATCGCGCCCGGCGTTGTCGTTCAGGTCGGAAGCGTCGGCAAGATCCGTGCAGCCGATGGCACGCATGAACCGTTTGAAGATCGCATCGCAGTTGGCGCCGATCTGTACGGCGTCGCCGTCGGCGCACATGTGGACTCGCCACAGGCGTACGGCGAACTTCGCTGCGCCCGGGTCGTCTGAATCTCATAGCCATTGCAGGAGACGCCCATGTCCGCCGATTTCGTAGCCGCTTCGCCGGTACACAGTGCCATCGAGGTGGAGGTCGTCTCGATGCAGGGCAACGCATTCAGCGCCAGAGATGATCGGGTGGCGGTGGAGCGGGCGCTCGAGATTCGCGTCGCGGGCGCCGATCCGGTCATAACCATGCGCACGC
>CAYZFU010000086.1:3455-12820 GCA_964477725.1 uncultured Halopseudomonas sp.
CGCCGGGACATGACCGCGAGCTGGCGGCCGGGCTGTTACTCAGCGAAGGACTGGTGCGCCACCCGGCTGATTTTCATACGCTGGCGCAGCTCGTCGACCAACCGGATGTGATTCAGGTCGTGTTGGCGGGCGAGGGAGCCGAGCAGGGCCAGGTGCTGCAGCGCTCGTCACTATCCACCAGTGCCTGCGGCGTGTGCGGCAAGAGCAAATTGAATCTGGAGTCGATGCGCGGGCTGCCGCCTTTGCCTGAAGGCCCGCAAGTCTCGGCCGAGCTGTTGGCGACCCTCCCTGCTCGGCTGCGGCAGCACCAGGCGGTGTTCGATCGGACCGGCGGGCTGCATGCGGCGGCCCTGTTTTCGCTGGGTGGTGAGCTTGAGGCGGTGCGCGAGGACGTCGGGCGGCATAACGCCATGGACAAGTTGAACGGTTGGGCATTGCTGTCGCAGCGACTGCCGCTGAGCAACCGCATCGTACTATTGAGTGGCCGTGCCAGTTTTGAATTGATCCAGAAATGCGTGATGGCCCGCGCCATCATCGTCTGCGCGATATCCGCGCCGAGCAGTTATGCCGTGGAGCTCGCCGAAGAAGCCGGCATCACGTTGGTAGGCTTCCTGCGCGAAGGGCGCTTCAATATCTACTCCAATCCGGACCGGATACTGCACGCCCCTGCGCTCGCTCAGGGAGGTTAGCGCTCGCCGCCGGTGTGGCCGGGCAGGTTGCGCGATGCATTATCCGATGGCCCCTTGGCCGGGCTGCCTGGCACGCTGGTGGGGCTGTCTGCTGGGCCGGGCTGAGTGCTTCCCGTCGAGCTGCCCGCAGCGGAATTTGGCGGCATGCCACCGCCTGGATTCGGCCCGCTGTTGGCATGGGTCGTACCGCCGATGTCGCTGCTCGCGTAACTATTGGCAGTGCCAGCAGCCACATCCTTATCGGGTGCAGCGCCAGTAGCACTGGTTGATGCGCCCTGGGTGGAGGAGGACGAGCCGTTGTTCTGTTGCGCGTCGATGTTGCTGGTCGAGCCTTGCTCGGAGTCTGTCAGAATGTCTTTGGCCATTTTCAGATGGTGCTCCAGTTTGGGTCGGGTCTTCATCGCAAAATTGCTGACGTCGAAATCATCAAAGCCTTCAGCTCGACGAAATAGCGACACTGCATGTTCGTGGCTGGCGATCTGGTGCTTCAGATACGAGCGGTCGAATGCTGTCGATTCGCGGAGGTTGAGCAACAGCTCTTCCGTCTTGCTCAGCATGTCCGCTTCGTCGGCCATTTCGTAACCCTTGTTACGAGCGATCTGACGCAAGTCACGGTTGATCGCGGTGTGCTCCTCGATCATTTGCCGGGCGAACTGCTTCACCAACTCCGATTGGCCTTTCTGCAGCGCCAGACGTGCGGCCTCGATCTCGCCAATGCCCTTGGCGGATGCCGCGTCGATGAAGCGGGCAGGGCCGAAGTACTTGCGCTCGGCCACGACGCGATAGGCCGCTGCTGCGGCACCCAAGGTAACCAGGCCCATCGCCAACATACGAACTTTACTCATGAAGTCCTCCTCGAAAATGGATGAATCAGGACGCCTTTTTCAGTGCATCGACCAGCTCTTGCTTGCGCATGCTGGAGCGTCCGCTGATATTCCTGGCTCGCGCCTTGCGCATCAGCTCCTCCTTGGTCTCGGACTCCAGTGAACGATCCGGGCGTGGTTCGCCGCGTTTGGTTTTGACTGCGCGCCGGGCAGATTGACTGGCGTCGCGATGCTTGGCCGACGCGCTCTTCTTCTGGCCCGAACCACCTGATCGATTGCCGCCGCCGGATTGTTTGTTGACCGTGGCCCATGCTCGGGCTTCGGCTTCTTTTTCCGGCACTCCTTTGTCTTCGTAGCTTTCCTCGATGTGTTCGGCCTTGCGCTGCTGCTTCTCGGTGTACTTCTCCTTGCTTCCGCGTGGCATGGCAGTTACCTCCGATAATGATGCGTTTAAGAATAACGACTGGCTATGCATCGGCTAGTTCAGCCGTGCAGATGAATGGCCGAGGCATTTGGAGCTCGACAGGAACTCTGCCGCGCGGAGGGAGACATAAATTCTAGATACGTAGAATCGGGGGCTAGAACATGGAACCGGGATTGCTGATCGCCATTGCTGCACTGCTGGTCATCTGTATTGACCTGTGGTTGCTGACCAGTATTTCGAAAAGCCGTAAAAGCCAGCAGGCCAAAGTGGGATGGGCGCTGGTGATCGTGTTGCTACCGGTTATCGGTTGGATATTGTGGGGCCGCTTCGGGCCGAGAGGCATGGCCGAGGCGCCGGAGTCACCGGATCACAGCAAGGGCTGAGAAGCGGTCCGGACGACCGAGCGATGAATTCGCCCGGTACACTCAGACTTCTTCTCGTCGGGCCTCGACGGTTGTCAGCACTGGCCCGCCCAGGGTGGATGTCGCTTCGAGTTCATCCAGCAGGCTCAATGCGAGGCGCTGGACGGCTTCGGCGTTGTGAAATTCAACGGGTTTGATGCCTGCCACGGTCAGGGTTTCGTCCCGGCAGCGTAGCTGGACCGTCAACGTGCCGTCCGACTCGACAGTGCACTGGTTGCTCACTACTTCCATGGTCGCATTGAGAATACGTTCGATATCCTCTGGATACAGAGCAGACTTTCTCATGTTGTTTCCTAGTGCCAGGTGCATTTAAGGCTGGATCGCAGCCTGATACGCCGCCAATAGCTGTTTGCTCATTGTGGCAACTAAGCATGACAAACGACCGGAGGTGGTCTCGCTGGTACTGCTTGCTCTCGATCAGGCGAGTCGTCCGGCAACCTGTCCGTGCTCCGCAACATCGAGTGATTCGTACTTGATAGCAGTGGGATCGATTGTAAGCAAGCCAATCTGTTTTAAACAGGGAATTATTCAGTCATCGTCCGACCGATGGCCAATTGCCAAGCGTGCTATGCCGGAATATCAGCAATCAGACCGTCCGGCTGCTGCTGGGTGCTGGGCTCAGGCATGCTCCCACCGGGTCGGCGCGGGCCTGAAACTAAGGCCCCGGCACAGGTCGCCGCGGCTCTCTTCAGTCTGTTTTCAGCAGCGGGCGCGGCGCGAAGGATCGAACGTCCGGGTAAAAAGCCCTGGAGTCATCTGCGGCAGCTCACGGGGTTTGCGCAGCGGACATTGCGACCGTCCGGTCACGAGCGGCTCGGCGCTTTCCGGTTCTACCGCCTGCTCATGGTTTTCCTCGACGGGGTAATGACGACGGGCGATGCGCAGCATTCCCCAGAGCAGCGCACTGGCCAGAAGCAGCCAGCAGGAAATCAGTAGTAGAACGTAGCTTTCCGGGCTCACGATCGTCTCCTTGTTCCATGTACGACGTAGATTTCCATTACGTTATGGCCGCAATATGACCTTGCGGCACTCTTCCTCCTTTCGGTCAAAAATCAGGTAGCCGGCTGCCGCTTCCTCGAGGGACATGGCATGGCTGATGATCTTTTCCGGCTGCAGCGCTCCCTTGGCAACGTGCTCTTGCAGCTCGCTCAGATAGGGATGGACGTGGGCCTGGCCCATCGTCAGCGTGACACCTCTATCGAATGCTTCGGTAAGCGCGACATTCGAGGTGGTGCCCCAGTACGCGCCGGGGATGCTGACGTGTCCGCCCCGTCGCACCGCGGCCAGGCACTGACGTAGCGCAATGCTACTGCCGGGCTCCAGTTTGATTTTGCTGAGTACGGTTTCGAGTGTGCTGCCCTTGGCCTCAAAGCCCACTGCGTCGATGACCGTGTCGACGCCCCGATGACCTGTTGTGCGTTCGATGATCGCCTGCTCCGGCGTGTCTACCTCATCGAAGTTGATGGTATAGGCGTCGTAGTGTTCCTCGGCGAAAGCCAGACGGTACTGGTGATGGTCTATGACGAATATCTGTTTCGCGCCAAGCATTCGGGCGCAGGCGGCCACCAGCAGGCCCACCGGCCCGGCACCGAAGATCGCCACGCTGTGGCCGGCGCCAATACCGGCTTCGGCCGCAGCCTGGTAAGCGGCCGGCAGGCTGCTTCCGAGAAAAATGGCCTGTTCGTCGGTAAGCGAGTCGAGGATGGGCCTGGGTCCGACGTTACCGTGGGGGACGCGGACATATTCGGCGTGTCCGCCGGGTACCGCTCCGTGTGCATGACCGAAGCCGAACAACGCCGCTCTGGGCGGGATGTCGCTGTCGTGACCGCCAGCATCGCGTATGGCAGTGGTTTCGCAGGCGGCGTGCTGACCGCGCTTGCAGAAAAAGCAGCTGCCGCAGGCAATGACAGAAGGCACCACGACACGGTCGCCCTTACGTACGCGGGTTACTTCAGGGCCGGTTTCCACCACTTCACCGATGAATTCCTGGCCCAGGATGTCGCCGAGTTTCATCGGCGAGTTCTTGCCCCGGTAGAGATGCAAGTCAGCCCCACAGATACCTGCGGTCGTCACCTTGATGATGATGTCGTCGGGCTGCTGAATGACCGGGTCGTCGACCGTTTCTATGCGTACGTCATGATGGCCGTGGTAGGTCAGCGCGCGCATTTATACTCCTTCATGTGTCGCTATGCCTGTCGTCCTGTCGTCCTGTCGCGCTGCCGGTGACGCGGCGGATTGCCGCTCAGAGATCGGAGTGCTGCAGATTGTGTCCCGGATCGTTGCTTTGATCCTTGGGCTTCTGGATCTCGGTGACTCGAATATCGGTGATGTGCTGGTCGTTCGCGGTCGGATTCTGCGAGCGGATGTATTCGCGCGCCTGATCATCGGAGAGGGTGTCCTGATCCAGCTCGAGCTCCATCGAACGCGGGTCGTTATCGAGGATGTATCCCACAAGAAAAAAATGCTTTTTCGACATGTGCGGTCTCCGGGTACTGCTGCGTGTGCCTCTGTAGACCCACTGAACCCGCTGTTTAGTTCCGTTGTGTGCGGTGCGAGGCGAAGGGAGCGGCAGCGTGCTGCCGCTTGCCGCAAAAACTCTTTCAAGTGGCGGATGTCACACGGCTGATACCGCGCAGGCAACCGAGCAAGGAGCCAACCATGAGCAATTGGGAAATCATTCTCGCCACCACGACCAACGAATTTTCGGATCTGAGTGATGTGGAAGAGGCGACCAGAATGACCTTGCGATTGCTATTTGCTGCCGTGCTTGGCGGCATACTCGGCTTCGAGCGCGAGCAGCAGGGCAAGGCGGCCGGGCTGCGCACCCACATGCTGGTGTGTCTGGGTGCCTGTCTGTTTGTCGTGGCGGCAGACATGTCCGGCGCGATGGACGATGCGATGAGCCGCGTGGTGCAGGGCATCATTCAGGGCATCGGTTTTCTCTGCGCCGGTACTATCATCAAGGGCGAGCATCTGAGCAGCGTGCGCGGTCTGACCACGGCTGCGGGCATCTGGTTTACCGCAGCGATCGGCGTCGCCGTCGGATTGGGCAAGGAAGCGACAGCATTGGTCAGTACCGGCCTCGCCTTGATCGTGTTGCATATCCTCCCGCTGCTGTTTCAGCGTACCGACAAGACCAACCATTGAAGCGAGGGCAGCTGCGGAAACTTTTGCCGCCGCGGCCGAGTCATCCGTAGACAGTTCTGAACAGGTGAACGGCTATGCCACGGTCAATCTGGAAGGGCGCGATCAGTTTCGGGCTGGTGCACATACCGGTCGGGTTGGTATCGGCCACGTCCTCGCAGGGCGTGAATTTCGACTGGCTCGACAAGCGCAGCATGGACCCGGTCGGCTACAAGCGCATCAACAAGGCCACCGGCGAGGAAATCGACCGGGACAACATCGTCAAGGGTGTTGAATACGAGCGCGGCCAGTACGTTGTGTTGAGCGACGACGAAATCCGCGCGGCGCACCCGAAGGCGACCCAGACCATCGACATTTTCGCTTTCGTCGAGAGCGACGAGATCCCTTTGCCGAATATCGAGAAACCGTACTTTCTCGCGCCAGACAAACGTGGCGAGAAGGTATACGCGCTGCTTCGCGAAACCCTGGTCAAGACCGGCAAAGTGGCTCTGGCTAACGTGGTGGTGCGTACCCGTCAGCAACTCGCGGCCCTGATGCCATTCGACGATGCGCTGATGCTGGTCATGCTCCGCTGGCCGTCCGAGGTTCGCGGTCTGGATTACCTGGACCTGACCGACGCGGTAAAGGATGTGAAGCTGTCCAAGGGTGAACTGGACATGGCTACGCGCCTGGTCGACGATATGACTACCGCCTGGCAGCCAGAGGAATATCGCGACAATTTCCAGGATCGCATCATGGAACTGGTCGAAGAGAAGGCCGAGAAAGGCGAGATCGAGTCGGTCGACAAGGACGAGACCGGGCCCGAAGAGCGGCGCGCGTCCAATGTTACCGATCTTACCGAGCTGCTCAAGCGCAGCCTGGCCGGCAAGCCGGCGGCGAAAGGGGGCAAGGCCGGCGGCTCCTCAGGGGACTCGAAGAACAGCGGCAAATCGGGGGGCAAATCTTCCGCCAAGCCGGCAACGAAAACCTCCGGTACGCGCAAAAAGGCATCGGGGGGGTGACACCGGTGCCTTGCGTCCAGCGAGAGGTAAGCCATGGCTGCTGAAGCGGCTCGAACAGCGAAGCCGCGCAGCCGCGGCGGGCGCAGCGCCGGCAAGCGGTCATCCGGGCGGATCGACGTGGCGGATGTTTCGGTCTCCAGTCCGGAGCGGGTGATCGACTCGCAAAGCGGATTGCACAAGATCGACCTGGCACGGTTCTACTGCCGTGTGGCGGACTGGATTCTCCCCGGGTTGGATAATCGTCCCGTCTCTCTTCTGCGCGCTCCGGAAGGTATCGAGGGCGAGCAGTTCTTTCAGAAGCACGCCGGGCGGCTGGCCATCCCGGATATCAAGCATCTCGATCAATCGCTCGATCCAGCCCATCCGCCGTTGATGGAAATCGACACGCAGAAGGCCCTGGTCGGCGCGGTGCAGATGGGCGCGGTGGAGTTTCACACCTGGGGCGCCACGACTGACCGAATCGAGCGACCGGATCATCTGGTCTTCGATCTGGACCCTGATCCGGAACTACCCTGGCAGCGAATGCTCGACGCCACGGCCTTCGTTCTCGACATTCTCGACAAGCTGCAGCTCGACGCCTTCCTCAAGACCAGCGGCGGCAAGGGCATGCATATCGTCTTACCGCTTGGCCGCTTTCACGGGTGGGATCACGCCAAGGCCTTCGCCCGCGCGGTGTCGGAGTTCGCCTGTGCTCGCCAGCCGGATCGACTGACCGCCACCATGGGGCCGAAGAACCGCGTCGGGAAGATTTTCATCGATTACCTGCGCAACCAGCGCGGAGCCAGCACAGTCGCCGCCTACTCGGTGCGTGCGCGGCCCGGTCTGCCGGTGTCGGTTCCCATCCGCCGCGACGAGCTCGGTGCGCTGAAGGCCGCTTCTCAATGGACGGTTGACAATCTCGGAGAGCGGCTCGACGCGTTGAGTTCGGATCCATGGTCGGGGTACGCCAACCGGCAACGGATCACCGCCAGCATGTGGCGCACCATCGGAGCGAAGCCTCCAGACGACGACTGAGGAGGGGGGGCGCGTGGCCTGACGCAAGCGGTCCGATACGCCGGAACCAATGTTTCGACGGCTCTGTCACACCCAGCACACCCCACTTGTTATTTGGAGGCGAGCATGTCTGAAGAAACGCTACCACCGCAGCATCAGAATCATCGTCCGGGACGGGAATACAAGATGGACCCGGAACCGATCTACTTCCGCGAAAGCTATCGTCCCGCCGGAAAACTGACTGGCAAGGTCGCGTTGATCACAGGCGCTGATAGCGGAATCGGTCGTTCTGTCGCCATTCATTTCGCCAAGGAAGGGGCTCTGGTGGTCATGGTGTATCTGGAAGAACATGCCGACGCCGAAGAAACCCGTCGCCAGGTCGAGGCTTGCGGTAGCGAGATGCTCTATTTCGCGGGCGACGTGATCGACGATTACCTGTGCCAGCGCGTCGTTGATGAAACCATGCGAAAGTGGGGCAAGATCGACATTCTGGTGAATAACGCAGCCGAGCAGCACCCGCAGAAGCAGTTCGAGGACATTACCGCCGAACAGTGGGAGCACACTTTCCGCACCAATATCCTCGGCATGTTTCAGTTGACCCAGAAAGTCCTGCCTCACCTCCAGGAAGGCGCGAGCATCATCAATACGACATCGGTCACCGCCTACAAGGGCAACCCGATGTTGATCGATTACTCATCGACCAAGGGCGCGATCGTGGGTTTTACGCGCTCGTTGTCGATCAATCTCGCCTCCCGTGGAATCCGTGTCAACGGCGTTGCGCCCGGGCCGATCTGGACGCCACTCATCCCTTCCACGTTCACCGAGGAGCAGGTCGCGAGCTTCGGCAGCAACACCCCCATGGGACGGCCGGGCCAGCCCGCCGAAGTTGCGCCAGCTTACGTCTATCTTGCCAGTGAGGATTCCAGCTACATGAGCGGCCAGGTCCTGCACGTCAATGGTGGCAGCGTCATCAACGGGTAAACATCGAGCCGGCCTCGCGCCGGCCTTCGCTTCAGCAACGCAACGATTCCGAGGAACTGAAGGCCATGTCCGAGCCAACCCGAGCTGTTTCGTTTCACGCCACACCCGAGGGGCTGTCGGTCGAGCAGGCCGTACGCCTGCCGCGTCTGGCCATCGAGTCCGTATCGCCGGTCGTCGAGAACGGCCGCTTCGCTGCAAAAGCAACGGTAGGGCGCGCCGTGAAGGTTGATGCCATCGTGTTCTCAGATGGTCACGACAAGCTCGCCGGTAACCTGCTCTGGCGGTCCGTCGAGTCGGATACTTGGCAAGCCGAGCCGCTGGAAAGTCTCGGTCATGACCGCTGGCACGCCGAGTTCATCCCTGGCGAGGCCGGGCGTCTGGTCTTCGCCATCGAGGCCTGGGTCGATGTGTTTGCCACCTTTTGCGACGAACTCGAGAAAAAATTTGCTGCCGGTGTGCCGGTAGAACTCGAGCTGAGGGAGGGCGAAGCGCTGCTTAAAGAGGCGTTGGAAAACGCGTCGCCGGAGAATCGCGGCAAGATCGAGTCAGTGATCCAACGCCTCTTCGCGGGAGGTAGCCTGGACGAGCGGGTGTATGCCGTCCTTGATCTCGAGCTGCGCCGCATCGTTCGCGCTGGAGAAGGCCACCCGCATGTGGTGCGTAGCGACCTCTATCCATTGGATGTCGAGCGTATCCAGGCCGAGTTCGCCAGTTGGTACGAGCTGTTCCCACGGTCGGTGACCAACGATCCGGAGCGACACGGGACCTTCCGCGACGTCATGGATCGCTTGCCGGACATCGCCGCGATGGGCTTCGACGTACTCTATTTTCCGCCAATCCATCCCATTGGCCGTACCCATCGCAAGGGGCGTAACAACTCGCTGACC